>NZ_BTPD01000003.1:694-399103 GCF_036245625.1 Algoriphagus confluentis
CTTGTTTGATTAAAATTTCGATTTGGTACCTTTGCTCTGGGCTGAGATGATTGAATTTCTGCATGACAACACTAATTTAATTCTTCAGCCTAAGGAAGGAAGCCTAGGCTTCTTTCCTTAAACCTTTAGTGTTGCACTTATTACTTGAATCTGGAATTTTCCAATCTTGTCATTTTTCAATCTTTCAATTCAACTACAAACTTTACTCAAAGCCTTTAGCAGCGCTTTATTTTCCTCCCTCGTTCCCACAGTGATCCTTAGACAATCTACACATAGCAACACTTTTGCCCGGTTTCTTACAATAACCTTTTCCTCAATCAAATCATCATACACTCGATTGGCATTTGGGATTTGCACCAAAAGAAAATTGGCATGGGAAGGATGAATCTTTTGGACAAAAGGAAACTTTTCCAATTCCTCATGCAAGAAGTCTCTTTCGGAAAGGATGTCCCGGATCATTCGATCTACTTTGGCTTTGTCCTTAATTGCCGATAAAACGGTCTCTTGAGTCAAACCGGATATATTGTAAGGAGGCTTGATTTTATTCAAAATCCGAATCAGATCTTCACTACCAAAGGCCATTCCCAGTCTGAGAGAAGCTAATCCCCAGGCTTTGGAGAAGGTTTGCATTACCAAAAGATTGGGAAAGCGGGATAGTTCCGTGGTAAAGCTTGGCTCATCACTGAAGTCAATGTAGGCCTCGTCCACGACTACTAATCCGGGGAATTTTTCCAAGAGAAACAGGATATCGGCCCGCTTCATCTTGTTTCCGGAGGGATTATTGGGAGAGCAGATGAAAAGAATTTTGGAGTTGGCGTCTGCTGCTTCGAGGATTTTTTGGGGTTGAAGTTGAAAATCGGTTGTTAGTGAGACTTTTCGGATTTCCACGTCATTGATATGGGCGCTTACCTCGTACATTCCATAAGTGGGAGGAAGTAAAATCACATTGTCTTTTCCAGGATTACAAAATGCCCGATAAAGCAGATCGATGGCTTCATCGGATCCATTTCCCAAGAATATCTGACTGGGTCGAACTCCCTTTATTTTTGAGATTTCTTCCTTAAGTGCACTTTGATACGGGTCAGGATACCGGTTGAAATCTTCAGATGTGATGGATCCAAATGGGTTTTCATTGGCATCCAAAAAGACCCCTTCCTTGCCGGTATATTCGTCTCTGGCCGAGGTATAGGGCTGAAGCCGAAGGATATGTGCTCTCAATAATGAGTTTAGATCGAAGCTCATTTTTTGTTTTCTTTCAGGTAGTTAAGCCTAATAGTGACTGCGTTTTTATGTGCATCCAGTTGTTCATTGGCGGCCATGATTTCTACAGCAGGACCCAGAAGTTTTAGACCTTCAGGGGTAATTTTCTGATAGGTCATTTTTTTAACAAAGCTATCCAGAGATACCCCGCTGTAGTTTCTGGCATAGCCGTAGGTCGGCAGAGTGTGATTGGTGCCCGAAGCATAATCACCAGCTGACTCAGGAGTGTAATTGCCAATAAATACCGATCCAGCATTGTAAATCGCATTAACTGTTTCTTCCTCGTTTTCCACGGCGATGATCAGGTGCTCAGGGGCATAGTCATTGATCAGATCAATGGCAGCTGAGGAATCTTCCATTACCACAGCTGTGGAGTTTTGAAGGGCTTTGAAAGCAATGTCCTTTCTGGAAAGTTCTTCGAGCTGGGTATTGATTTCTTTGAGGACCTTTTTGGCAAACTTCTCCGATGGGGTCACCAAGACCACTTGAGAATCCACTCCATGCTCGGCCTGAGAAAGTAAGTCGGAGGCTACAAATGCCGGCACGGCAGATTCATCCGCATAGACCAAAACCTCAGAAGGTCCCGCAGGCATGTCAATAGCTACCCCATATTTAGTGGCTAGTTGCTTGGCAGCAGTAACGTATTGATTTCCTGGACCGAATATTTTATCCACTTTAGGCACGGAAGTGGTGCCAAAGGTCAACGCCGCCACTGCTTGGGCTCCTCCCACTTTGATGATTTTGGTAATGCCAATCCGATTTGCAGTATAGAGAATTGCCGGATGGATTTTCCCTTCCCTATTCGGAGGAGTGCAGAGCACAATTTCCCTGCAACCGGCCAGTCTGGCCGGAACTCCCAGCATCAATACGGTACTGAAAAGCGGGGCCGTTCCTCCCGGAACATACAATCCCACTCGTTGTATAGGCACGCTTTTTCTTTTGCAGGTCACTCCCGGCATCACTTCCAGAATCAACTCTTCACTGGCCTGTGCTGCGTGAAATTTCTCAATATTGGCTTGGGCGGTATGGATGGCCTCTTTCAGGTCATCGCTGACTAACTTGGAAGCAGCCTCAATCTCTGCCGCTGAGACAATCAGCTGTTCCAAACTCACATGATCGTATTCCTGGGCGAATTTAATCAAGGCTTTATCCCCAGTCCTTTCTACTTTTTTAAGAATAGGCTTGACGATTTTATTGATCTCTTTGCTTTTCTGTACAGGTCTAGCCAGTTGCTTTCTCCACTTTTCCGGACTAGGATTGACCAAAAGTTTCATAAGGTTCTTGAATTTAGCTATATTCTTAAATGACCATTTTTTCTATAGGAACGACCAGAATTCCTTCTGCCCCCGCAGCGCGGAGTTCCTCTATATTTTCCCAAAATTGATCTTCACTCAACACCGAATGGACCGAGGACCATCCCTCTTGTGCCAAAGGAAGGATGGTTGGACTTCTCATTCCGGGAATCAATTCTATCACTCTTGAGATGGAAGAATTGGGGACATTCATGAGCACGTATTTATTGCTTTTTCCTTTTTGGACAGCATTGATGCGAAAAAGCAATTTGTCCACAATGGCTTTTTTCCAATCGGCCATATCCTGATTTCCGATCAATACCGCTTCGGATTTGAAAATCTCTTCCACTTCCTTCAGTCCGTTCATCAGCAGGGTGGAGCCGGAACTCACGATATCGCAGATTCCCTCAGCCAAACCAATGCTTGGAGCTATCTCTACCGAACCACTGATTTCGTGAATTTCTGCCTTTATCTGCTGGGACTGAAGGTAATCGCCGAGGATTTTGGGGTAGGACGTAGCAATGTTTTTCCCTTGAAAATAGTGAATTCCAGGGTACTCTTCCCCTTTTGGAATAGCCAAAGAAAGGCGACACTTGGAAAATCCCAGCTTTTTGAGTGTAAGGACATCTTTGTCTTTTTCGACCAGTTCGTTTTCACCTACGATTCCCAAATCTGCCACACCGTCAGCAACATAGCCGGGTATGTCGTCATCTCTGAGAAAAAGAAACTCAACCGGAAAGTTGGTCGCGGTAGATTTGAGTTTTCCGGTTCCATTATAAAACTTGATGCCACACTCTTTGATCAGACTGAGTGAGTCATCGGATAATCGGCCGCTTTTCTGCACGGCAATGCGGATGATTTGTTCCATGGGGACAAGTTACGCTAGTAAAGTTTTTGATTTAAGAAAATTTGGTGAATGGCCGAATCCCTGTCATCGGCACCACCGGATGGGGGTGTAAATGTATTCCTCTCAAGAGGAATGATGGAAATGATGCAGCATGGGTGCATGCTGGGAATTCGTAAAAAATTCAATATTTCTATTGGAGTTTTCCATTTTCGATGGCAAATATAGGTCTGACTCCACAACATGCAAGGCGGGAGAAAGTTTTTTCTGAGAATAATTTACTTAACCCTATTTGTGTTTCCACTACTTGGAATACTTTCCTATATCCCTTGATCAAAATTCATTTTCCAAGCTGAAGCTGATAATGACGGATCGGTTTTTCTTCCATCAGGTGCTCTATGAAATAATCCCAGCGCTTTTTGGTGAAGTAATCCCCCGGAGGTCTTCCAAAACTGTGATTTCGGCTCGGCCAGATGAAAAGATCAAAGTCTTTTCCCGCCTTGATGAGTTCCTCAGCAAATTTAAATGTGGCAGAAGGGTTTACATTTTCGTCAATTCCACCATGGGCGAGCAGAAGATGGCCTTTTAGGTTTTTGGCATTGGTGATATTGGACTGCTCGTGGTAATAATCTCCCACCGGATAGCCCATATACATCTCCGGCCACCAGGCTTTTTCCATCCGAAAATCATGGTCCCCTGCTGAGGCAACTCCCACTTTGTAAAAATCCGGATGCAAAAGCATGGCCCGACCAGCGTCGTATCCCCCCGCAGAATGTCCGAAAATTCCAACCCGGTTGATGTCAAGAAATTTTTCTTTTTCAGCAAGTTGAGTAATGGCCAATACATGGTCAGTCGTTCCATCTCCCAAGTTAGTATAACTCACATCTGCAAAGGCTTTGGATCTCCCAAAACCCCCCAAACCATCCACGGTGACGACTACAAACCCAAGCTCGGAAGTAGCCTGTTGATGACCAAAAAGGGCTGATTTGAAGGATTTGGGAACCGTGGAGGTGTGTGGTCCGGTGTAGGTGTAGTCAATGACAGGGTATTTCTTCTTCGGATCAAAGGAAGTAGGCAGGAAATAGATGCCGTGTATTTCCGTTTTTTGGTCTTTGGCCTTGGCAGTGAAAGAGACAGGGAATTTATAGCCTCGATTTTTGAGATTGGTCAGGTCTGCTTCCGAGATTTTATAGACTTGTTCGCCTTCTGTCAGGTCAATCAGGACCGATTGGGTCGGCAGATTGGGTGAGGAAAAATTATCGACGGCATACTTTCCGTCAGGAGAAATGTAAATCTCATGGTGGGCATTTTCAGGAGTCAGCAACTGTAGTTCAGACCCGTCCAGATTGATCCGATAGAGATGATTGAAATAGGGATTTCTACCCGCTTCTCTTCCTGAGGCCTCAAAATAAAGTTGTTTTTTCTCCTCATCCCAATAGGTGATTTTATGGACTACAAATTCTCCTAAGGTAATGGGATGGATTTCTTTTCCTGTATTCCAGTCAAAAAGATGGAGTTGATTCCATCCGGATTTTTCGGAATTGAGAATGAACTGCCCGTTTTCAAGTCTCTGAAACTCGAAATCCCGATTGACATGGGTAGGGGAGGATTCAGAATAGACTTTTCGGATATCTCCCGTCTGCGAGTTAAGCTCTATCAAATGGTAGGATTTAAAACCTCTGGGAAGAAAGAATCCGGTCAGGCTTTGGCTGTCCGGAGACCAGCGGAGGTTGATTCCGATGAAGTGGGGAGAGGTCAATTGTGGGAAAAGCCTTTCGGTCTGACTTTCCACATCAAAAAGTACGGGGATGTATTGGACCACAGTACTGTCTCCTGGAGATCCTCTGTAGTAAGAAAGCAAGTCAGGTCGGAATTTTTCCTCTTTACTGAAATCAAGCAGATACATCTTCTCTGCCAAGCGAAAATCCACGATTTGGGTAAAGATCTTTTTGGAATCGGGAGACCAATTTACGGTAAAGCGGAAAGGCCTAACTCCGTTTTCACCCTCAATCAAATCACTCCAGCCGTAGGAAGATGCGTACTCAAAGTCCTTTGTGCCCAGTTTGCTCAGTTGGATTTCTTCTCCCGTCTGGAGATTCTGGACAAATAGGTTGTAGTTGCGGGTAAAGGCCTTCCATTTTCTATCCGGGGAAAAGGACTCCATCTCATTTCTCGGACTAAATGGAATCGAGGAAAGCGAGTTGTCTTTGGTGTTCCATGTCCAGTCCTGGTTTCTCCATCGGAATCCAATAATGTGGCTGTTTCGGGTAGAGGTAAACTGGATTGGGAGATTTTTGGGATCCAGTTTTTCCCCTGTTTTTTCAAAGATCAGCTCGCTCAATCTGTCCGGGTCAAAAGCTTCCTCGGTTTTTAACGTCCGTATTTTGGTCAGATAGAATTTTCTTCCTTCTCGAGTAAAGGTCGAGTGAAGGAAGCTTTCGCTTCCGGATTGCCAATTGGGAATCACTTCCAAGTGATAGATCTCTTTCTCCAGATTGGAGCTGAGAAAATATTCGGCACGACGATAGGTGTCTTCGGAGATTTGGGCGTAAACCAAATTGGATAGGAAAACAACAGGAATCAGTAACGCAACCGGTGGGATAAATCTTTTTGATTTCATGGTCGGGCAATAGGCTGAATGGGAATTTACCCAAAAGAAAAAAGGATCAAACCGGTTTTTTACAGGTTGATCCTAAATTTTAATGAAGGCAAATAGGGTTAACCAGCGGCAGTATAGGCTTTTTTTAGCCAATCGACTACTTCCTGGGTGAATTGCTCTTCGTGGTTGAGGATGATTTTGTGGCTGCACATGGCATTGGATTTGGTTTCTGCTTCCAAAATTCCCTGTGCAGCTTGGCCTTTGAGATTGATTCCGATTTCGAAGCGTGTTTTCGAAGCTGGAATAAGCATGGCAAATTGCTTTTTTCGTTTCACGCTTACGTAGGCATTTTTCGGGGCAAGTTCTACGTCTTTTCCAAAGGTCTCGATTTCGGCCTTTAGCTTTTCAAAAATGGGCCAAAAGTGTTCTTTTCCCGTGTATTGCTTTTTGACAAGATCATCGGAGTCTTCTGCAGACCCTGCATCCGATTTTAAGGCTTTGTGAGCTACCAGATTGGCAAAGCCATGAGTGAATCCGTGCTCTGTCTTGAGAAATTTGAGTATTTCTCCGTGTTTTTGAAGGTTTTGTTTTTGGACTAGGACAATCCATTCTTCCAAGGATTTTCCTGTGTTTTTCTGAAGATTGTCAATCATCGTTTGGGTGGCTGCATCCATAGGCTAGGGGAAGTTGAGGGTAGAGACTATAGGAAAATGATCGGAGACCTCAAGAAGTGGACTCCGGACAGACTGAACCGAAGGATCGGATTTTTCCAGATAAGGATTCCAGACTTTTCCCTCCACGACCTGAATCTGTCTACTGACCAGTATGTGGTCGATGAGTACATTGAATTGATCCTTGGTGATTTTATCCGTAAACCGGGAGGAATTAGGGGTCCACCCATGGGCATTGAGTTTGGGTTTTGGAAGGATCGGCTTGAGGATGAAATCCGGCTTCCAGAGGTCTCCAAGGAGGATTTCCACAGCGCTTTTAGAAAAGCGGTTTTCGTAGAAATCCAACTCAAATCCATCATTAATGTCTCCCATGACAATGACCGGATGGTTTTTTTCCAGGTATTGATCGCATCGCTGACGGATATGGGCACATTCTGCAAAAAGTCTCAGTCGGTCTCTTTGGGATAATTTTTCATACCTGGCAAAGTCCACCTTGTCGAAAATTCCTTTGGATTTGGTATGGGCAAGGATGATTCGGGAAAGAAAGCGATTTTGACTGTCCAAAAGACTCAATTCCAAAGGCGGTCGATAGTGTTTGTATTGTTCCTTGATCAGTCGATCTGTCGTGTCCATGAGAAAAGGCCGGTCAAAGCGGTCGTTTTCGGCTGTTTCAGGAGTAAAAATGGCGCGTACTCTATCAGGCTTAAAAATTGCACACAGCTCTTGCTGCCCGGGTGAGGGAAATCCATGAACTGCCTGGAAAGGTTGATTGGGGATGAATTCGGAGGTCCAAGCTTCCAGTTGGGCTGTGGCTGTTTTGGACCCATTGACCAGCGTGTCCGGACCTTCCACAATTCCCATAAAATCCGGATCTACCGCCTGAATAATCCGGGCAAGTTTTCTGCTTCTTTCTCCTTCCTTTCCCCCTGTTTTTGGGGATCCATCCGGTTGGAAAAGATCCCTCATCCAAGCTATGTTATAGACGGCTATTTTGTATTGCATGGGAGGAAGTTTAAGTGACCAATTGATCTTGATTTCACAGATACCCACCTAGCTAAGGCTAGCGTGCCTGCATTAGCTTATACTTTGATATAGATCTTTCGCTTGTCCATTCCGTAACCGATCACCCAAATCAGCAACATGTAGGAGATGGCAAATAGGAAGGAGGCATTTTTTGGACTTAGCCAAGAGGTGTAAAAGGAGCTGTAAATCCATCCTTGCAGAGAACTTTCACCTACCGGAATCATAGAAAATACAGAAATTACGACCCCGGATAGCACGTATAGGATTAAGGGGTTTCTTCCAAAAGCCTGAAAGAAATACGTCCATCCTGACCACTTTCTAATTTCAACAACAAAAACCAAGAAGCCCAAAAGACTCAGATCCCAACCCACGGTCAATAGGACATATGGACTGGTCCAGATTTTCTTGTTGATCGGGAAAAAGATATCCCAGAAATAGCTTAAAGCAATGCTGAACACACCCAAAATGACAAGGGATTGCACGGTTTTGAGTGTATTCCCATTTTTCTGAATAAATTTGCCTACCATAAATCCTGCAATCACATTTACCGTGGAGGTCAAGGTACTCAGAATGCCCTCTGGGTCAAATGGAATCCCTTCTCCCATATACATTCTTTTTTCTCCGATCAGCGCGAGATCCAGTTTGATCTGTGCATTGCCTGTGAGACTATAGGGATCTGTTGCATCACCGAAGAAATACATGATGGGCCAATAAATAATCAATGCTGCACCGGAGAATATCCAACCTCCCTTTTCCCCACCCCAATACAAGGTCAAGGCAGCGAGAAGATAACACAAGGCAATACGTTGCAAAACGCCCAAAAGCCTCACCTCAGAGAGATCAATAAAGGCAATCTTTCCAGCTTCATTGTAATCAAAGAAAGGAAAGGCATTGAGCAGCCAACCAATAAGGAAGATGAGAAATGCCCGCTTAAATACCTTTTTGTAAAACTGACCGGGACTCATATCCTTAAGTTTTTTCAAGGCAAAGCTCATGGCATTGCCGACCACAAAAAGAAAGGTCGGAAAGACCAAATCCGTTGGGGTGAATCCGTGCCAATCCGCATGGGCCAAGGGTCCATAGAGGTTTCCCCAATCTCCCGGGGTATTGACGATAATCATAAAGGCAATGGTCATGCCTCTAAGGACATCCAAAGCGAGGTAGCGGTTGCTGAGGATTTTGGATTGATGGTCGATGGTCATTTTTGGGGATTTTTAATGCAGATCAAAAGATAATTTTTCTGTAGTGAAGTTTGTCAATTCTACCCTCAGTTTTTTTGTGTCCTATTTCTTCGATTTATACTTTTTTGACTTAGAAAATTATAAAAAGAATGGATTTATTGAATTATTTCTATGTATATTTTCTCGTAGTTCACATATTGACTTTTGTCTTTAATCTTTTGACTATGAAAAATTTATTCTTAGTAATCATCGGCTCAATTTTTCTTTTTTCCTGTCAGGAAAAGGAATATGCACTGGACAAGACGGATTTGGAGAATTTAAATCCTTACGGAGTGGAAGATTCTACCATTATTAAGCATTCCTATCTGGTCTTTTTAAATCAGGATAAATACAAGCCTATACTTGATGAGTTTCCCCTTGGTCCTAAAAGTGAAAATGAAGAGGTAATAGAAAAAGCGACTTTGGCCAAAATCAATTCAATTACCAAATTGGCAAAAAACTATGGGCTGGAACTTGATCCGGAGCAGGTCTTTGTAGATGCCGTATCGGGTTTCTATTTCCAAGATTCCTCCAATGCGATCATCAGGAAGCTATTGACTCAAAAGGGGAATGGAGATATTGAAGATGTGCAGTCGGATTTCTTTTTCTATTTGCAAAACCCCAGAGCTAGAATGCAAAACGGCAACACACCGCTACCACAGACTATTCGGGCTAGAATGCAACAAAATCCAAGTTGGGGCTACAATGTAGCCGGCTACACGAGTGAAGCGGTCTTGTATTTGGGAGGAGGGCAACTTCGAGACACGGCTCAGGTATCGAGTGCAAAAGTATGGGTCATTGATTCAGGGATTGACTCCAATCATCAGGATTTGATAGGCCTGGTAAATATGAGGTTGAGTAAGTCCTTTGTGGATGGTTCACCTGGAAATGACAGCTGGGGACATGGCACCGCTATGGCAGGCGTGATCGCGGCCATTCCCAAAAACATCAATTTTTCTAAAGATACCACTCTCATTGGGATGACAGGGGTATCACCGGGTGCTGAATTGGTTTCCGTGAAAGTTTTTGGGAAAAATTCTGAGGCCAGTTACTCCGATATTTTGCGTGCACTCAACTACATCATCAGAAATAAGGCCAAACAAGGGGATATAGTCAACCTAAGTTTGGGCAATAAAATCAGAAATTGTCATCAATATGGTCTGTTTTCGACAATATGGAGAATGGCTAAAAATGGCATTTTCTTTTCAATAGCTGCCGGAAATTCCTTTGGACCTTCCTCTCCTGTGTCCGCTTCGCAATACCTTCCTGCCTGTGCAGAAGGAGAAAACATATTTACCATCGCCTCATTCAAACTCGACTACCCTACAGAGGAAATTAAGTACTCCTACTACTCCAATTTTGGAAATCCTCCAATTGATTGGGCCATACCCGGTGATTATATTTTCACTACCTATCCTGAAAACAATAAATATGCGGTCATGGAAGGCACCTCTTTGTCTGCCGCGCTGATGTCAGGATTATTGCATTTGACTAGGGGAAATCTGAATACGAAAACATCAATAGTAGATTCACTCGGGACCTCCTATCCTGTTCCAGAAAGGTAATTCCCTCCATTCAGTCTTTTCATTTGGGAAAAGTAACTGATTTAGTTCCGAAAAAACTGGAAACTGATCATCAGTTTTTGGACCAAAAGCAAATACAACCAATTAATTCAATATAAATGAAGAATACATTTACAATAATCTTGTTTTTTAGTTTAGTCGTTTCTGCCCATTGCCAACACAAAAAATACGTTATCCTGATGAGGGATTCTTTCGAAGAACCCATCCGGAAAAGCCGAATGAATAGCGAAGACAGAGATACCCAAGAAAAAATCAATAAACAGATTCGCGACAGAAAACTTGCCCGTGTCAACCAGTTTGCACAGGCAAGACGATTGAGTGCCAATCGGATCAAACCCTTTGCCGACGCTGGGGTGGGCTTTGTGGCTGAGTTGGACCCAAATCAAGTTCGGGAAATCGAGGAAGATCCCGAGGTAGAAGGGGTTTTTGAGGATTTTGTCATGCAAACTCGGGCAAGGATGCAGACTCGTGCCCGAATGCAAGGGGCTGAATTGAATAGCGAAGACTATTACAATCCCTCCATTCAGGCCAGTTGCGCCGTGGGCCTCATGGGAGGTTCAGAATCATTTAACGGCAGGAGATCTGCGATTTGGATCATAGATTCTGGAGTAGATGCCCGGCATGTGGACTTGAATGTGACGCGAAACCGCCGATTGGCCGCTTCCTTCGTCCCCGGAGATTCCAATCCGTTTGAAGATTTGGCGGGACACGGTACCCACTGTGCCGGATTGGCAGCGGGCCTGGGAAAGGGAAATCCCGGAGTGCGGGGCATGTCTGCTGGGGCGATGATTATACCGGTAAAAGTTTTGGATAAGGGCGGTTACGGCTCCTGGTCCAATTTGGTTTTGGCTTTGGATCATGTAGAAAAATATGGCCAAAAGGGGGATGTGGTATTGATGAGTTTGGGAGATTCCGGAATCCCAAATTGTCCCGATTCCAACCCCTTTTTGAGTCAGGTAATTTCCGATTTGTCTGAAAAGGGCCTATTCATTGTCATGTCTGCAGGCAATGATAGCGGGCCAGCCAATCAAAATCTTCCAGGCTGCATAGATGGACCCAATATCTTCACCGTCGGTTCCTATGACTTTACTTGCGAAGGATTTACCGGTTTTAGTGCTACGGGCAACTGGGGTTCTCCATCCATCGATTGGATGGCGCCTGGAGAGAATTTGTTTTCTACCTATCCCGGAAATCAGTATGCTGTGATGTCAGGCACTTCTATGGCAGCTGCTTTGGTAGCCGGCTTGATCCATTCCAAGGGAGGTGCTCCTTCCTCTATCAGAAGGGAATCCTTCCAAGGAGTTATTTATCCCTTTGCAGGGAGGTAGAATTCAGTTCCTGATTGATTCGATTGAGGTCATCTCTGATCTGGGAGATGATCTTTTTGTATCGGCTGTCATTTTTTAATCCTTCAAAGGCAGGATTGAACTCCGCAAAAAAGTAATCTCTCCACCCTCTCTCGTAGGCGATTTGTAAATATTTGATGGCCTCAGGATATTGGTTTTTTACAGCATATGCAGTGGAGATTTCCAAGGGGAGGTAATACTCCTCTGAACCTAGGCTCATGGCTTCTACTTTAATCTGAACAATGGCATTCAAAAGAGAGTCAGCGAATTGATTTTCTCCCCGTTTTTTTAACAGGTAGGCGTAATTGATGGGCGTGCTGTAGAACTTGTCAAATCCTGATTTTAAACTTCTGTTGATAGAAATGCTCCAAACATTAAAAGCAGAATCATATTCATTGGAATAGAATAAGATTGAGCCTGCCACCCTCACGTGGAATTCGGAGCTATCCTTGAGTGAAAGCAGGTCCAGCAATTGAAGTGCCTCTTCTTTTTTTCCCTGCTCGATCAAGGAAATGCCCTTTAACTCATAGGTAGTCGAATTTTTGCTGATTTCCAGAGATCGGTCAAAGTATCGATTGGCTTCCTTGAATCTGCCCAGGATTTTGTAAATCCATCCCAAATTCTGATAAGGCAAATGAGAACTTGGACCCAGATCAGCGGCTTTTTTCTGTAGATTCAAGGCAGCCAGTAGATTGCCACTGGCAAAATTGGTAGTAGCCAAATTCCCTATGGCATCGCTTAGATTAGGCTGAAATGACAATGCCGTTTCCATAGTATTTCTGGCTTTGGTGTATTGCCCCAAATCATAATAGACCATGCCCCGTGCGCTATAGCCCTCGGCAAGCTTTGGCTCCAACTCCAAGGCCTTGGAGCTCATTTCCAAACTTAAATCATACCAAGGACCTTTGGGCTCGTCGTAGGCTATCTGAAAATAGGTTTTGGCCAGCCAAGTGTAGGCCAAGGCATAGTTTGGATCTAGATTTATGGCTTTTTTAAGCAATTCTGCCGCTTCGAAAAACAAATTCGAATCGCCAAATCCTGCGTAGTACAGCTGTTTTGCCTGGAAAAGCAAATCGTATGCTTCTGCATTGGCTGTTTCTCCTTTCCCTATCTGAATGGACTCCTCAGCAGTCAGTTGAGCATTCAAAACTCTGGCGATATCCCTTGCGATTTCATTTTGAATTTGGGTGATATCCGGTCCCTGTCTGGTATACTCATCTGTCCAAATGTTTTTGTTTTCATCTGTATCGATCAGTTGGAGTTTAAATCTATATCCAGAATTAAGCTGCTCCACTGTACCCTTGAGAATGGTACTCACATCCAGAGCATTAGCAAGGGAGTCCAAGGGGAGAAGGGCACCTTTGTATTCTGCCATAGTCAGGTAGGAAATGGTCTTGATGGAATTGATTTTGGTCAATTGCCCAATCAGATTCTCGGTCAATCCGTCCGTGAAGTAGTCAAGTTCCGGATTTCCGCTAAGGTTGACGAAAGGCAATACAGCCACAGATTTGTCTTTTTCCCAGACGTTTCCTTTCCAAAATACCGAATAAGTCACCATCGTAAGCAACAAAAATACGATTCCGATGCCCATCCAGTATTTCCATGGACTTCGCTCCTGATACCTGATGTTTTGAAGGACATCTGCTCTTTTGGGAATAGCGAGAGGAGGAATGGTCAAAGCATGGAGTTCTACTTTTTGTTCGACATTTTTGAGATTAAATCCTCCTAATCGAACAGTCTGATCGGTAATGTCTTCTGAAAGGGTCCGGTGAAGCTGATCCGAAAGAAGAATACTGGAGGGTATTCCGACACTTTGGATCCTGGAACTTTGATTGACCGCATCACCAAAGACATCCCCATGGTCAAAAATAATGTCTCCGCAGTGCAGCCCGATTCTCAACTGAAATTTTCCTTTGACGATGATCTCCCGCTGGATTTCCAAAGAAGCTTTGATTGCTCCTTCAGGATTTTCAAAAACACCCAAAATTCCGTCGCCTAATTCCTTGATGATTTGTCCCCCATGTTTGGAAAAGATTCGCTGATGAACCTTTAGGTTTTCTTTCATTAGCTGAAAAGCCCCGTCTTCGTCCTTTCCCATCAATCGGGTGTAGCCCACGATATCCGAAAAATATACTACTGCCTGTTTTCTGATTAAGTTTTGATTCATAAAATCAGTAAAGAAAATAGCTTTCCCTCTGCACGGATTAAACTAGGTAATTTTGATGTCATAAAAAAATACAATTAAGCCTTAAAAAATGTCAGTTATATGAATTCTGGTCAATATTTTTATCCTTATTGCAATCACCTTTTCTTTGTTCTATGCGGTCAATCTATAAAGCGGTTTTCCTTTTGGCCCTCATTCTTGGCTATTTGGAATCCTTTGGGCAAGTATCTGCCCGATGGGAATTGGTTGAAAATCAATTCGGAAATCAGGAATACCACCAAGCCAAGCTCACGCTCATCAACACTTCGGATAAGACCTTGGAAGAGGGGTGGAATCTCTATTTTAACACGATATTTATTTCTGTGGCCACTCAATCTCTGCATGAAGAATTAAGGTTTAGGCATTTACAAGGGGATTTTTTTGTCATAGAGGGGAAATCCAAGTCACCGGCTATGGCCCCTGGGGACACTTTGGTCATCCCATACAAAAGTCAAGGAGCATTTTTGAAAAACTCCTATGCACCAGAGGGGCTGATCTTCGAGCGGGCTGACCGCTCCTTTTTTGAGGTCAGGGAATACCAAACTCAATCCCTAAGCAAGCAGGATCTCTTGCAAATGATTGAAGAAACTTCCCTTCCTGTTGCTCATGAAGAAAACCTCATTTCCAAAAAAGAATGGGAAGAAAGCCAGCTTCCTCCTTTTTTACCCTCACCCAAGCGATGGAAATACCATGGTCCAACAGGTCGAGTGAAAAATGCAGGCTTGGGGGTGGTAGGAGATCCTGAGTTTTCGGATGTTGCGGCTTTTTTGCTTCAGCGTATCAAAATGGGCTACAAGCCCAAGATAAACCGAGAGGAAAAACCAATCACCATCCAAGTGAATCAAGTGGACGGGCTGGGAAAAGAAGCCTATCGGATTCGGATTGAAGATCGAAAGGTGGTCATATCAGCCACGTCTGCACAAGGTGCGCTGTATGGGGTCCAGTCCTTTTTGGCCATGATGCCAGCTGATTTTTGGGGAAAAGGAACGGATGAATTGCTTCTTTCTCAGGTAGAAATTGAAGACGAACCGGCCTTTGGCTACCGAGGGTTGTTTTTGGATGTCGCCCGAAACTTTCAACCCAAGGAACAAATCTTCAAACTGCTGGACTTGATGTCCTTTTACAAATTGAATGTTTTTCATTTCAATTTGGCAAATGATGAGGGATGGAGAATTGAAATACCCGGCTTACCCGAATTGACCGATTTTGGTGGAAGACGCGGATTTTCAAGAGATGAGCAAGATTTTCTTTGGCCTTATTACAGTTCGGGGGCTTATCCCGATCAAAGTCCCAGTGGTACTGGATTCTATTCCAAGGAAGACTTCAAAGAGATAATTTCCTATGCTCACTCTCTTCATATCGAGGTAATTCCTGAGTTGGGAGTTCCTGCCCATTCCCGAGCGGCGATTTTGGCGATGGAAAAGCGCTATCGGGAATTGATGAAAGCGGGAAAACCAGAAGAAGCCCTTCGTTATCGATTGGCAGACCCTGATGACCGATCCGTATACCTCTCTGCACAAAACTTCAAAGGAAACACAGTCTGCGTTTGTCAGGAGTCTACTTATGCATTCTATGAAAAACTGATTCGGGAGATCAAGACCATGTATTCGGAAGCTCAAGTTCCCCTCCTGTCTTGGCATACGGGAGGGGATGAAGTACCTAGGGGCGCATGGAAAGCCTCGCCGATTTGTGATGATTTCTTGGCCAAAAATCCTGAAATCGAGCGTGAAGACTTGAATGATTATTTCCGGTATCGAGTAGCCCAATTGCTCAAGAAGGAAGGAATTGGTCACGGAGGATGGGAAGAAATCGGTCAAAGCCATGAAGGAGAGCAGATCGTTCCCAATGAAAAGTTTTCTGACCAAAATTGGAGGCTATATGCTTGGAATGCAGTAGCCGGCTGGGGAGGGGAGGACATGGCCTACAGATTGGCCAATGCAGGCTATCCAGTAGTAATCTGCTCCAGTGCAAATTTCTATTTTGATTTGGCGTACAGCTGGGACCCGGATGAGCGGGGACATACCTGGAGTGGGGTAGTGGATACCTATCAGGCTTGGAAGACTGTGCCAGGTAGGCTTTACCTTTCTCATGATCAGACCATTGATGGCAATACATGGGATTGGAAGGTAGCTGAAGCCCGATTTGCACCACTGACGGAAAAGGGAAAATCCAATATAATCGGGGTATCGGGTCAACTCTGGACTGAAACGGTCAAATCTCCCGATATGATGGAATATTATCTTTTGCCAAAAATGCTGGGCTATGTAGAAAGATCCTGGGCAGGTGATCCAATTTGGTCTTTCTTGGAATCCGAAGTAGAGATGAAAAAGGCCCGTGCTGAGGAATGGGATGGGTTTGTCTACCTATTAAGGCAAAAGGAACTGCCCCGGCTCCGAGAGCAGTTTGGTGGATTCAACTTCCGGGAAACGGCTGATTAATCCACCTGATTCCCGATAGATAAAGTTACAAGCCTTTGACCTTAGGTTTGTATTTTTCGATCAATAGCTCATTTTCAGCTTCTCCTTGGTCGGAATTGGAGCTGTTGAAGATTTCTGGGTGATTTCCTTCTTCCAACAGCATCCCCACTGCTTGTACCAAAATTGCCTGAAGCAAAGCTGCTCCAATGACCGTAGAAGTAGCACCTACTCGGCTAGAAAAGCCTTCAAATTCGATCGAGGCGTCGCCGATTTCTCCGCAGTTGTCCAGGAAAACATCCGAAACCTGAAAAAGCTTGCTGCCTGAAGAGTGTCTGGAATCCACGGATTTGCTATGAGAGAGATTGGTAATGGTGATGACTTTTGTACCTGCCTTCTGCGCTAATTGGGCCATTTCGATGCTGACCGGATTTCTTCCTGAATTGGATGAAATGATAAAAACATCCTTTTCATTCATCTGGTAGTCTTTGAGCAGCTGCTCTGCATAGCCTTCCTTTCGTTCTATTTCAGTGCTTCCAGAGGCGTCTGCATGGAGCATCAGCGGAGGGTCCAAAATAGGTCTTACCCGTGCAAACCCTCCTGCCCGATAGAAAATCTCTTCTGCCATCATGTGGGAGTGACCGGTACCGGAAGTGTAGATCCATCCCCCGGACTGTATACATTGAGCGATCCAGGTTGCGGCTAGCCGAATTTCACTTTTTTGTCTAAAGGCTTTGTTTAGCTTTTCTTCGATGACTTGATAATACCTTTTGAAAGGCTCCGTTTCCATAAATCAATCCGATTAATACAAATAAATTTCATCCACGAAAACCCATCCCTTGGCCCCAGCTCCGGGATGCCAGAAGGGAAGCCGTTGGATTGGGCTTAGTTTGACTTTGATTCTATCGAAATCCTCCTCGGGTAGGTGCTGACTGAGTAAATCAAATCTGGGTTCCTTGATTTTTTCAGAGACTAAGAGGGGATGGGATTCCAGTTTTTTCCAGCCCTGAATGTTTCCAACCCAAAACTCCGCCTCCGCAGGAGGAAAAATGTAAGCTCCCTCATGAAGAAGAAGTCCGATTTTCAGCTCTTTTGGTGACTGGTTTTCTTCCAGAAAAATTTCCAGCTCCAAGGCTTGTTCTGAGTAACCTAGCCATTCTCCGGAAGTATGATTGGCTTTTCCCTTGATTCCATCAAACAAGGTAGAGGCTCCGTTTGCCTTATATTTTGGATTGGGAAGTGTGATTAGGTTCCAAGATTTGGGGGATTTCCCCTTTTTGAATAGCACGACTTGGTCTTCTTCACTACCTATCCACTCAGCAGCAAAAGCCTTGGTACGAATTGTGGAGGTTTCGTCTATGGAAAATGGTCCTGAGTATAAGTTTGAATTCAGACTGTCAGGTTCTGTTTGGTCTAGGGTGTATCTGATTTGCACACTGGGAATGGGATGCTTGATAGTGACTTTGATTTCATCTTCAAACATCAGCTGATCGTACTCGATTTTGGGAGGATTCAATTGATAGACCACCTGGCTAGCATCGAAACCAAAGTCTATGGCTACCCCAGGTAGCGCTGCGGAAAGCTGATTTTGTTCTTCTTCAGTAAGAGCACTTTGCCAAAAATAAAGGTGAGTTAAATTGAGAAAAGACTCCAAAACGGGTAGGATTTCAGGACCTAGGCTATTTCCTGAAATCGCCAGCCTACGCAAGGAAGGGTTTCCCTCAAGTTTTTTTAATTGGCTTGAACTCACTTCTGAAAAGTTAAGTTGAAGCTCTTCCAAGTGGGAAAGACCATTTAAAACATCCAAATTCACGCCTTTAAGCGGCATTCGGTTGAGATTGACTTTTACAATCTGGTTCTGGACTGATTTCAGCTCATTCAGGGAATTGGGATCAAATGCCGAACTTCCAAAATAAGCTACCTCCAAAGCTGGGGAACCTGGGTAAATGGGCTTAACCTTTCTGAAAAAATTATTCAGTTTTTCCACCTTTTCTGGACTTGCGGCTTCAAAAGAATAGGAAGTTTCAGATGAAAAGCGTTGAGAAGCCAATTGAAATAAAGGAGTGTCCGAAGCCAAGTCTTTCACTTTTTGATCAAAATCAGCCCCCTCGGTCACCCACTGCTCCAGAATCTCCATTTCTTCCTCAGTAAGTTGCGTTTTGTTTTTGGGAGGCATATGTTCTTTATCTTCCAGAGGTAAATGGATTCGCTTGAAAAAGAGAGAGGCCGATGGATCGCCGGCGACCACAAAAGGCCCGCTTTTTCCGCCTTTTTGGATCCCCGAAATCAGATCCAATCTGAGTTCTCCTTTGATTTTGCCTTCTTTATGACAAGCCACACACTTGCTCTCCAGAATTGGCTGTACCATATGGGCAAAAACCTCCGCTTCTTGCAGAGTTACTTCTTCAGTTTCCTTAGCTAAAAGAGGCTCAAAAAGAAAGTCTTCTCCATGAGTAAGGTTGGCACCAAAATGCCCTGCCATGACCAAGATCACAGCCAAAGCTGAAGAGGAAAATTTAAGTGCTTTTATGGATTTTTTGCTTAAAAAATAAATTCCAATAGATAAAAACAACGATATGATTCCCAGCCATTTATGCCAATTAAGTGAGTCTCCGTCATAGTCCTCTGTAGCCAAAATCAAACCGGCTACTACGGTCATCCCAGCCAAATTTGCACCCAAGAGGAGCAAGTTTTTGGTTTGAGATCTCCAATTTATATCCCCAAACCACACCACGCCAACAGCCAATAAGAGGATGACCAAAGGAAAATGGAGGATTAGAGGATGTAGTCTTCCCATGACTTGAACCCATGCTGGGACTAGCAAAGATTCTCCTCCAATGACCAAAATCAAGGTCAAACCTCCCCAAAAAAACAGGAGATTTTCCAGCCAATAAATTGCGTTCGAATACTGCCTCATAAATCAGGCAATCAGGTCTTTGACTACTTTACCATGGACATCGGTCAGTCGATACCGTCTTCCCAGATGCTTGTAGGTCAGCTTTTCATGATCTATTCCCATCAGATGAAGCACTGTGGCTTGGAAATCGTGAACGTGAACCGGGTTTTCGGTGATATTGTATCCAAAATCATCTGTTTCTCCATAGACCATCCCGGATTTGACTCCGCCTCCGGCCATAAAAATGGAGAAGGCCCTGGGGTGATGATCCCGTCCATAATTCGTAGGGGCAATCTTTCCCTGACAATAATTGGTTCTGCCAAATTCCCCACCCCAAATCACCAGAGTTTCGTCCAATAGGCCTCGTTGCTTAAGATCGGTAATCAAAGCTGCCGAGGCTTGGTCCACATCCTTGGCTTGACCGATCATCTGATTGGGCAGGTTGTCATGAGCATCCCATCCCTGATGGTAAAGTTGAACAAAGCGAACGCCATTTTCGGAGAGTTTCCTCGCCAAAAGGCAATTGGCCGCATAGGTTCCGGGCACCAAACATTCCGGTCCATACAGCTTTACTATGCTATCGGGTTCTTTACTTACGTCCGTTATTTCTGGTACAGCAGTCTGCATGCGAAAGGCCATTTCGTATTGCTGCACCTTGGTGGTGATCTGCGGGTCGTTGAATTCTCGATAGCTTAAATCGTTCATTGCAGCTAAGTGGTCCAACATTTTTCTTCGCTGATCCCTAGTCATTCCATCCGGGTCGGAGAGGTAGAGCACCGGGTCTTCCGAGTTGGAAAACTGGACTCCCTGATGCCTCGCATCGAGAAATCCACTGGACCAAAGCTTGGAATATACACCTTGCCCATTCCCTTTGCCGCGGCTCAGAAGGACACAGAAGGCAGGAAGATTTTCATTTTCACTTCCCAGGCCATAGCTGAGCCAAGAACCCATGCTGGGGCGATTGCCCACTTGGGCTCCAGTCTGGAAGAAGGTCAATGCCGGATCATGGTTGATCGCTTCGGTATGCATGGATTTGACTATGCACAAGTCGTCTACTACCGAAGCTAAATGAGGGAAGAGAGAGGAAATCCAGGCTCTACTTTGTCCGTATTGATTGAATTCGAAGTAGGAACCCACCAATGGGAAAGAGCTTTGACCCGCGGTCATTCCGGTCAATCGCTGCCCCATTCGTATAGATTCGGGCAGTTCCTGTCCAAAGTTTTTGGTCAATAAGGGCTTGTAATCAAAGGTTTCCAACTGGGAGGGAGCTCCGTTTTGAAACAAATAAATGATTCGCTTGGCCTTCGGTGCAAAATGAGGCAGGGCCTGCATGATTGCCTCTTCACTTCCACTTTTGCCTGAGAACAAATCCGGAATCATCAAGGAACCCAATGCCACGCTTCCTATGCCTAAGCTTAGTCTGGAAAGAAACTTCCTTCGGTTGTGATTCAATCCCTGCTCTACTATTTCCTTTTCCATTTTAGCTCTTGGTAATGGTTTCTTCCAAATTATAAAGACTCATAATGACTTGCATCAAAGCTGCATTTTCTGCTGTGATAGCACTTGTGCTCATCGGATACTCTCCTATATTCAGAGTCTTTTCAACCTCTTCTGGATGGGTATTGAAATACTCCAGCTCTTCATCAAAATACTTTTTCAGAAGGTTTTTTTCTTGGGATTTCATTTCCCGACAAAGGATCCGAAGGAAAGCTTCCTCTATTGCTTTTTCGGGGTTGGTATGCTTTTCTGAAAGCTTGGTAGACAAGACCCTCGCTGCTTCCAAGACCATGGGGTCATTCATCATTACCAAGGCCTGTAGCGGGGTGTTGGTGCGGTTTCGGGAGATTTCGCAGCGGTCGCGATTGCTTGAATCAAAGATGATCGCTTTGGGTGGAGGTACTGTCAGTTTGATGAAGTTGTAGATGCCTCTTCGGTAAAGTTTTTCTCCTTCGTCTTGAATGTAGGTAGCTAATGTGCCACGGCCTGAAGTAGCCGCTTCCCAAAGTCCGGAAGGCTGATAGGGCTTGACGCTCGGACCTCCCAATTCCGTGACTAGTAGCCCACTGCTTGCCAGGATTAAGTCCTGAATATTTTCAGCCGGTAATCTCAATCTTGAAGAACGGGAGAGGTACAGATTTTCCGGATCTATTTCGAGGTGTTTTTTGGAGATTTCTGCAGACTGACGATAGGTAGAGGAGCTCATGATTTGCTTCAAAAGCCGCTTGATATCCCAGTCATTCTCCATGAAGTCGGCTGCTAACCAATCAAGCAGTTCAGGGTGTGTGGGCAGATCTCCCTGCATTCCAAAATCTCCTGCGGATTTGACGATTCCTTTTCCAAAGACTTCCTGCCAGATCAGATTGACAAATACTCGGGAGGTAAGTGGATTTTCTCTTGATGTCGCCCATTGGGCCAGTCCGAGGCGGTTTTTCTCATAGGCCTCATCAAATTCCAAAATGGAGGAGGGAGTAGAGGCAGTCACAGGGACTGTGGGAGCATCATAAACTCCTCGGTCCAGAATGTAGGTGGTTCTTTTCTCTGATTCGTCCAATTCCCCCATCACCGAGATGAGGAGTTGGGTAGTGTCTGGGTGATTTATGAAGCTGAGAATTCCGTCCAAGTCCTCTCGTTCCACCCAGAGAATGGGAGTTTTGGCTGGTTTGGTTTGGCTGATATCCCCTTCAAATCCTTTCTCTCTGGAATTATTGAAGAAGGCAAAAAGCTCATAGTATTCCTGCTGAGAAAAGGGATCGTACTTGTGGTCATGGCATTGCGCGCATTCCATGGTGATTCCCAAGATTCCTTTACTGAAAGTATTGGTTTTGTCCAATACATATTCGATGCGGTATTCCTCAGGAATGACGCCCCCTTCCTCGGTGTACTTATGGTTTCTGTTGAAGGCAGTAGCCAAGATTTGCTCTTTGGTGGGATTAGGTATAAGGTCCCCGGCTAGCTGCCAAGTGAGAAATTCATTGTATGGCAAGTTTTTGTTGAAAGCATGAATCAACCAGTCCCTGTAGGGCCATTGGGACCGAAATTCATCGTCCTGATATCCATAGCTATCTGAGTATCTGGAAATATCGAGCCAGAGAATGGCCAATTTTTCTCCAAAGGCAGGTTGGGAGAGAAGTTCATCCAAGAGCTTACCGTAGGTGTTTCCGTTTTTAAATCCTGCATACTTGGTAAGCAAGTCGGGACTAGGGGGAAGCCCCGTAAGGTCTAAACTGGCTCTTTTGATCAAGGCGAATGAGTTGGCTTCAGGATTGGGACTTAAGCCTCTTTCTTTCATTTTTTGGAAGACAAAAGGGTCAATTTCGTTTGATCCCCAGTCTGATTTGGGAATTTGGGGCTTTTCAATAGGCATGAAAGCCCAATGGGGCTCATACTTTGCACCCTGTTCGATCCATTTTTTGATGAGGGTAATTTCTGATTCTGTCAGGAAAAGATTGGATTCAGGTGGTGGCATTACCTCTCCGGGATCTGCTGAGGTGATGCGGTGATAGACTTCCGATTCGGATGGATTGCCTGAGACTAATGCAAACTTTCCCGGGTTTTCTTTCAGTGAGGCAAAGGCCCCTTCCTCTGTGTCCAGTCTGAGATCGGCTTCTCTTTTATTGGCATCCGGACCGTGACAAGCAAAGCATTTGTCAGATAGAATGGGACGAATGTGAAAATTATAGCTGACCTGATCTGTAGCCAAAAGGTCCGCCTGATCTGTGGAGGAAGTTTTGCAGGAAGCTAATCCTAAGGTCAGGGCAAGAGAAGCAGCAAGAATTTTCGACAAGGCGGACATTTGGGAAAATTGTTTAGGCTAAAAGTTATGGAAAAATTTTAAAAAAGGCATCCTGACTTTATTGCAAAAATATTGATCAAGTCAAATCATAAATTACCGAATTAATGATCCTCTTTAGTGCTATTTGCAAAATAAAAATCCGTCATTTTGGATAATCAATAAAGTTAAGAGCAAACGCATAAGGATTTGATTTCGAGTGAATTTACCTTGCTGGAAATATTGGTCCTATGAAAAAATCTGTACTTCATTTCGCTTTAGGTTTGGCAATTCTTGGGATTACTTTTTCCTGCAAAACCTATAGAAACGTGGAAAATCTACAGCCAAAAGTTTCAAAAGAGCTGCAAGATGGTCCTTTTGTCAAAGAATCTCTACACAAACTGATAGAAGGAGATAAGATTCACCTCATTACTCTTTCTGAAGAAACTTACAAGATGACTTTCATTCAGGTGAAGGAGGATAAGGTTGTAGGGAAGCTTTGGGGAAAAAATGGAAAAAGGGTATATCCAAGCCAGAATTTTGAATTTCCAATCGGGGAGATCGAGCGACTTTACACTAGGAGAGTAAGTACCGAAGCAACAGTTGCCCTCGGTTTGTTAAGTGCTCTGGGGATACTTTTTGGGATTTATGCATTAGCGGTTTCTTCGGGTGGGGGATATTGGTAGACAGAAATAAAAAAAAGAGGTTGTCTCATAAATCGTTTTGTTGTCAGCCTGAGCGCTTGAGAGACGGGAGTCTCGAAATCGAAGGCCATTTCCAGCTTTCCGGAGGACATTTCGACTTCACTCAATGTGACAAACTTCACTTTTGAGACAGCCTCTTCCAATAAGAATTAGAACAGCATTACCCTTTGATCACCGAGAAGTCAAATGTTTCCAAAAACTTCGTGGTGAAATCCCCTTCCTTGAATTGCTTGTTCTCCAATAAGGCTATATGGAAAGGAATAGTGGTTTTGATCCCGTCGATGACGAATTCCTCCAAAGCCCGCTTCATCCTCACGATTACCTCTTCCCGAGACTGGCCACTTACAATCAGCTTGGCAATCATGGAATCGTAATTCGGTGGAATCACATATCCTGCATAGACATGGGAGTCGACGCGTACGCCTCTTCCTCCTGGGAGGTGTAGGTTGAGAATCTTTCCAGGGCTAGGTCGAAATCCGTTGGTCGGATCCTCTGCGTTGATTCTACATTCCATAGCAAAGAGCTTTGGGTAATAGTTTCTTCCTGATATGGTCTCTCCCGCAGCTACCTTGATTTGTTCTTTGATCAAATCAAAGTCGGTGACTTCCTCTGTAATGGGATGCTCCACCTGAATTCGGGTGTTCATCTCCATAAAATAGAAGTTGCGATGCTTGTCTACCAAGAATTCAATGGTACCTGCTCCTTCGTATTTGATGGCTTCAGCTCCTTTGATGGCCGCTTTCCCCATTTCCTCCCGGAGTTCGTCCGTAATGAAGGGAGAAGGTGTCTCTTCGACTAATTTCTGATGTCTTCGTTGGATGGAGCAATCTCTTTCGGATAGGTGACAAGCCTTGCCGGTTCGGTCTCCGACTATCTGGATTTCGATGTGCCTGGGTTCCTCTACAAATTTTTCGAGGTAGAGTCCATCATTTCCGAAAGCAGCTCCCGACTCCATTCTTGCATCGTCCCAGGCTTTTTGGAATTCTTTTTCTTCTTTGACGATCCGCATTCCTCTTCCACCACCTCCTGCAGTAGCTTTCAGAATGACCGGATAGCCCATTTCGGCAGCTATTTTTTTGCCTTGAGCCACACTTTCCAACAGCCCATCAGAGCCAGGAATGGTGGGTACACCGGCAGCTTTCATGGTGGCTTTTGCGGTGGCTTTGTCTCCCATCTTTCCGATCATGTCGGGAGAGGCTCCGATAAATTTGATTCCGTATTCTTCACAGATTCTGGAGAATTCGGCGTTTTCGGAAAGGAATCCGTAGCCTGGATGGATTGCATCGGCGTTGGTAATCTCGGCAGCTGCGATTATTCTTGGGATATTGAGGTAGGATTCTCTGCTGGGTGCAGGACCGATACATACAGCTTCGTCTGCGAATCGGACATGGAGACTGTCCTTGTCAGCGGTGGAATAAACAGCCACAGTTTTGATCCCCATTTCCTTGCAGGTACGGATGATTCGGAGGGCTATTTCTCCCCGGTTTGCTATTAGAATTTTGTTAAACACGCTTTTTTAGGTTTAGTGAAAAAATCAACCTGCTGGGTCTACCAAGAACAAGGGCTGATCGTATTCTACAGGAGTAGCATTGCTGACCAAGATTTTCACAATTTTACCTGAAATTTCAGATTCGATTTCGTTGAAAAGCTTCATTGCCTCAATGATGCAGACGGTTTGACCAGCTTTGATTGTCGCGCCTTCAGTGACAAATGGCGCTGCATCAGGATTGGGAGTGAGGTAGAAAGTTCCAATCATCGGGGATTTGATCTCAAGAAGGTTGGATGGTGTCGCCGCTGGAGTAGGAGCCGGGGCAGGTGCAGGAGCCGGAGCGGATGCTACCGGAGCTGGTGCAGGAGCTGCTACCACTTGCTGTACAGGAGCTGCACTTGATTCTGCGTATTTCTTGATGGAAAGTTCGAATTCCTCTGTTTTTATCTTGACTTCTGCCAAGCCTGAGTTGGAAATGTAATCGATCAGTTCCTGAATCTCTTTAGCTTTCATAGGGTTTTGGTTTGTTCAATGTCCTAGACATTGGTTGGGGTTGAAAAACAAAAAGGCTATGTAATTTACAGAAATGACACAGCCAATAACAAATTATTTTACTCTTTCGGAATAGGACCCATCCCGAGTGTCGACCTTGATCATGGTGTCTTGATCCACGAAAAGGGGAACCATCACTGTAGCCCCTGTCTCTACCGTGGCAGGCTTCAGGGTGTTGGTGGCAGTGTCTCCTTTGATTCCAGGCTCGGTGTAGGTCACCATCAATTCCACGAAAGGAGGAAGCTCCACAGACAGCGGAGTCTCTGTCTCAGCATGAACAAGAATATCGACCAATTGCCCGTCTTTTAGAAGATTGGCTCTCTCGATCAGATGCTCTTCCAGAGACATTTGTTCAAAAGTCTCGGTATCCATAAAATGATGTCCAAGATCGTCTTTGTAAAGAAATTGGTGGGGTCTTTTTTCTACTCTCGCGGTGGTTACTTTTTCACCTGCGGAAAAGGTTTTGTCCAATACCTTTCCACTTCTGAGGCTTTTCAGCTTGGTTCTTACGAAAGCAGCTCCTTTTCCAGGCTTGACATGCTGGAACTCCACAATGGAATAAATATCATTGTTCATTTCCAGACAAAGTCCATTTTTAAAATCTGCAGTACTTGCCATAATTTACTTTTTCTGTTGTTTTATTTCGGGTCGTAGGCCCATTTGAGATAGATCGATCCCCAAGTGAAACCACCTCCAAATGCGGCTAAAATTAGATTGTCGCCTTTTTTCAATTGTTTTTCATATTCCCAAAGGCAAAGTGGAATGGTAGCAGCCGTCGTGTTGCCGTATCTTTCGATATTCATCATCACTTTGTCCGGGCCAACTCCCATACGGTTAGCGGTGGCATCAATGATCCGTTTATTGGCCTGATGAGGTACAAGCCAAGCGATGTCTTCGCCTTTCAGCCCGTTTCTTTCCATCACTTCAGCACTTACATCCGCCATATTGGTCACCGCAAATTTGAATACGGTTGCCCCTTCCTGATAGGCAAAGTGCTCCCGCTGGGCGATGGTTTCCGGAGAAGCTGGTTTGCGGCTACCTCCGGCCTTCATGTGAAGATAGGGTTCACCCGAACCGTCTGCCTTGAGAATGGCATCCATGATTCCAAACTCTTCAGTAGTGGCTTCAAGCAACACCGCTCCGGCCCCATCACCAAAAAGAATACAGGTAGTTCGGTCTTGATAGTCCACGATGGAGGACATTTTATCAGCCCCTACTACCACTACTTTTTTGTGGGTACCAGCCTGGATAAACTGAGCGCCAAGTTGTAAGGCGTATAAAAATCCGGAGCAAGCCGCCCCTACGTCAAAGCTGAAGGAATTCTTTGCGCCTACTTTATCTGCAATGATATTGGCAGTAGCAGGAAAAGGCATGTCCGGGGTGACGGTCGCGCAAATGATCAGTTCGATTTCCTTTGGATCAGTTCCGGTTTTTTCCAGCAGGCCTTTGACTGCCTCTATTCCCATTACTGAAGTTCCTTGGTTTTCACCTTTAAGGATCCTTCTTTCTTTGATCCCGGTCCTTGAGGTGATCCATTCGTCGTTGGTTTCGACCAGGGTTTCCAGTTCTTTGTTGGTCAGTCGGTACTCAGGAACATATCCTTGAATCCCTGTGACCTTGGCTCTAATTTTATCCATTCTTCTTGGGGTTTCAATGACTGCACAGGAATAGATGCGTCATTGGCTGGGTTGGTTTGATCCAGAATTAATGATAGGCGTCAAAAATAGTATAATGCCACCTGACCACCAAGACCCAAGCAGGTAAGCTTTTTGAATTCCCTCATTATCAGGATATTCCGATTGATTAAAAATAAAAAATCCATCCCTTGGGGAGGATGGATTTTCACTAAGTCTGACTTTAGATTAAGCCTGAATCTCTTTTTCGATGATTACTTGTCCTTTGTAGTACAATTTACCATCAAGCCAGAAGGCTCTGTGAGGCAAGTGCATTTCTCCTGTAGTTGGGCATTTTGCCAATCCAGGTGCTTCCAGTTTGTAATGAGTTCTTCTTTTATCTCTTCTGGTTTTCGAAATTTTGCGTTTAGGATGTGCCATTTTATGCGTGGTTTATGATTGTTCTTTGTTTTTTAATTTCAGCAGTTGTTCCCACCGTGGGTCAACCGGCTTTGATTCATTTTCTTCAGTTTCACTGCTCTCTTCCAGATTTTCCTCTTCTTCAGATTGAATGTAGACAAATCCACCTTCCACATCGTAGTCCTCCTCATCGAGTTCATTTCTGTGGTCGGGATGAATTTTTTTGGCAGGGAGAGCAAGTAGGATAAATTCATAAATCAATTGGGCTACATTGATTGATGGGGTATCTCTGGTGATCATGCTCACGTTTTCGTCAATCTCTTGCTCGATGGGGCCATACTTATAGATCATCACTTCGGAGGTTTCTAATTCATAATCAAAAACTTCCAAACTTCTGTCACAAGTCAGTTCGACCGTGCCTTGGATTTGGAATTCCAATTCGATCAAATTCGGCCCTTTGTCCATCAAGACCCGTACGGTCAAGTTGCCTTTATCCAGGATTTCGTTGTCTTCAAAATGTCTGAAGAAGATTTCATTGATTTCAAAGTCAAATTCGTGTTGCCCTTCTTTGAACTTAATGACTTCAATATCAAAGGTTTTCAAGAATTTCACGATTTCTCCTCCTGATTTAAGACCGCAAATGTAGGGATTTATTCAGGAATCAGGAAGCACATAGTAAAATATTATTTGGTGTATGGGCTAATTTTCTAATCAAATTTCTACTTCCTCCTGCTGATGGAGGGTGATTATGTCAGAGGCAAGCAGCAAAGCTGCCCTCATCGACCCCTCGTCTGCCAGGTTTTTACCCGCTATATTATAAGCAGTGCCATGGTCTGGAGAAGTTCTCACTACGGGCAATCCAGCCGTGAAATTGACACCCGTGCTAAATGCCATGGACTTGAACGGAACCAGTCCTTGGTCGTGGTACATAGCCAAAACCCCGTCAAATTTGGTTTGGTGCATCATTCCAAAAAAACCATCGGCTGGATAGGGGCCAAATACCAAGTGGTTTTTGTCCTTCAGCTCTCGGATGGCCGGCTTGATCACTTTTTCCTCCTCCTCTCCAAGCAAGCCGTCCTCTCCTGCGTGCGGATTCAGACCCAAAATCGCAATTTTTGGTTTGTTGATGCCAAAGTCCTGACTTAAGCTTTGGAGAAAAATAGTGGTCTTTTGGATGATTTTCTCTTTGGTTATCGCATTTGGAACTTGGGCCAAGGGCAGATGTCCGGTAATCAATCCTATTCTCAAATCATCGGAAATCATGGTCATCAGACTGTCTTTGGCCCCAAAAGCATCCGTAATGAATTCGGTATGGCCAATGAAGCGAAGTTCCTCACTGTTAATATTGTTTTTGTTGAGAGGGGCAGTGACCAAGCCTTGGATTTTCCCCGTTTTCAGATCTTCCACTGCGGCTTGAAGAGATGCCAAAGCAAACTTCCCTACTTCTTGGGTTTCGACTCCCGGAAGGATTTCAGGACAGTCTTCGGCCACATTGATCACATTGACCTTATGGTATTGTACTTCTTCAATGGATCGGATTTGGGAAAAATTAAAGCTTTCGAGGCTGAGTTGCTTTCGATAGTACACTACTGCCTTTCCATGACCATAAATCACCGGGGTAAAGGACTTAAAAACCCGGTTGTCGGAGAGTGCCTTTAGCGTGACTTCCAGTCCTATACCATTGATGTCTCCTATGCTGATGCCTAAAATTGGCCGATTTTTTTTCGCGTTCATATTTCTTTGGAAAAGCTATAAAGAAGAAAATTCCCAAGCCTTTTGGAATATTCCCTTAATTTTAAGGCTGCAATTTATAAAAAATAATCACAGCCCTAGGATGGAAAAGGTCAGAGCAAAAAAGCATTTGGGACAGCATTTTTTGACCGACCTGACCATTGCCGAGCGAATTGCTCAAGCTGTCACCGGGCATGGTGGGGTAGAGGCCGTTTTGGAGATTGGACCTGGCATGGGAGTGCTTACCGACTTTCTTTTGCAGGGAAATCTGAGGGTTTACCTCATCGATATCGACCGGGAGAGTATTGCTTTTCTCCACAAAAAATATCCCCAATTGGGAGAAAGGATTCTGGAAGGAGATTATCTGAAATATGATTTTTCCCGCCTGCTGCCTGAGAAGTACGCCATAGCGGGTAATTTCCCCTACAATATTTCTTCTCAGATTTTCTTCAAAGTCCTCGAGCAGCGGGATAAAATCACCGAGGTAGTCTGCATGCTGCAAAAGGAAGTAGCCCAGCGAATCGCTTCACCCAAAGGAAATAAAGATTACGGGATACTTTCGGTATTGCTGCAGGCATGGTACGATATTGACTACCTCTTTTCAGTGCCTCCTCATGTATTCAATCCTCCTCCCAAGGTGAATTCCGGCGTCATCCGTCTTATCAGAAACAGTGTCAAAAAGCTGGATTGCGATGAGAAGCTTTTCGTTAAGGTAGTAAAAGCAGGATTTGGCACTCGGAGAAAAACACTGAGAAATTGCCTTAAATCCTTCCAATTGCCTGAAGAATTCAAAACTCATCCCATGCTGGACCTGAGAGCAGAGCAGCTGGATGTGAGTGATTTTATGTTTTTAACCCAAAAAATAGAAGCCAGTCGTGGAACCCATTAAGCAATTTGAGCTATCCAAAGAATACCTGGAAAGTCTCCAACTGGGGATAGAACAGGGCGACATTGAGTTCATTCAGGAATCCCTGGAAGGAGTCAATGTGGCGGATATTGCCGCGATTTTGGACGAGCTCAGCATGAATGAGGCGATTTATGTGCTTCGTCTTTTGGAAAAGCAATTGGCTGCGGATATCCTGATCGAGCTGGATGAAGACTCTTTGGGTCGGGTCTTGAGGGAATTGGAAACAGCTGAAATCGCTTCCTGGATAGAATTGATGGATTCGGATGACGGAGCGGATATTTTAAGTTTTTTTCAGGAGAAAGAAAGAGAGGAGGTCATCGCCGAAATCCAGGATCGGGTCAAGCTGGAACAGATTCTCGAACTCCTCCGCTATGAAGAAGATACTGCAGGGGGGATTATGGCCAAGGAATTTATCCGGGCCAATAAAAACTGGAACATCCTTCAGACCATCAATGAAATCAGAAGACAAGCCGAAAACGTGGAAAAGATTTTTTCGATCTATGTGGTCAATAATCGTCAGCAACTTCTGGGAAGGGTTTCTTTAAAAAAAATCATTCTTGCGGCCTCCGATACCAAGATAGAAGACATCTATGAGGAGGATGTGATTTCAGTGCCTGTGACCATGGACCAGGAAGAGGTAGCTGCCATTATGAGAAAGTATGACTTGGAATCGGTGCCAGTGGTCAATGTGAAAAACAAACTGGTCGGAAGAATTACCGTCGATGATATCCTCGATGTAGTCCAGGAAGAGGCCGATGAAGATATTCAGGCAATGGCCGGGGTGTCTGCGGATATTGAGGAATCCGACTCCGTGTTTACTATTTCCAAAGCCCGTTTACCTTGGCTTCTGATTGGGGTGATGGGAGGATTGATGGGAGCAAAAATCATTGGATTTTTTGAGGATGGACTGAGTAAGTACCTGGCCTTAGCCTCTTTTATCCCCTTAGTGGCGGCGACTGGAGGCAATGTGGGAATTCAGGCTTCCTCCTTGATCGTGCAGTCCCTGGCCAGCAAGTCTGCCTTTGATGATACGCCCTTTCAGCGCTTTGTCAAAGGGCTTTTTGTAGCCTTGCTCAACGGAGTGGTATTGGGTGCTTTTGTATTCTGCGTGGTGGTATTTTTGTATGGGTTTGAGCCGATTTTCGGGGTTACCGTTGGTTTTTCACTCTTCTGCGTCGTCTTGTTGGCTTCTTTTATGGGGACAGTCACACCGATAGTATTGAACCGGTTTGGGATCAATCCGGCTATCGCCTCCGGCCCCTTTATCACCACCACCAATGACCTTTTGGGTCTAGCTGTATATTTTGGTGTGGCCATGCTGTTACTTAAGCTTTGACAATGAAAATTCTGATTATCGATGAAATGCATCTCAGTATTCTGGAGATGCTGAAGGAAGATGGACATGAGGTAGAATACGCCCCGGAAATCACTCGGGAAGAGATTTTGGAGAAAATTCATGACGTGGAAGGATTGATTATCCGTTCCAAAACTCCTATGGATCGAGCCCTATTGGAAAAAGCACCAAAGCTGAAATTTATCGGCCGGGCTGGGGCAGGGTTGGATAAGATTGATTTGGAATATTTGGAAGCCAGAGGAATCCGGCTTTTTCATGCAGCCAAAGGCAACCGGGACGCTGTGGCCGAGCATGCCATAGGAGGAGTATTGGCACTGTTTAATCACTTGGTCAAATCAGACCAGGAAGTCAGAAAAGGGATCTGGGATCGGGAAGGAAACCGTGGCCATGAGCTTAAAGGAAAGACTGTAGGCATCATGGGTTTTGGAAATATGGGTAAATCCTTCGCGAAAAGACTTCAAGGATTCGACGTGAGGGTACTGGCTTATGATAAGTACAAAAAGGGTTTTCAAACCGATCTGATCGAGGAAGTTTCCTGGCAAGAGCTCAAGAAAGAAGCAGATGTACTCAGTATTCATGTGCCTTTGACGATTGAAACCCATGGATTTTTTACCATGGAGGAGCTGAAAGGGTTTTCTAAGCCTTTTTGGCTGATCAATACGGCTCGAGGAGAGGTAATTTCTTTTTCCACCTTAAACCATGCCTTGGATCAAGGGATCTTGAAAGGAGCAGTTTTAGATGTGTTGGAAAATGAAAAATTCAAAAAATTCAGTCCGGTCCAACAGGCTGAATTCAACCAGTTGGCACAGCGAGAGAATGTGATTTTTTCACCCCATGTAGCCGGCTGGTCTTTTGAGTCTTATGAAAAAATCAACCGGGTTTTGGTGAAGCAAATCCGAAAGGAATTTAATTAGTTTGAATGGCTCATATGCCTTTTTGGGTACTTGCTTTGACCAAAAGCTTTACTATCTTTGCAAGGTAAAATAAAGGCAAAAACAAAGTAACGGTCTCCATCACGTGACCGTTACTTTGTTTTTTGTGCCTTTTGAAAAGCTGTAAGTTTATGTCAAAAATACAATACTACACCGAGGAAGGGCTGAAAAAGCTGAAAGACGAACTTCATGAATTGAAGACTAAAGGAAGAGCGGATATCGCCCGTCAGATTGCAGAAGCTAGGGACAAAGGAGACCTTAGTGAAAATGCCGAATATGATGCTGCAAAGGATGCGCAGGGTCTTTTGGAATTGAAAATCGCCAAGCTCGAAGAAGTCGTTGGCAATGCCAGAATCTTGGACAACTCCAAAATGGATACCTCAAAAGCGGGTATTTTGAGCACGGTGAAAATCAAAAACGTGAAAAACGGAATGACCGTGAGCTATACTTTGGTTTCCGAGGAAGAAGCAGACCTGAAAGCCGGAAAAATTTCCTTGGCTTCTCCTTTTGGAAAAGGTCTCGTCGGAAAATCAATCGGAGAAATTGCCGAAATCAATGCCCCAGCCGGAAAGCTTCAATTTGAAATTCTGGATATCACGTATTAAACCCTCTTTTAAATCCCGGTTTTTATCGGGATTTTTTAATTTTAACCCCTATGGCAAGCATCTTCACTAAAATCATCAATCGGGAAATCCCTGCTCAGATCGTGGCAGAGGACGATAATTACATTGCTTTTTTGGACATCATGCCTTTGGTCAAAGGCCACGTCTTAGTAGTACCAAAAAGAGAGGTGGACTATATTTTCAATCTGGAACCTGAAGAGTTGGCCGGGCTGCATATGTTTGCTCAAAAAGTGGCCAAAGCAATGGACAAGACCATAAAATGTACCCGTATTGGGGTAGCCGTGATCGGTTTGGAAGTTCCTCATGTACACGTTCATCTGGTCCCTCTCCGGACCATGGATGATATCAATTTCACCCGTCCCAAACTCAAGCTTAGTCCCGAAGAGTTGGCTGAGGTAGCAGATAAGATAAGAGCTGGGTTCTGATCGGAATATCTTCCCTACTATAGCAAATGCCCTCAATAAGTCCTGTATTATTGAGGGCATTTGCTATTTATGAGAAAGTTTTACCTGAACCCCAATTTTTCCCGGACTTGATTGAGGAGGGCTAAGGCGATATTTTTTGCTTTTGCTTCACCAGCTTCCAGCCTTTTTTCGATTTCATCGGGATGATTCATGAAATAATCGAAAGTCTCCCGTTCTTTCTTGAAAAGCGTCAGCACCAACTCCAGCAGCTCTTTTTTGGCATGTCCATAGCCGTAATTACCTCCCAGATATTTCCCTCTCATAGCCTTGGTTTGCTCTGAGGAAGCCAACAAGGAGTAGAGCTTGAAAACCGTGCAGGTATCCGGGTCTTTGGGTTCTTCCAGAGGAGTACTATCAGTGACGATTAGGTTGATGTTTTTCTTCAGCTCTTTTTCCGGAAGGAAAATATCAATGATGTTGTTGTAGGACTTACTCATTTTCTGCCCGTCCGTACCAGGGATGATCATAACCTCCTCTGATATCCTGGCTTCGGGAAGGATAAGGATATCTTCTTCCATGATTCGGTTAAATGCACTGGCAATGTCCCTTGCCATTTCCAGGTGCTGAAGTTGATCCTTGCCTACCGGCACCAAGTCTGCGGAATACAGCAAAATATCCGATGCCATTAGGACGGGATAGGTGAAAAGTCCTGCATTCACGTCTGCAAGTCTGGAAGACTTGTCCTTAAAGCTGTGAGCATTAGCAAGCATGGGGAATGGCGTGAAGCAATTGAGGTACCAAGTGAGCTCAGTGACCTCAGGAATTCGGGATTGCCGGTAAAATACCGTCTTTTCAATTTCCAATCCAAAGGATAGCCAGGCAGCAGCCACGGCCAGGGTATTTTGTTTTCTCAGCGCTGCGTCTTTTCCAGTAGTAAGCGAATGGAAATCAGCGATGAAGATGAAGGACTCGTCTTGTTGGTTTTGTCCAATGAGTTGGATAGCCGGAACGATGGCTCCCAAAATATTGCCCAAATGTGGACGACCGGAGCTTTGAATTCCCGTGAGTACTCTTGCCATTTCTTATAATTTGGCGCAAATTAAGTATTTGATACTAGAATTGAAGGGTAAAATCCTTGTAATTTGTCGCTATGAAACTCCTCACCCAAACGATAATCCTCACACTTTTTTTCACCCTGCTTCAATTCTCTTCTCAGGCCCAAAGTCTCGAGCCTCCCAAAATCATCTGGAAGGTAAACCGGGTAGATTTGGGAACGATCCTCGAGGAACAGGGCAATCAGGAGGTAGCCTTCGAATTCACCAATTCCCAAGACTCTTTGTTTTTCATCGAGGATATTTGGTTGGAATGTGGATGTACTACGGTGGAGTTTTCAAAAGATACCCTCGCTAAGGGGCAATCAGGAAAAGTCAGAGTTGGTTTTGACCCCACTTCAGCCTTCGGTTTTTTCTCCAAATTGATCGTAGTCAAAGGGAATCTGTCAGGTGTGCAGGACTCGCTCTTTTTGGAAGGTACTTCCATTCCATACCCAACAGATCCGTTGAGAGCCTATCCGGTGAAAAACGGAGACTTAGGCTTTCGTCTGAAAAAAATCAACATGGGGGAAGTTTTTGACAATGAACCCAAGATCAAATACGTGGAGTTTTTCAATTTTGGTGCTCAGGACTTGGAGAAAGGCGCTTTTCGATCCGAAACTCCCTCCTACATCTGGGTAGAGCAGGTTCAGAACCTGGTCAGACCTCAGGAAAGAGGCTTGTTGATGATCCGCTACGAAAGTGCGAATAGAAATGGGGATTTGGGTTTTTTTGAAGATCAGGTTCCCGTGTTTTGGGAAAATATCGAGGGCAGCCGAATCAATTTGGAAATCATTGCAGACCTGTTTGAATATTTCCCGCCTGTTTTAAAAAACGAAGTAGATGATCTTCCACAGCTTTTTATCCAGCAAAAAGAGATCGACCTAAAGGAAATAAGTTCAAAAAGTACTGTAAGGCGAACAGTGACTCTGACCAACAGAGGAAGGAAAGTCTTAGAGATAAGAAAGATTCAGGGAAATTGTGAGTGCCTGATTATTGAATCTCCAAAAGACCAGTTGAATCCCGGCGAAAGCATTGAGTTGAGTCTGACTTTTGACCCAATTGGCCGAAAAGGAATTGATCAAAGGAATATCTATATCTTTACTAATGATCCCATTAATCCTGTTCAGTTAGTCGTATTGAAGAGTAGGATTGATTGATTAAATGATTTTAGAGATAGGACAAATCCACTTTTACTCATGAACTATTTTAAGCAGGTAATTATATGTTTTTGTCTGGTTCTTTTTTTGATCCCTTTCTCTGTTTCTGCACAGTCTTCTTTTAGAATATTCCCATACTTGCAAGTGGCAGATGGTAATCTGGTTCAAATCAGATGGTTTTCTGCAGGTAATCATTCCTCCTCTGTTTTAGTAAAAGACGATACGGGAAATATTCTTTTTTCTGGAAATATCACCGGAATCAAACAGTCCGATTTGTATTATACCGCCCTGGAAAGAAATGAAACTATTCCGGGACTGGAGGGGCAAAATTGGATAGGCGGGGAGGAGTATTTCAGATTTGACTCCAAGTTTAGAGTTCCTTTCGATACGCAGATTGGATATGAAGTGACTTTAAATGGAGAGAAGTTTACTGGCAGCTTTAGATCTGCCCCCGATCCCAAAAGTTGGGAAAAAGTAAGAATAGTCGCTCTTTCTGATTCTGAAACTGAGCCTAGGGGAAGAGTGACCAACAGGGCCTGGTATCCGGGACAACCCCTTTTTCGCCCTTTTTCAATTCCTGCTCTTTGGAAGGAGAAATTTGGTACCACGGTGGAGCAGGGTTTTGAAATCCCAAACTACTTCCTGACCGAAAAAGCAGGGTATGCAGAGAATCTCAAGATTTTAAAAACCCGAGAGCCTGATTTGATCCTCATGCCCGGCGATTTGGTGCAAGGGGGAGGTTATATGCCTGGCTGGGATGAGTTTTGGAGACATAATGCCGGGGAATTTGACCAAATAATAACCAGGATTCCGATTATCCCAGCTTTGGGCAATTGGGAAACTTTTGGCGCACTCAATGGGGGATATGGGGTCAATGAAAAAGGACAGTTTAATCCTGTTGTGGGCCGGTCCAGATTTCATTCCTTTTTTGAATTGGACTTTGGAGATCAACTCCAAAAACACCGCCAAAGCTATTATCGAACCGATTACGGCCCGGTGACGATCCTTACTCTAGATTCTACCAATGGAACTCCCGATGAAAAAAGATCTGATTATCCTGATGGACAAAAGCTGAAAGGGAAGGAATTTTCAGGTCCCGGTACCGATACGCAGGAAAACTTCACCCAATCCCAATATGATGCCGCAAGAGGAAAAGACTTGTCTGGTTTTGGTCCCGGTTCAGCCCAATACGAATGGTTGGTCGCCAATCTCAAAGAAGCCAAAGAATTGGGTCATTTGGTTTTTGTGCAGTTTCACCATATTCCTTATAGCTCAGGAGAACATGGAGTGCCCATGAATCACGAACTCAGTACCGGGCAGGGAGGTACGCCTATGCGGGTATTGCATCCGGTATTCGAAGAGTATGGTGTAATAGCCGTTTTATCAGGCCATGATGAGATTTTTGAAAGAAGCTTCGTGGATACCAATGGTGATGGCAAAGGGGTACTCTACTACGATGTGGGTGTGGCTGGGGATGGATTAAGGGGAGTGAAAAGAGACTGGTTGGGCAATCCCCTGCTTCCTTTGGATTACAATTCCTTTTCCAAATGGACCGCTGATCAAAAATCGGCCGAGCAATGGAATACCTCCGGTCCGTTTCCGATCTTGACTGATGGAGGCAAACACTACGGTCACCTGGAAATCAATATTTCCAAAATAAAAGATGGGACTAAAACATTTGCCCAAATTGAATTTGATCCGGTTTATGTTTTTCCGGTCCTGAATTCCAGTTATGAATTGATAAGGACAGAGCGGAGAGTGTATGATGACCGGGTAAAAGTATTGGTAGAATTGGCTGAAGAAATTCCTGAGCCAATTTTCAAGGAGAAAATAATTGTGGGGTTGAATCAATCCGGAGAGGTTTCAACCACTCTTGCCGATTATCTGGAAGGAGAGGTTTCTGCTGATTGGAAAGTCGAATTTTCCCGAAGTCCCAAGTATGACTGTTCAGATTTACAGGGGAGCGAAAATGAGCTTTTGATTACCGATTCAAAGGGTAATTCTTGGAAAAAGGTGGTTTTGGTAGAAGTTAAAGATTTGCTTCCTCCTACACTGAGCACCAAACTTCCTGCCCTGAATTTCGACTTGGTAAAAGGCGAATTGACCTTAAATCCAGAGGACTTTGTGGAGTCCCTGACCGATAACTGTTCCATTCAATCCCTGCAGCTGAGCAAGTCCAAAATCACCTGTGATGATTATGAATTGCCACAAGAGGTGGTATTGACAGCCAAAGATCAATCAGGCAATACGGTCACCAAGACAGTGACTTTCTCGGTCAATCCCTTTGAGTCTAAAAAAATATCCATTTCCCCTGAATCCGGTTCTACTTTCTTTGAAGGAGAAGTAGTGGAAATCAGACTTGGGGAAGAGTTTGGTTTTGTGGTCAGCGGCTGGTATCGCAATGGAGAACTCCTACCCGAACTTAAAGGAAAGGCCATTGCAGTCGAGCTGCCGGGTATGTATTGGGCGGAGTTGTTTCCTGAAGGCGGAGGATGTTTGGTTGAGTCCAAGAAAACGGAGATTCGGTTTACGTCACTTCCTTTTGGCGAACTGAAGGAATCTGTAGAGTTGATTTTAGGACCTGAAGGAAAAGCCGATCTGAAACCTTCAGATATCTTTGTTACCTGGCCTCTTTCCGATCCCAATCTTACAATCACCCTGCAGCAATCCAGCTTCACCTGTGCGGATTTGGGAGAAAAGATCATTGGAGTAGTGATCAAGAGCTCCTCCGGACAAACCTGGGAGAGAACTATCCAAGTCAAGGTCAAGGATACCACTGCACCAATTCTGAAACCCAAAAATCTGAATTTGGGACTGGACGTGACCGTAGGATCAGTAAGTCTGAATCCGGATTTGATTTTGGACTCGGCCACAGATATTTGTGGGATCAAAGAAATCACTTTGGATCGTCAGGCCTTTGGTTGTGAGGACCTGGGCAAAACGATTGTAGTTAAAATCCGGGCTGTGGATCCGTCCGGAAATGTCGCTGAGGCGATTACCGAAGTGACTATTAAGAGAATTGAGCCTTCTCCTGTTTTGCTTCAGGGGGTTGAAGAGATTTGTTCGGGAGAAGAAGCTCTTCTGGAATTGTCTTCCAATACTGCTTTTGAAGTAATCCGCTGGAGACGAAACGGAGTGGAAATTCCGGATCAAAGGGCAAAAACCCTGACGACCAAGGAGCCTGGAGTTTATCATGTCGTAATAAGATATTCTGGAGGCTGTCTGTCAGAATCAAACACATTCGAAGTCAAAGTCAATCCTTTGCCTGAAGGGGAAATTGAAGTGGATGGAAATATCCTCCGAGCCCCTGAGGGGAATTTCACCTATCAATGGTTCAGAAATGGTCAAGCCATATCCTCCGCCACTTCCCGAACCTTGACCGTGGATCAAATGGGAGAATATGAAGTGGAATTGACCTCTCCTCAGGGCTGTTCTGCACGATTGGAGCCGGTGACCCTGACCATTTCAGGGATAGGAACTCCATTGGCCAGAAAAGCCCAAGCATTGAAAATTTACCCCAATCCGGCTCGGGAAAGGGTCAGCCTGGAGTTTGATGGGGAGTTCGCTGAGAATCAGGAATTCGAACTGAAGCTAGTGGACGCGAATGGAAAAGATGTAAGCCGAATGGTCAATTTCAATCTTATCGGCAGTCAAACCATCGAGCTATTTCTCAACGATTTGGCACCGGGTACGTACTTAGTTTGGGTTTTGGGTTCCCGTCAACAATCCTTTTTTGGTAAACTTGTCATCCAATAACTGATCATCATGTACAAAAATCTCTTTGCCTCTTTGGCATTTCTTTTTCTCACCTTTTCACAACAAATCCTCGCGCAGTCTATTCCTTTCAAAAGCGGAAGAATTGCGATCAGCTCAGATGGAAACGAGCACGATGAGGACGATTGGGCAGCTACGCCCTTGACACTTGCCCTTTTGGCTGCCAATGGGCTAGAGGATGCTTTGGTCGTCTATACCTTCAGCGATCACATTTGGGGCTCCAACAAGGAAAAGCCCGGAGCTGCTGAGCAGATGAGAGAAAGTGCCTTTATTGGAGCGAAAACCTTTGGCTTCAAAAAGACCAAATTTATCGAGGCTGTTACCGCCCAGAATTTTGCCATCATCGAACTGGCCACTCAGATCAATAAAAGTTCAGCCAAGAACCCGCTGACCATTATCGCCGCTGGTCCTATGGAGATTGTGGGTACCGCCATCAATGAGGCGGATTCTACCAAGCTGAAATACGTCCGCTTGATCTCTCATTCTACCTGGAACGATGAGCACGCCGACAAACCTTACGAGTGGGAGAGTCATTCCGGCTGGACTTGGGAGAAGATCAAAGAGAGTTTTGAAAAATATGGCTTGCAGCTGGACCATATCGCCGATCAAAACGGTGGTGAGGATTACGAAGGGCTAAAAGCGCACAAATCCAAGTACGACTGGATGAAAGATTCTCCTGCAAGGGATAAATCTCCCTACTCCAAAGGGTCTTGGGATTGGCTGTACAGTCGTCTCGAAGCCGCGCAAAAAGGGGAGGAGTTTGATCCCTCAGATGCAGGGATGATTATTTATCTGCTGACCGGAAAGGAAAAGACAGACCCAGAGGATGTGAGAGAAATGATGGAAAATCCCAAAAAATACAAGTAAGGAGAGCAATCTCCTTTTTTTGTTTTTCGTAAGGATAAAAATATGCGGAGGATGAAAAGGAGTTTTTTGATCGGTATTTTTCTTTTTGCCTGTTCAATTTTGGCCAAAAGCCAAAGTGGAACTCATCGATTGGGACTGGAAGGGCAATACGGATGGATCATTGCCCATAATCCCGAACTGGAACAGGTAGCTCAAAGCAGCCCGATAGCGGTGGGTTTCTCCTCCCAATGGATGAAAAATACCCGTAAAAACTGGGAGGCCTGCAATTGCTTTCATTACCTGGGACTTTCGCTTTCTGTGGTCGATTTTCAAAATCCAAAAGAACTGGGACAAGCATGGAATGTGGCAGGTACCTTCGAACCCATTCTTTTCCGGTCAGCAAGGTGGTCAGGGAGTTTGTCCACCGGTTTGGGCGTAAGCTATCTCACCCGGGTCTATGACCCGATCGAGAATCCCAGAAACACCTTTTTCAGTGCTCCGGTTAGCTTTTTGATCTTTTTAGCTCCAAAAATCTCCTATCAGTTTTCCGAAAAATGGGAAGTCCAAGCCTCTCTGAACTACAGCCATATCTCCAACGGCGGGCAACGTCAACCCAATCGGGGGATGAACTTTCCGATGCTGGGTTTGGGGATGGTGCATTACACAAGAAGGGTGGCTCTGACTGAGTTTGAGAAAACGAAAACTGTCAAGGATTGGGAGTTTTATCTGGATTTGGGTTTCAATACTCAGGATGCCAGGGAGGATACCCGCAAACCCAATTTTGTCTTGGCGGGAGGGACTTATCGGAGGCTTGCCGGCATTTTGGCTTTGGGTGGAGGGGTGGAACTGGCAAAGGATTTTTCACTTCTAGCCGATAGGAGTAGGGAAAGGCTGATTCCGGCGGCGTTTGCCGAGCCTCATCTGCTATTTGGTCGCTTTGATTTTGCGATGAGGTATGCCGCCTATCTGAGCAAGCCTGAAGGATATCAGGAGGACAAATCCTTTTACCAGCGGTACACGCTCAATTACCATTTAGGAAGGCATTTCCGCGTGGGTGCCGGCCTCAAAGCCCACGGACATGTGGCTGAGTATATGGATTTTAGACTGGGGTGGAGGTTTTGAAAGGGGAAAAGTAGAGGCAATTGGTCAGGCCTGAAAGGCCGATTTATACCAACCCAGTCCGCTAGGGCTGGGTTTTGCGATCCACCTGATCTCAGTTAGGCCTGAAGGGCCGGATTTAAAATCAAAAATGATTTACAAATTCGGTCTTACAGACCTCATGGTCTATGTGGATCTACCACCTTACCCCGGAGCTAATCCGCTCCGGGCTATCATAAACCAGGCCTTCAGCCTGGGTTCCCTCTCATTTTTTCTATTCTCCAGCTGAAGCAGGAGGCAACACAAGTCAAATAAAATTGGCATTTGAATAGGAATGCGGCTTTAGCCCATTCCCTTCTTATGTTTTGATTCTAATGGGGCTTTAGCCAAAATAAATCCTCTCTGTTGGGTTCAAGCCCGCCTGAGTCGGGCAGGCCTGCTAGATGCAAAGAGGTAAGGAGAATTGAGCCATGATGGAGCCCTGAAGGGGCGTTTTGTATTAACCCCAAATTCAATTTGGGGTGCAGTGGGATAGGGAAATCCTGAAAGCGCTGAAGGTGCGAACTGTAAAATTCGCCCCTACAGGGCTCTGCTTCTGGATCAAATCCTGGGCAAGACATTGAATGCCTTGCTTTTACAGCTCGTGCCTGCTTGACGGTCAGGCAGGCCTTTGGCACTTAATCCAAGCGATGGGGGAATTGGTCCAATTCAGGAAACTTGGACCAGTAAGGGTTAGGAAAAAAAGGTCCAAGCTCGCCTTTGTCGGGCAGGTCGGGAGACTTGAACCAATTGGGCTAAATTCCAACAAATTTTTTTCTCCTTATTTCAGCCTCCAGCTGAAGCAGGAGGCAACAAAATTCAAATAAAATTTGCATTTGAATAGGAATGGGGCTTTAGCCCATTCCCTTCTTAGGTTTTGATTCCAATGGGGCTTTAGCCAAAAATATCCTCTCTGTTGGGTTCAAGCCCGCCTGCGTCGGGCAGGCCCGCCTGCATCGGGCAGGCCCGCCTGATGAAGGCAGGTCAGGAAACTTGAACCAATTGATCATCAGTCAGGCCTGAAAGGCCGATTTATACCAACCCAGTCCGCCAGGGCTGGATTTTGCGATCCACCTGATCTCAGTTAGGCCTGAAGGGCTGGACATAAAAATCAAAAATGATTTACAAATTCGGTCATACAGACCTCATGGTCTATGTGGATCTACCACCTTACCCCGGAGCTTATCCGCTCCGGGCTATCATAAACCAGGCCTTCAGCCTGGGTCCCTCTGGTGTGGCTTTTTAGGAGTTGCATGGAGGTCCAAGCCCGCCTGCGTCGGGCAGGCCCGCCTGCGTCGGGCAGGCCCGCCTGATGAAGGCAGGTCAGGAGACTTGAACCAGTAAGGGTTAGGAAAAAGGTCCAAGCCCGCCTGCGTCGGGCAGGTCATGAGACTTGAACCAGTAATGGCCCGGTCAAACTTTCCCACCTTTCAACCTTACCACTTTCCCACCTTTAATCTTCTAATCTTCAAATTTTTCAATAAACCATCCGGAGACTTGAACCTATGAGAGCTCTGAAGGAGCGCAAAGTTTTAATTGTCTTTAATTTCTCTATATTGTGTTGACCTGATTGATTAATTCCCAATCATTATATCTTTTAAAAATAATTTTTATGAATCTGTCAGTGGCCATAGTAGACGATCATGAGCTGTTTGCCGGAGGGCTGAAATTGATCTTGGATTCGCAGCCGGGTTTTCATTTTATCAGACATTTTAGAAATGGAAAGGAATGGATAGATTATCTGGAAGCAAATCTCAATGTGGATTTATTGGTTCTGGATCTGCAGATGCCCCTGATGGATGGCATGCAGGTCTTGCCCTACATGCGGCGAAATCATCCTCAAATCGGTATTTTGGTCGTATCCGGCAATCATACCTCGGCAAATATGGAACTCTGCAAGAATTTGGGAGCTTTGGGTTTTGTAGGCAAAGATTCCAATCTATCGGTATTCCGGGATGCGCTTCAGGCTGTAGCCACCGGAAAAACCTATTTTCAGGAAATCAGCAAAGACCAGCAGAAGACGGTTCGTGACCATGGGGCACTGACCAAACTCCGCGATACTTATCTGCTTTCCCCTAGGGAAATGGAAATCATTCAACTGATTCTCCATCAACTCGAAACGAAAGAAATTGCCGAAAAACTCCACCTTAGCCCTCTTACTGTCAAAACTCACCGGAAGAATATTTTTGCCAAACTCAAAGTCCATAACGTGGCTGGCTTAATGGGTTTGCTGCGGGAAACCTAAGTTTTTGATGAAGTTTCCGGCTTGATTTGCCCATAATACCTTGCTGATACTTTCCGTGTTTGCCAGTTAATTTCTGGTGATCGGGGACCAGGCTGGGTTATTTCTCACGCCAGAAGTGGAGAAATTTATCACCTGAGGAGTGCTGCTTAGCTTGCTTTTGGCCAAATAAGAATTAGGACCACTGGATACAAAGAAGATAAATTCCGAACCGTCTGGAGATACAGTGAATGTATTCAATACTTCCGATTCGGAAAACCCTAAACTGCTGTTGATTTTTCTGTCCTCAGTCCCGTCAGTGTTCATTTGCCAAATATCACTGACGAAAACCGGCCCGATTTCTCTTTGGATATAGGTGATTTTGTTCCCGTTTTGGACGGCACCACTGAAAAGCAGGCTGGGTCCTTCTTTCAAGAACCTCAGGTCAGACCCATCCAAGTTCATCGTCGCTAGCCTTTGCGTGAGAGGTTCTCCCGGACGGGTAGTTAGGTAAGTACCCAAAAATTTGCTTCCATTTTCCACGACTTGATTCACGATAAACACTTCGTTCGGTTCAAACTGAACCACAGTTCGGGTACCTGTTTCCAAATCGTAGGTGACCGTTCTGGCTGCATTTCTAAAGGTTAGTTTTTTACCGTCAGGATGCCATACCGGGAGAAACTGGGAGGTGAAAGCAGGGTTTTCATTGGGTTCGAAAGGAATCATTTCCAGGTTTTCCCCATCTGCATCCATCACAAAAATCTGCTGGATCGTGGTGCCTTCCATTCGGTCAGAAAAAGCGATTTTGGTCCCATCAGGAGAGATTCTCATTTGGCTTGAGAAAATGACTTTATTCAAAATTATTTTTTCATCAGTACCATCGAGTTTGGAGGAATAAAATTTGAATTCGGTGAAGCTGGCAGTTCCCTTGTTGTAAGCCAATCGATCTCTTAAGATGGCTTTGCAGTCCACTTCAAACTCTACGGTGGCTGTACCATTGGCAGGTACGTTTACTTCACGGACCATATTTCCGGTTCCGGTACAGTGATTGGAAATACCAGAAAGTTCGATGGAATACCTCCCTACTTTTTTATTGCTGATCGTGATTTCTTCTCTTGGTCCGACCTGCCGATTGGCACTGCCCTCTACGATCAGATTATAGCCGTCGGGATCATCATCTTTCCCTACCGTGTTGATTTTGACTACGATCGTGCCTGTAGGATCGGGCTCATTGACTGGGGGAGCTGGGTTTTGGTCTTCATTGTCGCAGGATATCACGAGTAAGACACCCAAAAGAACTAGTATTCTTCCACCTTTTTCAGGCTGGATATCTTTGAAAAGGATTTTACAAGGTGGGTCGTTGCCGAATATGTCTCAGGGAAAAGCTGATCTAGATTTGACTTTTTCATAAAAGGAATGGATAAGAATGAATGGATTAAAAATGGTCTGAAAACTACTTTTCAAAATTCCGGCAAAGTCCAAATCAAAAAAATACCACTTAGGGTGTATTCTGAACTTAAAGTATATTGTCGAAATACCCCGTTTGGGGTATGGAAAAACAAATGAAAAAAGGTTGAGATAAATCTGTTTTTTCCTGATTTTTCAAAAACAAGTTCTGTTTTGGTTCTTGTCTTTATCGCTGTTTAGTTCTATTTTGACTTTAGTCCAAAGTTAGTAGTACTTACACGCTGAAGGAGGTCGAGTTTCCGTTTGGATCAGGGTTTAAGCGAGAATGAAATATTCAAGTGGCCCTTGATTTTATTCCAATAAGTTGACTAAAAAGCGGCTTTGATGATTTATCCAATCACCTATGAACGAGATCCGATTTTTTCCTCCTGATGATTCCTTAATCCCCTATGTCAACGGCTATTTATTTTCCAGTTATACCTTGGATGGAACCGAAAAGCCCTTTTTTACCCCAAAAGGAACAGCAGCACTGGTAATCAATATAGAGATCAGCGAAAGCTCTTATTTGGAATATCCCAAACCTGATGTCAAACTCTATTTTGAGAAGTATGCCCCGTATCTTTTTGGGCAGATGAGCAGATTGGGTAAGTCCCATCTCGATGGGCAATTTGCTCCGTTTGTGATTGTATTTACCCCGACTGGTTTATATCATTTTCTGGATGAACCATCCAATCAAATGACGGACAAAGCACATAAACTGGAAGATCTGGGTTATCCTGAGCTGGCAAATAAGCTTAAACATCTTTTTGCAACCGCTTCTCATGTTGAGAATTGCATTCCGGAATTAAACCGGATTTTGAGTGATTATTTTAATTCAAAGACATTCAAAAATCCTGCTTTTGATATGGCTCCTGTTGCCAATGAGATCCTTTTGAGCAATGGGTTGGTTAGTTTGGATACGCTTATCGATCGACTGAAAATCAATACCCGTACCTTTCAGATTCAATTCAAAAACCAGGTAGGCTTATCTCCCAAATTGTTTTGTCGGATTACGCGGTTTAATTCACTTCTTGTGGCTTTGGATCAAAACCCAAAAGCGGATCTTTTGGAGCTTGCTCTTGATTTTGGCTACTCGGACAATCCCCATTTGTACAAGGATTTCAAACAGTTTGTCGGCATGACTCCCAGGCAATATCTGCGATTGATTTTGAATATCAATTCAGGGGTTGAATTGGAACTCAAAAGGAATCCTCCTAAGCTCAGATCATCCTAGCCTGATGGGGCTGAATGCTTCTGTTTTTTGAATTTTCTTTCAGAATTGTCTCATGAAAAATCTCTAATTCGCTTTTTTACAATTTTTCTATGGAGTTACTCCCTAAGATTGAATGATTTTGATAATTATTCTTTTTTAGGCAAATATTATTCGGTATGGGGGTTTCGGTTTTATTGGCAGATGATCACCGGCTTTTCACTTTGGGAATCGAAAGAGTGCTCGAAAAGCATCCTGAATTTCAATGGATAGGTACGGTCGAAAACGGGAAAGAAGTACTCTTATTCCTTGAGAAAAACCAACAGGTAGATATTTTGGTGCTTGACCTGAATATGCCTCTGATGTGCGGAATGGAGGTTTTATCCCATCTCAACACGAACTATCCCGGATTGAAAAAACTGGTTCTCAGCAGCGAGCATACGCCTACTGCGCTGGAAGCCTGCAAAACCTTGGGCGCAAATGGCTTTATCGGCAAAGATTCCTGTTTTGACAGTTTTCGGGAAGCTCTCGACACGGTAGCCCGGGGAGGAGAATATTTTCAGCCGGTTGGCGGACAGGGTGGAAGCATAGTTGGACTGGGGAATTGTCCTTTTCAAAAACTCAAATCGGAATTTGGACTGTCTGAGCGAGAGGCGGAAATCACTCGGCTGATTATGCAACAGCTGGAGACCAAACAAATCGCCGATCAACTTCAGCTCAGTCCCCTTACTGTGAAAACCCATCGGAAGAATATCTTTTCCAAACTCAAAGTGCATAATGTGGCTGGATTGATGGGGCTTTTGAAAGTCTAAAAATTGGTGTTTTTAGTAGTATAAGTTGTTGGTTTTAAGAGGATTTACCTTATTTTGATTCAAATGGTTTGTAAGCAACAATAACTTATGGTTTTTCAGGTTCTTTTTTGTTTGGTGACTCTGTTGCAATTAGGTAAGGAAAAGCCTGTGCCTCACATTTTGCTCAATGACGAATTAAAAGATTCTGCCAATGTTTTTCATGATATGCTTTTTGGGACGGTGTATTTTTTTGAGGAAAAAAGCCCATTGACTTTTGAGGAAGTGTATGAAAAATTTTCATCAGGAGATTTCATCAAAATACCCCGTCACGCAAAGTTCAATATGGGATATATTGGGGCTGATTATTGGTTTGGAGTGACAGTAGAAAATATGTCAGGCAGTCCAAAAATAATGGATCTTGGCGTTTACAATTCTTCCATTTATCAGGTTAATTTCTTTGGGTTTAATGAAGAAGGTCGACTTTTAGAAACGGATTCAGCTGGATATGCTATCCCTGGAAATAAAAGAAAACTTAACCATCGTAATGATGTGTTTCAACTTTATTTTCCAGCCAAATCCAAAAGAACCATTCTTTCTAAAATTAATTTTAATGGAGGAAAATCTGGGACTACTTTTTTCTTGGGTGATTACCAAAAAAACAATAGAGATTCTGGATGGAGAGCTTTTTTGATAGGCATTATATCAGGCAGATTGTACACAGTAGTAGTTCTTGCTTTTTTGGTTTTTCTTTTTTTTAATAAAAGAGTTTACATCTTCCTTTCAGCATATGTTTTTTTTGGAATAATTATTCTACTTGAAAGTGACAGACAGTTTTTGGATTTCATTGAGTTGAAAAACTACATTCGAATGGGGCCTTGGTTGACACCCATTTCTGTTTTATTGCTTACAGTTTTTGCACTATTATTTACACAAGAGCTATTTAGTATCAATAGCAAAAGGAGCATAACTGCAATTTGGATTAGACTTTTTGCCGTTTTGCAGTTGACCTATGCAGGCATTTGTTTGCTTTTGTTTTTTTATTTTCTGCAACCCAAGGAAATGCCTATTTTTTACATTATTTGTCATTATCTGGGAGTTGTCAATATGGTTATTTTATTGGCTGTTTGCCTCCTGCAGATTAAAAAGACTCCCGGACTCACTGCTTTCGCCCTTTCTGCAAATTTATTATTGGCCATTGGTGCAATTGTTTACTTAATTACCCGTCTTGGTTATACTCAAATTTTACCTCTTGATTTGGGATTTTTAATTTACGGGTTAACATTCAATGTACTTATTATCATTATTGGATTGGTGTACCAGTTTTTTTCCTCACAAAAGGAAAGATTGCGCCTGGTAATGGAACAAAGTCAAATCGAGCAGCAAATGGCTAGATTGATAATTGAAGCCCAAGACCATGAACGGCAGCGCATCGCCAAGGACCTGCACGATGACTTGGGTTCTAACTTGGCCATGATCAAACTCCGTATGGAGCTGATGATGGAGCATCAGCAGCTTCTCAACGGAAACAATCAATCTTTGGAAGAAATCCATCAGATGCTCGATGGGGCCTGCAAGGACCTGCGCTACATCTCTCACGAACTCATGCCTGCCGACCTCTCCACCAAAGTGATGCGCACCATGGTCGAGGAACTAGTCGAAAAGCTCTCCGTACAGCGAAAAGTGGCTATCCATGCCTTAGTCGAGGATATTCCCATTCTCTCGGTAGATACCAAGGTCAATCTCTTCCGGATCATCAAAGAGCTGATGAACAACATTCTCAAGCATGCACAGGCAACCCAGGCCACGATTCGCCTGGCTCAATCTTCAGATGGAAACCATATCACCTTGGAGATCAGTGACAATGGCAAAGGAATACCCAAGGAGGTTTTGGAAGGAAACTCCAAAGGCATGGGTTTGAAAAATCTCGAAAAGCGGGTGGAGTATTTGAAAGGGAAGCTGAGTATCAAGAGCAACCGATTGGGGACTCGGATCTTGGTGACTGTTCCGATGAATCCTCAATTATCTGGAGCCTATTTGCAATCTGAAAGTCAGCCAAAGGTCTAAACAGCCAAAAGCCGATAGCAGTCGATGTTTTATTCCTGAAGTAAATTCTGCTCTCCCTTTTGCAAAAAACAGAATTCATATTCTACCCTACACGTATCCCGTTTGCTCTTTTCTCAAAAGAAGAACAAGCTCAGAAAATGCGGCTTTGGTGGAGTTTAGATCACTTTCTTTCCACATTTCCATACCTTTTCTGATGAGTTCGTAGGCTTGGTCAGGCATTCTCTGCTGAATCGGGTCCAAAAGACTTTGGCTCAGATCCACTGCCTTTTTCCAATTTTCCTCCTCTACAGCCATTCCTAAAAGGGGCCCCTTATAGAGAAACTCGATAGGGTTGGATCCTGGAAATTGTTGATAGGCCTCGATTGTGTAGTTCAAGAGCTTCTTGGCTTTTTCCGGATCTCCCAGCTTCCATTGCGCCCAACCCAAAATGCTGTAAGAAACACCGATGTAGTAATGACTTTGGAGGGATTTGGCCAATTCCAATGCACTTTCTGCATAAGCCATGGTTTTTGTCAAATCTCCTTTTTTCCGCATGGCAAGCGCAATATAGGATTTGCTGATCAGCAAGGAATCCATATCTCCTACATGCTCGATGTATGGAAGGCTTTTTAAAAAAGTCTCTTCTGCCAAATCATGTTCATTTCTCCACATTCGGGCAAATCCGGTTTTGGCCAATGCCCTTCCTATCAGGGCTTTGTTTCCTGTCTGTAAGGCAGTTTCCAGTTGGAGACTCAATCGATCCATCGTGAAATCAGGTAGTTGGTAATACCTGAATTTTCGGAAATCAGAGAGGCAAATCGTTCCATAAAGTCGGTTTTTTTGTTCCAGACTTCCTGACATTTCTATGATGGGTTGAATCAGTTGGATGGTTTCATCCAATTCGCTTACCCTGTTTCCAAAGTAAAAAGCCCAAGCCAAATCCAGTTGAAGATTGATCCATTCATCTATCCAATTTTGGTCTTTTGACTCATCCCATTCCCCGAGTTCCTGTGCCGCCTGTTGATAGTTTTCTATCATTTTGGGGAAATTTCTTGCGGCATTGTAGGCAAGACCTTTTTGCCTCATGATTTGCGCCTTCTGAATTGAATCTTTTGAGTTCAGGTTGGAAAGAGCTTTTTCCAAAGCCAGGAGGGCATCATCGGTTTTTCCCAGCAGGCTGTAGATTGATCCGGCTTTTTGAAGAAAGCCACACCACTCCTTGGAGTAGGTACCATTTGCGGTTTTTTCGATTTCTTCGACTGCTTTCAGGTAAAGATTTAAGGCCTCCTGATTTGCAAAGTTTTGCTCGGCCCGCTCAGCAGCCTTTTTGAAGTAATTCGTTGATTTGGAAGGTTCTCCGGCAAGGGAATAGTGAAATGCCAATTCAGGTGATAGCTCATCTAAGCGTTTGGGGAATATTTCTTCCAAAGATCTGGCGGTAAGAAGATGGAGGGCTTTCCTTTTTGAAATCAAAAGACTTTGATAAGTGACATCGTGTGTGATAGCATGCTTGAAAATATACTCTGCGCTGTCCCGGTTTCTAATGAGTGTTTTCCTTTCCAATTCATTAAGTGATTGATCTATATCCAATTTCCGCGCTTCTTGAATAGCGATATGTTTCAACACAATATCCTGAAAAATTCGGCCTATGACCGATGCATTCTGTAGGGTTTGTTTGCTAGAGGAGGGAAGCCGATCTATGCGTGCGGCGATTACTCCCTGCAAGGTGTCAGGTACTTGGAGATCTTTTATATGCTCACTCACCCTTATTTTATTGGCTTCTAATATGACCATCTTTGTTTCTATCAGCGATCGAAGCAATTCTTCCAAAAAGAAGGGGTTTCCTTCCGATTTGGAGAGAATCATGGATAAAGTTTGAGAAGGAAGATGGTCTGTTTTGAGGAGGTTTTCCAAAAGCTCGGTGCTTTGGTCTGAGGTCAAAGGACTTAGCTCCAACTTTTCCAAATTGGTGGACTGAAGAGTCAGACCTTCAAACCATGCCTCTACATTTTCCTGATTTCTACTAATCAGCAAAATGAAGATAGGGAGCTTCTTCGTGAGGGATAGGAGTTGGTTGAGTAGGAGAAAAGAAGTCTCATCAGCCCAGTGCAAATCTTCGAATACCAAGACAAGAGGTTGTAAATGCGCAAGTTGGGCAATCACCTCGGTAAATGCCTGGTGCATTCTTGCTTGGATAGCTGAGGGCAAAACATCTTTGAAAATCTCTTCAAATTCCGATTTTGCCGGAAGTCCGCGAAGTCTGGATAGATAAGCTTTCAGTGAAGAAGAATTTTCCGGGAATGTTTTTACAAGAAATTCATCCAAGGCCGTTGCATAGATTTCAGGAGAGGAGTCCTTTTCTGTTTGGAGAATTTGATCCAAAAGAGAATTGATCAGGGAATAGCTAATTGAGAAAGTATGGGAAAAAGCTCTTCCTTCGTACCATAGAACCTGATCGGAATATTTATTTCTCAATTCCGCAATAAGCCTGCTTTTTCCCATCCCCGCTTCTCCAATGAGGAAAAGTGCTCCCCCATTTCCATTTTCCAGGCTCTTTAGGTTTTTTGCTATAGTATTTATTTCGTTCTCGCGTCCAATTAAGGGAGAAAATAAGCCTTCAATTCCCCTTTCCTGTGTGACTTGCTTTTTGAGTCCTTTGAGCAAATAGATTGGGACTGGTTTTGATTTTCCTTTCAAGGATATCGGGGGCAAAGCATCAAATTCAAAATAAGGCTCAGTCAGTTTGAAGGTGCTGGGACCGACAAAAATCTGTCCTGCTTCAGACGCATCTTCCAATCTTGCGGCAAGATTTACTGCATCTCCCATGACCGAATATTGCTGCCTAGCCTCAGAACCCAATCCACCGGCGACTACTATGCCCGAATTGATGCCAAAATGCATTCCTAGGCGAAGGCCATGCTCTTCGTTAAATAGCATTAAGGCATCCATCATCTCCAAAGCTGCTCGCAGGGCCATCTCAGCGTCATTTTCCCGGGCGATGGGTGCCCCAAAAAGAGCCATGATTTCATCTCCTATAAATTTGTCGATCGTTCCTCCATATCGTTCAACAATAGGTACCAATACATTGAAGCAGCCATTCATGATCTCCCGGACTCGTTCTGGATCCAATTTCTCAGAAAGCGCTGTGAAGCCGGAAAGGTCAGCAAACATGACTGTGACGAGCTTTCGTTCGTCCAGATTTTTTGATTCCTGAGGTTGATCTTTGAGCGAGGCTAACTTTTGTTTTAGGGGCTCCAGGGCAATATCCACCACAGCATCCCCCAAGATTTTTCGCTGAGCTTCAAGGGATTGAATCGCCTGCTCGATTTGTTGAATTTCGTTCAAATGCAGTTTTACCAAAGGCTAAGTGAAAGGATGGACATCAAAAAAGTGTAAATGGACTTCATGATCTAATTTCGAATTTTTTCCTCAAAAATTCCTCAGGATGGATCAGGATGACTCCAAACTCTTCTGCGGTCTGTTGCATGGCTTTGGGAAGAGCATCATTGTTTGCGACAGCATAGTTTAAGGCCATGATATTTCCTGCCGCAGGATTGAACAAGGGTAGGATTTTTGACATCATTCGAATCACAAAAGGAGGTGTTGATTTTACCTTGATTGGCTTGTTGTAAAGCTTTTCAAAAATTCCTTTTACCTCCAAAGGCGAAAGACCTTCCGGTCCCCCGATTTCCAGAGTTCGGTCAAAAGCTTTGGGATTACCAATGGAAGCAATGCAAAAGTCAGCCACATTCTCCACACTGATAAATGCATTTTTCCGATCTCCTTTTCCGATGATGTTGAAGGTTCCTTTTTGTTCGATGTCGTTTTTGATTCCTGCAAAAAAGTTGTTGGAGAATTTGAAGGGTCTAGAAACAGTATTGACCTCAGTACCACGAAGAGGTAGGGTAGTCCCAAAGAAAGCCAAATAAACTTCCATAAAGGCAGTCGGCTGAAGGATCGTGTAGGTCAGGCCGGAAGCTTTGAGATGGTTTTCCACCTGTCTTTTTGCCCGGCTCAGGGGCACAGTTTCCTCAAATTGGGAAAAGGGAAGGGCCGAAACGTAAATGAATTGTTTCACTCCTGCTTCCTTGGAGGCATCAATCAAGGCCTTTATTCCTTCCTCATCGGTTCTTTTTAAATCATCTCCCTTTTGGGTGGGAGTAGCGGTTGTGGCTGTACAGATAAGAATATCCATCCCTTTGAGGGCAGCCCGAAATGTCTTGTGGTCCAGTAGGTCAAGCAGGCGAAAATCCACATTGGGAAGCTTTTCCAAGGGCTTGGTATTGGATTTCTCGCGATGTCCGGCAAAAATGGAATGGCTGCTTTTACTTTTTGAAAGCTTGCGGACGATGGTATATCCCAATTGGCCCGTGGATCCAACGATTAAGATATTCATAGGCTAGGTTTTAGGTACTTGGTAAAATACTCATCTGATGTCGGTAGGGAAATACCCCTTAAGGGGTAATTCGAGTGATGGCATTTAGTTCATAATACCCCCTAAGCAGTATTTCAGAATCTTGGTATTTGGGCAAACTTACTTTTCTAAATCAAAGTCAATTTTTCCACTTTCTGATATGGCAAAGATTCTTCTCTCAGTGGGTATTGTCGAAGGGCATACTTTTCCCGTACTTCCTCTCGCTAAAGGTTTGGTTGCACTAGGACATGAAGTGCATTGGGTTGGAAGCAGAATTTTTCAGGAAAAAATCGAGAATACCGGTGCAGTATTCCATCCTTATCCTGAGAGTTTGGATTATCCATCCAAAGGATTGACTACTTACCAGCAGCGTCCCGCTTTGGTCAAAAAGAAAGGATTGGATCAAATCAAAGAGTATTTGAGATGGTTTTTTGATGAAGAGGAAGGGACACATGATTGCTTCCGGTCTTTAACAAATGATGTTCAGCCTGATATTTTCATCGGTGATCCGGTGAACTTCAGTCCCTTGTTTTTGGGTGAAATTTTAGGAAAACCCACGATCAATCTCCATGTCATTCCTCCTTTGATACTCAGTCAGGATACCGCACCTTTTGGTTCTGGATTGTTGCCCGCCAAGAGCCCGCTGATGCGGATAAGAAACCGATTTTTAAACTATCTCATCGATCGGGTGCTGTTCAAGGATGTGACAGCTTATGGAAATAAGCTTAGGGAAAAACGTGGGCTTCCTCTTTACCAAGGCTTTTTTGGTGATTTCAACAAGTATGTCGATCGGGTACTGATCTTTTCGGTTCCGGGTTTTGACTATGAGCGGTCCGACATGCCGGACAACCATCAATTCATCGGTCCACCCTTGCCAAAGCCTGACCCCAATTGGGAGGAACCGGATTGGTGGGGAGATTTGAAAAAGGCCAAAAAAGTGGTGCTCGTAAATCAAGGAACGATTGCCAATGATATTCAAGACCTGATCATGCCCACTTTGATCGCATTGAAGGACGAACCGGATACCTTGGTCGTGGCAGTTCCGGTGAAAGAGGAAATCCCCAACCTCCCTGGCAATGCCCGCGTGGCGCCTTTTATCCCCTTTGCCCATCTCTTGCCGCATGTGGACTTGCTGGTCACCAATGGAGGATATGGAGGAACCAATATGGCTTTGGGTTTTGGCATTCCAATAGTGATCGGGGGGGCCACGGAGGATAAGATGGAAGTTGCCCAACGGGTGACTGTCTCGGGAACTGGTATCGATATGAAGACCATGAAGCCCAAGCCGGAAAAGCTAAAAGCCGCTATCCATGAAGTCTTGTCGAATCCCAAATACAAGCAAAACGCCCTTCGCCTGAAACACGAAATCGAGTCCTACGATTCGGTCGCTTTAGTGGACCAGGCGATTCAGGAGCTTTTGGAGAAGTATGGTAAGAAAAATAAAGTCCTTGTTTGATATCACTTAACACAACCGATTATGAAAAATGTATTGATTACCGGCTGCAGTACCGGAATTGGATTTGAGACGGCTGCCCACTTGGCTAGAAATGGCTATCAGGTCATTGCCACCATGAGAAATCCCGCCCGAGGTCCAGAACTTGGGGAATTGGCCAAAAAAGAAGGTTTGCCCATCGCTATCCTTACGATGGATGTGGACGATGATGCTTCCGTCCGAAATGCCTTTCAAGAAGCGGTGGATCGCTTTGGCCCCATCGATGTCTTGGTCAATAATGCGGGAATCGCTTCCGACCTACCCTTGGAGGAAACCTCCATGGAGGTATTTCAGCAGGTTTTTCAGACCAATGTATTTGGGGCAGTTCGCTGCATGAAGGAGGTCATCACTCCGATGCGGGAACGGGGAGCCGGATTGATCATCAATGTTTCCTCCATCGCCGGAAAAACCCAATCTCCAAGCATGGCAGCTTATGCAGCCACAAAATCTGCTTTAAATACTGTGAGCATGAGTTTGGCAGGGGAAGTCGGGCGGTTTGGTATTCAGGTGGCGATCGTCGAACCGGGATTTATCGATACGCCTATCCTTTATAAATACGATGACACCTTCCAGTCCATTTATCCCAACCGGGAGCAATTGAACGCCTTAGGCAAAGCTTCCGTGGCTTTGACCCATGCGCATCCCATCGTGGTGGCGGAGAAAATACTGGATATCATCACCGGGAAATCCAGCACTTTTTCCAATGTGGTAGGACCCGATGCCGAACCGCTTTTGGCCTTTAGATTCTCAATGAACGATGAGCAATGGATTGAAAACGGGAAAATGGATACCGAAACCTTTGCAGAAGGAATGTTGCAAATGGGAATGGATGTCAGGCCATATTTGTCGGCAGTCCCAAAATCTTGATTTTTTTCAGTACGATAAAGGGTGATTAGCAAAAAGGCCATTCCGTTTTGGAATGGCCTTTTTATCAAAAAGGTTGACTAACTTAAAGAGGATGAACGGATTGGTTTTAATAAAACAATAATTGCTGTGAGAATAGGGATTGCTTCTTTTTTGGTGTTTGCTTTTTTCTTGATTGGTAGGATGGAAAATAATTTTGCCCAGACTATCAAGAGTCATAAAATCGTTAAGCCAGACACCGAGCAACATCCAGGTTTTTTGAAATCCTGGCCCTATTTCAATTTTTGGATGGAGGACATGGTTTACTTTTTCGAGGAGAAAGAACCCCTGGACTGGCAAGAAGCGAAAGCAAAGTTCCATTCGGGAGAATTTGAGTTACTGAAAGGAAGGGTTTTTAATAAGGGATTTACCGAATCCGTTTGGTGGTTTGCTTTTCAATTGGAAAATCCTCTCGATTCGGATATTACCTTCATTTTCAACCCCTATTCTTCCAGCCACACTTCTTGGGACCTATTCGTGATTGATGAATCAGGAGAATTGCTAGAGGCATCCAAATCAGGTCACCGAGTTCTGCAAAAAGATAGGCCCATCAAGTATTGGGTAGTCAATTTTGAATTACACGTACCAGCTGGTGAAAGCAGAGATTTTCTCCTGCGTGTTGATGCCCGTGGAAGACCTACCTTCACTACTTTTTACCTGGATTTAGATTGGGACTATTGGTGGAATGAGATCGAAAGAGGATTTGCTTATGGTGAAATAGCAGGGCGAACTTCTTTGATTATTTTCCTTGGGGTTGTTCTTCTGCTTTTTTTCAAGAAAAGGCTTTACTTGTATTTTGCCTTGTACCTGACGGCAGATTTGATCATTCTTCTGGATATCGACAATTATATTTTTTCTCGATATGAAGGAGAAGTTTATTTACTGTGGGGCCCAATTATTTTGCCCTTTTTTAGCTTGGTGATGGCCATGTTCTTTATTGACTTCAATCTAGAGTTTTTCTCAATCAGAAAGAGTCAAATTTCAATATATCGTTACTTCAAAGCATGGAAAAAAATCCTGTTAGTATTGGCTGTTTTGGTTTTGACCACCTTGGTCTATCCCGATTGGTATGGGGTAAAAATCTTGATTTATGAAGTTGCTATTTTGGCGACTATGGCCACCTTATTGGCTATACTTTGGCAATGTATTCGTCAATATCGGATAAGAAGCTATGAAGCGCTATTTGCGTTTGGAGCTAACTTTTTCTTAGCTGGAGGCATGATTTTCTACTATGTTTCGATATTGGGTTGGTATGAAGCCCATCCTTTGGAAATGTATTTTCAGGGCTATGGAGGATTTTTACATGCAGCGATTTTGATGGTAGGAATGTTGCATCAATATCACCGAACCCAAAAGGATAAAGACAAAATCACCCAAGAGCAGATCAATACCGAGCGGGAGATTTTGAAGCATTCCATACAAGCCCAGGAAAATGAGCGACATCGGATTGCGAAGGACCTGCACGATGATTTAGGTGGAAACCTCGCCTTGATCAAACTGAAGATGGAGCTTTTTGCGGACAAGCATCTCGGGAATGGGGACAAAGCCGAGTTTGGCGATCTGGTCAGTTTGATGGAGGATTCCTGCAAGGATTTGCGCTATATCTCCTACGAATTGATGCCTTCGGACTTTTCTTCCAAGGTGCTGAGGACCATGATTGAGGAGTTGGTGGAAAAAATCAATGCCCAGAAAAAGCTGCGATTCAGCTATGAGGTAGGGGATTTTCCTTCCTTAGACATGGATGTGAAGATCAACCTCTTCCGAATCATCAAGGAGCTGACCAACAATATCCTGAAGCATTCTCAAGCCACCCAAGCCAAAATTAAGATTGAATTGGATGAATCATCCAAAGAATTGAAATTGGTCGTCGAGGATAATGGAAAAGGAATTCCCAAAGAAATCTTAGATGGTAAAGTAACCGGGATGGGGCTTTCCAATCTCAAAAGCAGGGTGAATTTTTCGAATGGTCGATTGGATATCCAAAGCAGCGGATTGGGAACGAGAGTGAGTGTTTGGGTGCCGGTAGGGGGAGAGGGCTTTGATTCTGAGATTGGGAAAAAGAAGAAAAGAATTCAACCCCATTCGGGGTTGTTTGAACCCTGAAACCATTCCTTTCCTCCGGATTCCATCAGAGGCCAATAACCAAAAGGTATTCAATCCCTTCGGGATTTGTGGATTTTGACGATTGATGGATTTTATTTAAATTTTTATCCCTTCGCTCAGCGGATTTCATCCGAGGCAAATAACCAAATGGTATTCAATCCCTTCGGGATTTGGGGATTTCAACCACTCCCGCGGTTTGGGGGATATTTTGGGCAAACCTTCTTTCCTTGCCTTTGGAATGGTATTCGGGGCAAATATCTCAAGGGTATTCAATCCCTTCGGGATTTGAAAAAGGAAGTTCTGCGCCAATTTGACTGATTGCATGTGTCTGCGAGATCAATCCCAACGGGATTGAATCCACGAAGTGGTAGTTACCCCGGGTGCAACCTGGGTGGTTTGGGACAACTTCAAGTCCCCTCAACCCCAAAGGGGTTGAATTCAAAGAAGGTAGCGAGGGTCAAATTCGACCCCATGGTCTTTGAGCAAATCAAGGTATTCTTCCGTAAAAGTCACCTTTTTATGATGTTCTTCCTGATTCTTGATATAATTCACCAAAGTATCTAAAGAAGAGTAGTTGTGCGTGAAGGCAGCATACCCTTCCTGCCAGCCCTCAAAACCTTCAAAGAGTCTGTTCGATTGGATCATCTGTCCACTGGCTAGTTTGATATCTTTCACCAAAGACGCGAGAGAAATTGAAGGATGAACTGAAGTTGCTATGTGTAAATGATCTTCCACGCCATTGATCCGATATACATGGCAATTTTTGTTTTTCAGGATTCCATAGATATAGTTGAATAGATCCCTTCTACCGGCTTTGGCCATGATGGGTTTTCTTTTGTAGGGAGTCCAGATAATGTGGTAAACAATTGAGGTATAGGTACTCATAGTTGAAAAGTGGTCTATGATTTATGAAAAGATTAGGCTTATGAAGTTAAAAAACAGTTTGATTTAGAATACTAATTCTGGAATTTTTATTGGTTTGTAGTCCATTCATGTTCAACCCCATTCGGGGTTGTTTGAACCCTGAAACCCTTCCTTTCCCCCGGATTGCATCCTGGGCCAATAACCAAAAGGTATTCAATCCCTTCGGGATTTGTGGATTTTGACGATTGATGGATTTTATTTAAATTTTTATCCCTTCGCTCAGCGGATTGCATCCTGGGCAAATCACCAAGAGGTATTCAATCCCTTCGGGATTTGTGGATTTTGACGATTGATGGATTTTATTTAAATTTTTATCCCTTCGCTCAGCGGATTGCATCCTGGGCAAATCACCAAGAGGTATTCAATCCCTTCGGGATTTTGGGGTTTTGACGATTGATGGATTTTATTTGAATTTTTATCCCTTCGCTCAGCGGATTGCATCCTGGGCCAATAACCAAAAGGTATTCAATCTCTTCGGGATTTGTGGATTTTGACGATTGATGGATTTTATTTAAATTTTTATCCCTTCGCTCAGCGGATTGCATCCTGGGCCAATAACCAAAAGGTATTCAATCCCTTCGGGATTTGGGGATTTCAACATCTCCCGCAGTTTGGGGGATATTTGGGCAAACCTTCTTTCCTTGCCATTGGAATGGTATTTGGGGCAAATATCTCAAGGGTATTCAATCCCTTCGGGATTTGAAAAAGGAAGTTCGGCTGTAATTAAACTTATTGTACATATCTAAGAGATCAATCCCAACGGGATTGAATCCACGAAGTGGTAGTTACCCCGGGTGCTCCCGATAGCTCGGGACCGGAGATTCTGCAAGGGAAGCTTCCCCAAAGCCCCAACCCTGAAGAGCCTGTCCCGAAGAATTTCGGGAGGTTGAATTTTTTTAAACAAAAAAAGCCACTATTTGGTGGCCTTCTTTGATCATCTTAATCTTCAATCCCCCGTATACTGACCTGTTTGGATCATGGTGTCCAATTCGTTGTAAAAGGAAAGTTTGCTGATCACTTTTCCTTTATGGATTTTTAAGGCCTCGTGGATGTCAAGCATAAATTCCTTCCCTGTGGTTTTCTCTTTTCCTACAAATACAGCCCAAACCATCACCCAGTTTCCATTGTATTCTTTGATTTCATCGCCCGATATGGTTACAGGGAGCAATCTGACCCGTTCGTATCGAAACTCACTCAGAGATCCCCAGATGTAATTGAAACTATCCACAATCTGCTGCCGGTCTCTCGGAGAATTCCACCTGGGGCCGTATCCGACCACATCTGAAGCGTGAATGTTTTCGATCTGATTTGGGTCCCTGGATTGGATCGCCATCATGTACTCATTTACTGTTTCAAGGTCTTTTTCTCCTTTTGGGTTCACCTTAAAATTACCCTGAGCTTGGATGCTTATGCTGATCAGGATTAAGAGGGTTGTCAAAATAATGTTAAGTTTTTTCATGGCTTTCTATTTTATAAGAAAGCTATTCACATAATTTATTATAGAAAATACTGCTTTTGGAGTATTGTTTTAGGGGGTATTAGTTGAATAATTTGAAAGAGATTCCAGAATGAATGAATTTGGATTTTCAAAAAATGTTCAATAGTTGGTGTTTTTCCAATTTGCTTAGTTTCCTTCATACACTAGCAAAGCACCGATTTCATTCGATGAATTTTTCAACCTTAGGGTATTTCCTGAAAGGCTAAATTCAACCGATTCGTTGAACCTGAAAATGGAAGAAAGGCTGTCGTATTTGTTGAAAATTGCATTGGTCAGGTTTGGAAAATTATCGGTAACCGCAGTAGCTGGTCGTGGCGGAGTGTAGGATGGATCCACAGCCCTGGTGATGGAAAGGGTGTTTTCTCCTGAAATCCGATAAACCAAAACAAGTGGACCGGGTCTACTCCATACTGCACTTTCTATGGTAAAGGATTTGGCATCCGGGTCCTCAATTGGAGAACCCAGTAGGAGTTGATTATGAAATACTACTCCTATCTCTGGGTCCTCGCAGGTAGGATAGGAGATGATATTGCCCGAAGTATCTGTGAATCCGACCAATCTCCAAAATCTGCTTTCCAAAGGGATAGGAGTGGAAATTTCTTCGAAATCTATTGGACAGCTTTCAATTTTTTGAATGGAATTCAACTGGATTGGTTTTCCAAAGAATAAGTCATCCGGATGCCTTTCTTTTTCCTCACCACTTAGAATTACATGGAGTCTAAAGTTGCTCGGAACAGTTCCAGAACGTAAATACCGAGAATAATAGCCCAGCCATTTGCAGTCATTCGGAATGTCCATTCCAAACTTCAACTGCTCATTCAAAAAGCTGCAAATGAGTTCATCTTTGCCAGGGACGAGTCTTTCATCATTTGGATTTTCCTTGGGTTCAAAAGAGAAAAAGTATATGAACTCGCCCTCTTTTTCCACTACTTCCACGTCCAAATATGCCGCTAAACCTTCAAATTGAGCAACCGTATTTCTTTGTTCTATTTCCAGAGGAATTGTTGGCTTTGGTTCTTCCTCCGAAGAACAGCCCAAAAAAGTGAGGGTAATTAAGATAAAAATCCATTTTTTCATCATTCGGTTTTTTAAAAATTGAGAGTTCTCCCGAATTAAAAGCCTTTTCAGCTTCTTAGAAATTCCCAACCGAAGTAGAAATGGGCTGTCTCACCTCCGGTTGGGTTTTACTCTTATTGCTTCGTTAAGATTGTGATTTGAAGAAAGAAATTATTGAAATTTTAAATCTTCCAATCTTTACCCCTTAAAAGCCGGTATCCCTGTAATCTCGTTACCCAAAATCAACAGGTGGATATCGTGGGTGCCTTCGTAAGTGATGACGGATTCCAGATTCATCATATGGCGCATGATGGGATATTCTCCGGTGATGCCCATGCCTCCGTGGATTTGTCTCGCTTCCCGGGCAATGTTCAGGGCCATTTCCACATTGTTTCGTTTAGCCATGGAGATATGAACGGTCTTCGCTGTGCCTTCATTCATCATTTTGCCTACTTTCCAAGCCAATAGCTGTGCTTTGGTGATCTCAGTAAGCATCTCAGCCAGTTTCTTTTGCGTCAGCTGAAATCCTCCGATAGGCTTGCCAAACTGAATCCGCTCAGCTGCATATTTTCTGGCTGATTCATAGCAATCCATAGCCGCTCCAATAGCTCCCCAAGCGATTCCAAAGCGTGCAGAATCAAGGCACATCATCGGTGCACCCAAACCGGACTTGCCGGGAAGAAGGTTCTCTTTTGGTACTTTCACATTGTCAAAAACCAACTCGCCTGTGCAAGAAGCACGAAGGGACCATTTGTTGTGGGTTTCCGGTGTAGAAAAGCCTTCCATTCCCCGCTCTACGATCAATCCGTGAATACGGCCTTCTTCATTTTTAGCCCAAACGACTGCGATATCGGCTTTTGGAGAGTTGGAAATCCACATTTTGGCTCCATTGAGCAAGTAGTGGTCACCCATATCTTTGAAGTTGGTGACCATTCCGCTGGGGTTTGAACCATGGTCAGGTTCTGTCAAACCAAAGCAGCCCAAGTACTCACCAGAAGCCAGTTTGGGAAGGTATTTTCTTCTCTGCTCTTCTGATCCAAATTTGTAGATCGGATACATCACCAGCGAACCTTGAACAGAAGCGGTGGATCTCATACCGGAATCACCTCGCTCGATTTCCTGCATGATCAGCCCATAGGAAATGTAATCCAAGCCGCCGCCGCCGTATTCCTCCGGAAGCTGAGGACCAAAGGCACCGACTTCCCCGAATTTTCTCACGATTTCATAAGGGAAATGAGCGTTTTGTGCCCAATCTTCGATGTATGGGGAAATTTCTTTTTTCACAAAATCCCTGATTGAGGAGCGGATCAATTTCTGCTCTTCGGTGAGCAAATCATCCAAGTCCAAAAAATCCACCCCTTCGAAGGTATCCTGCTTCAGTGATTTCCTTTGCGCTACTGCTTCCATGTTATTTTGGTTAATTAATCAGAATCTGTCAATTTTACCGGGCCTAACCCCGATTCTGTTTCGAAATTAAGGAGAAAGCCCCTGATTCTTTACCTTTTTGACTAAAAAAATCCCCATGCACTATTCCCAATTTGATCCTAAAATCCTGGAAAAAATCGAGCAGCTCCAGGAGAAATTCAGAGCCTCCGGGCAGGATATGCTTTCATATCTTGAGGGCCTTCTTTACGCAGATTACCTTACCTACTGGGAATACATCAATCTGGATGTTTTACTCTCCCTGCAGCAGCCAAAGACGAGCTTTAAGGATGAGAAAATCTTCATCATCTATCATCAGATTACTGAGCTGTATTTCAAGCTGATCATATCTGAAATGGAGCAAATAGCTGAAGAAGAGTCGGATACGGAGGAGTTTTTCAAGACGCGACTAGAGCGGATTTTGATGTATTTCGATCATTTAATCAGCTCTTTTGCGATGATGTGGAAGGGGATGGAAAAAGAGCAGTTTCTCAAATTCAGAATGTCTCTCTTGCCTTCCTCGGGCTTTCAAAGTGCCCAATACCGAGAGATCGAAATCATGGCCACCGATGCTTTTCAATTGGTGACTTTGGCCAAAAGAGAGGAATACGATTACCACAGTCCGGCTGATGATCTCTTTGAAAACCTCTATTGGCAGCAGGGAGCGATTGAGTTGGCTACAGGAGAGAAGACCCTGACTTTGAAAAACTTTGAGCTCAAGTATGGAAAAATACTTAAAGAACTGATTGAAAATTATCGGAGAAAAAATCTTTGGCAGAAATATTCTGGATTGGCCAGTCCTTCAGAGGAGTTGAAAGAAATGATGCGGCAGTTTGATCTCAAGGCCAATGTTTTTTGGCCGCTTGCCCATTACAAATCTGCCGTCCGCTACCTGCACCGTGATCCGGAAGATATCGCTGCCACCGGAGGTACCAACTGGCAGAAGTACCTGCCTCCCCGTTTTCAAAAAGTGATCTTTTTCCCCGAACTCTGGACTGAAAAGGAAAGAGAAGAATGGGGAAAAGGCTGGGTGGTCAAAGAGGTCTTTGGTGACGAATTGCAGAAAGGATAAAAAAAGTCCCGCTTTCTTCAGAGAGGCGGGACTTTCATTTTATAGTCTATTTCGATTAAGCGAGGTATTTTTCTACCAAAGCATAAGGCATATCAAAAGCATCCGCCACTGCCTTGTAGACAATCTCTCCATTGATCACGTTCAGACCAAGTGCTAACTCCTGATTGTCCTGAGCGGCTTTTTTCCAGCCTTTGTCTGCCAGTTGGATGGCATAAGGAAGAGTAGCATTAGTCAAAGCCAAAGTAGATGTGTAAGGCACAGCACCTGGCATATTGGCCACGCAGTAGTGAACTACATCATCGATCACGTAGGTTGGGTTTTCATGAGTGGTCGGCTTGCAGGTCTCGATACAGCCACCTTGATCCACAGCTACATCTACCAAAACGGTTCCTTTTTTCATATCCTTCAGCATATCTCGGGTGATCAGGTGAGGCGCTTTTGCCCCAGGAATCAATACAGCTCCAACTATCAAGTCAGCATGCTTGATCATTTCCCGGATATTGTATTCGTTGGACATCATGGTCTTCACGTTGGCAGGCATGACATCCGCCAAATATCTCATTCTGGCCAAGGAAACGTCCATGATAGTCACGTCAGCACCCAAACCTGCAGCCATCCAAGCTGCCTGAGTACCTACGATACCGCCACCGAGAATCAATACCTTGGCTGGCAATACACCCGGTACGCCTCCCAAAAGAATACCTCTACCACCCAAAGGTTTTTCCAGATAATTGGCTCCTTTTTGAACGGCCATTCTTCCAGCTACTTCGGACATGGGCACCAATAGAGGAAGACTTCGATCGGGTTTTTCCACCGTTTCGTAAGCTAGGCAAACGGCCTTACTTTCTACCATGGCCTTGGTCAGTGGCTCATAGGAAGCAAAGTGAAAATAGGTAAACAACAGTTGATTCTCTTTGATCAATTTGTATTCCTGTTCGATGGGCTCCTTTACCTTCATGATCATTTCAGCTATTTCATAGGTAGCTTCTATAGTAGGTAGAATGGTGGCTCCGGCAGCCTCGTATTCAGCGTCAACAAAACCACTGCCTTCACCGGCGGTATGCTGCACATAGACTGAATGCCCTCTTTTTACAAGTTCTTTAGCACCTGCAGGAGTAAGTGCGACTCTGTTTTCGTTGTTTTTGATTTCCTTAGGAACACCTATGATCATGATACGTTCTGTTTGGGTTTACAAGAATTACTGGGCAAAGATAAGAAGCAGTTAGATGTTAAAAATGATTTTAAAAAATTGTATTTGGTATCGATTTTGAAAAAATCTGTTTTTCCAAAGTTTATTTTATTTTTATGGAGATTGTTGCAGAAAATTCCAAAATAATAGTTTTTAGAATTAAAAATTTTGAAAATTTTTTTTGGTTAAAAATTTATTGGCCTTTGGATAATTTTTTTGAATAAGAAATAAAAATTACATTTAATTTATTTTTTCGGAATAATATATGGTTAATTTGATAAAATTTAAATCAATTCGAAATAATTATTGGTCAATCAGTTTAGGGTAAATTTGTAAGTCAACGCTTTTTGGTTATTTTTGAAGTAAACCCAAAAAGTGACCCAAAATAACTTTAGATTAAAAATCAATGACATTGAAAGCGCAGGAAAAAGAAAATACATTGGCCCTTGTGAGCAAAGAGGAGATACTCAAGGACTTTCGTGTGGCTGTAGAAAGCCGCCACGCTTCTCTTATGGGAAGGAAAGAAGTCTTTATGGGTAAGGCGAAATTCGGAATTTTTGGAGACGGGAAGGAATTGGCTCAGATTGCTATGGCCAAAGCTTTCCGCAAAGGAGATTTTCGTTCAGGCTATTATCGGGATCAGACCTTCATGATGGCTTTGGGTGAGTTGAGCGTACAGCAGTATTTTGCGCAGCTCTATGCCCATACCAATGTAGAAGCTGAACCAGCCAGTGCAGGAAGATTGATGAATGGGCATTTTGCCACCCGCTCGCTTAATGAAGATGGAACGTGGAAAAATCTCACCGAGATGTACAATTCAGCTGCGGATATTTCTCCAACAGCAGCCCAGATGCCCAAGCTTTTGGGCCTTGCGTACGCTTCCAAACTTTTTAGAGAAAACAAGGGACTTCAAGAATTGACTCAGTTTTCCAATAATGGAAATGAAGTTGCTTGGGGGACCATTGGAAATGCCTCTACCTCTGAGGGGATGTTTTTTGAAAGCATCAATGCAGCAGGAGTTCTTCAAGTACCCATGGTCATTTCTATTTGGGATGATGGGTACGGCATTTCAGTACCCAAAGAATACCACACTACTAAAGGAAGTATTTCTGAAGTGTTGATGGGTTTCCAGCGAACCGAAACAGAAAAGGGTTTTGAAATCATCAAAGTAAAAGGTTGGGACTACGAAGCCTTGGTACAGGCATTTGACTATGCCGGAGAACTAGCCAGAAATGAGCACGTTCCTGTATTGATTCATGTCGAAGAAATGACCCAACCTCAAGGACATTCCACTTCGGGCTCACATGAGCGCTATAAGTCTGCAGAAAGGTTGAAATGGGAAAAAGACTGGGATTGCATCAAGAAATTCCGGGAATACATCATTTCTACTGGTTTGGCAAGTGAAGAAGATTTGGATAAAATCGATGCCGAGGCGAAAGCAGAGGTTAAAAAGCAAAAAGAAGCAGCTTGGGCTGATTTCTCAGGTGAAATCAAAAGAGAATTGCAGGAGGCGGTAAGTCTTATCCGCAATGCTGCAGAAGGAAGTTTTCAAAAAGCCAATTTGCTCCAATTGGCAGATGACCTTGCCAAAGGCATCAATCCTATCCGAAAAGATGTGATCAGTACGGTCAGAAAATCTCTTTTTCTGCTCAGAAGTGATTCTTCAGCTGAGAAAGGGGCATTGAAGGATTGGTACGAAAATCAAAAAGATCTCAATCACGACCGTTATAGCAGCCACCTTTACAGCGAGTCTGATTTTTCGGCAACAAAGGTGGCGCACAAACCTGCCAAAATAGATGACTCATCTCCATTGGTAGATGGAAGAGAAATACTTCAAGCCTTCTTTGACCATACTTTGAGTAATGATCCGCGGTTCTTTGCTTTTGGAGAAGACGTAGGTAAAATAGGAGACGTAAACCAGGCATTCGCCGGACTTCAGGCCAAGCATGGGGAATGGAGAGTTACAGATACGAGTATTAGGGAATGCACCATTGTGGGGCAGGGCATTGGTACTGCCTTGAGAGGACTGCGTCCGATAGCCGAAATCCAATATTTGGATTACTTGCTGTATGGTCTTCAGATGCTTTCTGATGACTTGGCTTCACTCCAATATCGAACCAAAGGTGGGCAGAAAGCACCCTTGATTGTCCGTACTCGAGGGCATCGTTTGGAAGGTGTATGGCATGCAGGCTCTCCCATGGGAATGATTCTATCTACTCTCCGTGGAATGCATGTCTGCGTACCGAGAGATATGACCCAAGCTGCTGGTATGTACAAAACCCTCTTGGAATCCGACGAACCGGCGATTGTGGTCGAATGCTTGAACGGCTACCGTCTCAAAGAAAGGTTACCTCATAATGTGGGTGAATATACTGTGCCTTTGGGCCAGCCAGAAGTTTTGAAAGAAGGTTCGGATGTCACTTTGGTGACTTACGGAAGCATGTGTCGAATCGTACTTGAGGCCGCTCATGAATTGGAGGAAATGGGTATTTCTGCTGAAATAATCGATGTGCAAACCTTATTGCCGTTCGATTTAACCGGTACAATTGGTGAATCAATCCGCAAAACAAACCGAGTGATCTTTGCAGATGAAGATGTTCCGGGTGGAGCCAGTGCTTTTATGCTTCAGCAGGTGATGGACCATCAGGATGTATTCAGATTTCTGGATTCAGAACCTCAGACACTCCCTGCCAAGGCCCATCGTCCGGCCTATTCTTCAGACGGGGATTACTTTTCCAAGCCAAGTGCTGACGATGTGGTTGAAAAAGTCTATCAATTGATGCACGAAGTAGACCCCAATCGCTTCCCGGCTATCTAAGCTTCACAAAAAAGGCAGGATTTTAATCCTGCCTTTTTTTAGTTTCTGGTGATTTGCCTCAAGGTGACTTCCGGACTGGATACCTGATTGCTTCGATTTAGGGCTCTATCTTGGATTTCCACATCAATCCTAAGGGTATCATTTCTGAAAATTGACTCCCAACCTGAAGAAAGCATTCTGTATCGGATTCTTCCCTCTACAGGTTGACCTTCATCAGATGTCAATACTCTTGGGAATCGGCCATTAAACGTGGTAAAGAATGGGGGATCTTGCCATCTGAATTCGGTAAACTGCCCATTTCTTTTGATATAAAACCGGACGAAGATATTGTATTGATTTTCGTTTTGCTCCACCCAGACCGTATCTCTGACGGTGGTATTGTTAATGATAGGGTTAATTACCCAATCGATAGGGTTATAAGTAGGAGCTTCAGGAGGTCTTCTGGAATAGACAATCAGATTGCCCGCAGCATCTCTTTTGTAGATCAGGGGATTATAAGGAGGATTAATCTCGGTAGGAGAAAGACCTAGATCTCCTTCTGCATCTCTGAAGTCAACTCCGATAATCAGGGAATCTTGAGCCGGAGTCTGTACGTATTCAATCTCAGCAAAGGTGATTTCAGGTACACTTGGGAAATTCTCAGGAGGACTGATACAGGATGTCCAGCCTAAGATTAGGACAAAGAATAATCCTGAATAGTTTTTTATACGCATGAGCTGAGGGTAAATTTGCTTTGGAAAATTAAGGTAAGATTTTTCTTCGGGAAAGAACAAACTATAAAACGATGCAGGATTTTAAAAGTTTTTCAGAGCGGGTTACAAATCTGACACCCCGAGACTTTGAAAATCTGGCTCTGGAACTTTTTCATTTTCAATATGAAAATAATCCAGTCTATCGGCAATACGTAATTGCCAGAAAGATCGATACACCCTCAATCGATCGGCTGGATAAAATTCCTTTCCTCCCGATTCGGTTTTTTAAAGATCAGGAAGTGATTTCCGGGCCTGCCTCTCTTTTTTCTGGGACTTATTCCAGTAGTGGAACCACAGGTATGATCACCAGCAAGCACCATATTTGGTCCGAGTCCTGGTACCTCAATCACGCGCAAAAGACTTTTGAATCGTTTTATGGTCCATTGACGGATTTTCATGTCTTGGCCTTGTTGCCGGCTTATTTGGAGCGTCCGGGAAGTAGCTTGGTGTCCATGGCTAGACATTTCATCGAGAAAAGTCAATCTCCCCATTCAGGATTTTACCTTTATAATCAGTCAGAACTCCTCGAAAAGCTTAAATTCCTGGCAAATGGCTCAAAGAAGATTCTTTTGTTGGGAGTCACCTTTGCGCTTTTGGACTTGGCAGAATTAGGAGAAAGATTTTCAAAAAATGATAATCTGATCGTAATGGAGACCGGAGGGATGAAGGGAAGGAGGAAAGAAATGATTCGGGAAGAAGTGCATGATCGACTGACTGCATTTTTTCAGGTGAAATCTATCCATTCCGAGTACGGAATGACCGAATTGATGTCTCAAGCCTATTCAAAAGGAGAGGGGAAATATATGCTTCCGGTCTCTATGCGCGTTATGCTAAGGGATGTCAATGATCCTTTGGCTTGGTCACAGCGCTCACAGGGTGGAATCAATGTCATCGATTTGGCCAATTTTCATTCCTGCTCGTTTATAGAAACTCAGGATTTGGGAAGAATCGACAGTAGTGGGATGTTGGAGGTATTGGGAAGATTTGATCACTCAGAAATAAGAGGCTGCAACTTGTTGGTGCAGTAATTGCTAACTTAAAATTAATTGGACATATTTATCCGAGTAAAAAATATTCTATTCGTTGCTCAAGGTCTAGACGTCATCTGCCGGTTTCGATCGAGTCACTAGTCCAGAGGCAGAATATCTTCCGAAAGGGTCGGAGAAACTATTAAAAATCTAACTTTAAACACATGAAACGAATCGCTTCCATTGCACTTTTGATCGGGATCCTTGCCTTGGGTGCTTGCGCCTCCAGTAAGCCTTGCCCTGCTTACGCCAAGGCTCCGGCCACTGAAAAATCTAATAGCTAAAAAAAATATGCTGATCTTAATAGTCAGCATATTTTTTTACATCCTCCAGGCTGATTACTGATTCTCCCAGAATCACCAGCCTCTCTACTACATTTCTTAATTCTCTTATATTTCCTGTCCAGGGAAATTCTTGAAGTTTAGAGATAGCCTCTTTGGATATTCCCTTTTTTGCATCTCCATTTTCCTGAGCTATGTCATTAAGGAATTTATCCACTAATAGAGGAATATCTTCCTTTCTGTCTTTTAGAGCAGGAACCTGTACAAGGATCACACTTAATCGGTGATATAAATCCTCTCTAAATCTTCCTTCCTCGATTTCTTTTTTCAGGTCCTTATTCGTTGCAGCAAGTACACGTACATCCACTTTGATATCCTTGTCACTTCCTACACGGTTGATCAGATTTTCCTGAAGGGCTCTCAGTACTTTGGATTGAGCCGAAAGAGACATGTCTCCGATTTCATCCAAGAACAAAGTTCCTTCTTGGGCCTGTTCAAATTTTCCCGCTCGCTGTTTATGTGCGGATGTAAAGGCTCCCTTTTCATGTCCAAAAAGTTCTGATTCGATCAGTTCGGATGGAATGGCCGCACAGTTGACTGCGACAAAGGGACCGGCGTTTCTGTTGCTTTTCTGATGAATCCAATGGGCGACGAGTTCCTTTCCGGTTCCGTTTGGCCCCGTGATGAGTACCCGAGCTTCCGTAGGTGCTACTTTTTCAATGGTCTCTTTCACTCTCATGATTCCAGCAGATTCCCCCACCATGTCAAATTTTTTGGAAAGCTTCTTCTTGAGCACTTTTGTCTCAGTGACCAAGTTTTTCTTGTCCAATGCATTTCTGACGGTGAGCAAAAGGCGGTTTAGATCTGGTGGCTTTGGGATAAAGTCAAAGGCACCTTTTTTGGTGGCTTCTACGGCCGTCTCAATGCTTCCATGTGCAGAAATCATGATGAATTGAGGAGATTTTTCCAGTGCTTTGGCCTGCTCCAGAACTTCAATTCCATCCATTTTTGGCATTTTCACATCGCAAAGGACCAAATCAAATTCCTCGTCTTTTATCTTCTGAAGACCATCTTCCCCATCTTGGGCTTCGGTGACTTCAAATTTTTCGTATTCAAGAATTTCCCTTAAAGAAGAGCGAATGAAACGCTCATCGTCAATAATCAGAATTTTTGGCATAGCGTAAAGTAAAGAAAAAAGTGCAAGTCTGTAAGCCGGGTTCTGTGTCCTTTTTCGATAAATCGATAAAAGGTGCCTGTCATTTATCTAGCCCTGACTTCACAGTCAGGATCCATCGATCTACCCACCCCGGAATCCTCCCGAAAGCTATCGGAAGAAATCGAACGAGCAGCTCTTTGCCCGAGGCCTATTTGATCTTTCAACCCATAAGGTTTGCCGTGCCCCCTTCATCACTGTCGGGGCGGTGGGCTCTTACTCCACCTTTTCACCCTTCCCATTTGACATGCTCAGGGTATGCCCTGTGCCAAATGGAGGTTTGTTTTCTGTGGCACTTTCTGTCTGCTGACCCTTAGAGATCAGCATCCTTCCCGTTAGGAAGTATGGCGCTCTATGTTGCCCGGACTTTCCTCTTTCCCGGTTTGACCCGAGACAGCGACAAGCCGACTTGCACGCTGCAAAGTACGGGATTTTTTCCCGGAGTGTTGGAAACAGCAACTCTATAAAAAAATCAGGATTTTTTTGATCCTCCAAAAACAATTCAAATCCTTCTCTGTTTATATTATCAAAGGCTAAAAATAGCTTTTCTTCATAGTGCTGGGTTGAGCCGCTCCGAAAGGGGCGGTTCTTTTTTTTAAATTAACTTATGGAAAAAAGCCAAGTCAATAAATTCAGGAGATTGATCCGAATGATCAATTGGTATCCTCCGTATTTGTTTTCAGGAATCAAGATTGTGGACCATGCCCAGGATTTTTCGTGGTTTAAAAGCCGTTTGGTCCTAAAGTGGTACAACAAAAACTTGGTCGGCACGGCTTTCGGAGGCTCTTTGTATTCCATGTGTGATCCTTTTTTCATGTTTATCCTTTTGATTCATTTGGGAGAGGATTACATTGTTTGGGATAAATACGCGCATATCGATTTTGTGAAGCCGGGTAAAGGTCCCGTTTTTGCGGAGTTTAGGCTGAGCCCGGAAGAAATCCTGCGTGTGAAAAACTTGGTGGACAAAGAAGGAAAAGCAATAGTGGAATATCCCTGTGAAGTGAAGTCAGAAGATGGAACCTTGATAGCTAAGCTGAGAAAAGGGCTCTATGTGAGGAAGAAGAATCGATAAAACAATACAGGGGATATTCCTTAACTTCGGGAAAAAATAGTACAAATATGATTTTGGTCGGAAATGCGGTTCTTTCGCAGGATATCAAAGAAAATTTTTTTGTTTGTGACCTCTTGGCTTGTAAAGGGGCATGCTGTGTAGAAGGGGATGCTGGAGCTCCTCTGGAGGATGAAGAAACGAAAATCCTTGAGGAAATCTACCCTCATGTCAAACCCTATCTTTCTGAAGAAGGGAGAAAAGCCATCGAAGCCCAAGGAACTTGGGTGATAGACAAAGACGGTGATAAAGGAACCCCTACCATTGGAGATAATCGAGAGTGTGCCTATGCCATCTATGACCAAAAAGGAATTTTGAAATGCGGAATAGAACAGGCCTATTTAGATGGGAAAGTGAGTTTCAAAAAACCCATATCCTGCCATCTTTACCCCATTCGAATTACCAAATACGATCAGTTTGATGCAGTGAATTATGATCGATGGGAAATATGCGATCCGGCGTGTAATTTGGGACAAAGCCTTCAAGTGCCTCTTTATCGTTTTCTCAAAGATGCACTGATCAGAAAGTATGGAGAAGCCTGGTACGAGCAGCTCTTGGAAGAAATAGAAAATCAATGAGTTAATTTTCCAGCCACCCGGATTTTTTCAAACCTTGGATAGTAAACTCTGCGATTTTTTGATAGCCCAAATCCGAAGGGTGAATTTGGTCCTGAGAAAAAAAGTCCGGACTCAAATCCAGAGAAATCGGCTCAAAATAAATGTCTTTATCTCTTTGAGCAATTGACTTCATTTCCTTTTGAAGATAAGCTCTTTGGATTTCCAATTGCCTTTGCATTCGGCTCGAAAAGGCAGGAAACAAATGGACGGGAGGAATGTCTGCCAGGTAAATCCATGCGGGGCTTAGCTTTTTCTTGAAAAGGTAAATTAATTCAGACAATTGTCTGTGGTAATCCTTTGGCGAGGTCAATTTAAAGCAATCATTCGCTCCCAAAAACAAGGTGATCCCATTTTGAGTCGGTGATGGATTCCAGAAATTTTGATGAAAAAAATCTTTAGCTTCCTGGACCCGAAGTCCGTTTTTGCCCAAACAATAGACTGAAAACTCGTCTCCAAGCTTTTTTTTGAAATGACCTGCAAGTGTGGTTTCAACCTGAGAAGCTCCGACTCCTGCTGCCGTAGATTCTCCAAAGACCATTAATCTTTTTTCTCCTCCATCTAAAATCAACTTTTCTGAAAGAGGAGGGAGGTTAGGTTTTGATCCCCGGATTTGTTTTGCCTCAGCGATTAAAAAAGGCAGGCGAGGAAATAATTTTGCCTGGAATAGCCAATAGGGCACATTCATCCTCCGGCTTTTTTCGCTCCATAGCCAGCTTGGGTCAAGACTTGAAGGACCTTATCCCGATGATCTCCTTGAATCAGGATTTCTCCATCCTTTGCAGTACCGCCCACACCGCATTTGCTTTTGAGCAATTTCCCCAACTCTTTGAGGTCTTCTTCTGTACCGACAAAGCCGTCAATAAGCGTAACTTGTTTTCCAGCCCGGGCTTTTTTGTCCAAAAGTACTTTTAATCTTTGTTGGGACGGGGGAAGGGTTTCTACCGAGTCTTCCCCCTCATATTGGTAGCTAAAATCTGAACTGGTGGAATACACCACTCCATCTCTTTTTTTCCAATCGTTGTCTTTTCTTCCCATTTTCAGTTATCTCTTGAATGTCCAGACGGGTCTTTTGGAATGATTGACGACATCCTCAGCAATACTTCCTGTGATCAAATGGAGAAACCCTGTACGTCCATGGGTAGTCATCGCAATCATATCCGCATCTATATCATCAGCAAATTCAAGGATACCTGTTTCTTCTGAAAGGGAATTATAAATTTCTGCTTTGATATTCTCCAGTTTGTGTTTTTGGACGTAGGTCTTGATTCTGGCAAATGACTCACGAGTCGTTTCGAAGTTTCCTGGGGTATTGACCAATACAAAATAAAATTGGGCGTCAAACAAGGTCTGCATTCTTCGGATTCGAGAAGCCACCTCATCATCGGCATCTCTGAAGTCTGAAGCAAAAACGACTTTTCTCATTTTACTCACATGGGTGGAAGATTTCACAGTCACCACCGGACAAGGGGCTGTTCTCACCACTTTTTCAGTATTACTTCCAATCAGTACCTCCTCCAAGCCACTTGATCCCTTCGAACCCATAATTACCAAATCTGGATTCTTTTCTTGGATTACATCCACAATGTTTCTGTATACATTTCCGATCACTAAGTTGGTTTTCAGATTTATTGAAGAATCCTTGTGCTTTTCTTCAATTTCCTTGAATTGCTTTTTTCTTGTCTCAATCAGTTCCATGAAAAAGACTTGATTCTCAAAATCTGGAATTGCATCCAGTCCGCCACCCATAGTACCCATTCCGGTCGCTATAGGGGTTTCGACTACGTGCAAAAGATTTATTTCTAGTTGATTGTAGTTTTCAGCAAGACTGATAGCAAACTCAAAGGCGTAGTTTGAGGTTTCTGAAAAATCGAAGGGGACGAGGACTTTGATCATGGTTATAGTGATTTATTTCCTCCAAATTAGCCAAATTGAGAAAGGGAAAAAGGATTTTTGTCAGCTTTTTCAAAAAAGTAAACCTACTCCAAAAAGAATCACAGAGAGTAATGTGCTCAAGGCCATTTTTTTTAGATAGGGATCTATTTCAGCTGAGGATTTGGCGTTTTGTACTCCAAGGCCTACTCGAACAGCCAAAGGAGAGGATAATAAAACCAAGAGGGAAAAGGCCTGCTGACTGAGTACAGCAAAGCCAATCATCATTAAATACCCTCCCCCGATAAGTCCCCAGTTGTATCGAATGGCCGCTTGCTTGCCAATTCGAACCGGGATTGACTTCTTTCTGGCTTTTTGGTCAGATTCGATATCCCGAATATTATTGATGTTCAGTACTGCTGTGCTGAAACAGCCCAAAGCCCCGGCAACTAGAAGAATCAGCGGATCAAAACTTTGGGTATGAAGAAAATAGGTGCCCAACACGCCCAAGAGTCCAAAAAACAGAAAAACAGAAAGGTCTCCCAGGCCTGCGTATCCATAGGGATTATTTCCTGAGGTATAGCTGATGGCCGCCCAAATAGCAAGTAAACCTAAGACTAAGAAAATCAGAAAAACCAACCAGCTTTGGAAAGCGAAGAGAATAAGTAAGATACCCGAAACGAGGGAAAGAATCCCAAAAACGTACATCGCTGATTTCATTTCCTGAAGTGAGATCAGGCCAGATTGGACAGCACGGACTGGACCTTGCCTCTCTTGAGAATCCGCCCCATGGATAGTATCTCCGTAATCATTGGAAAGATTGGAAAGAATCTGAAGAAAAATTGTGGTCAAGGAGGCTAACAATAGGATTTCCCATCTAAAGGCGTCTTTCCAAAAAGCAAGAAAGGAGCCTGCAAAAATACTTGCAAGTGCCAAGGGTAAAGTGCGAAGCCTGACTGCATGCAGCCAGGCCTCTTTTTTGGTTTGTATTTCTTTTTTCAAAACAGAATTAGCTAAATCAAACTCCGATTAGCTCAAGAATCTGCTCGTCAAGTGGAGTAACAGAGGAAGGGAAAAACTTCACCAATTCCCCATTTTCATTGACAAAATACTTGCAGAAATTCCAAGAAGGTTCCTGATTGTTCCATCCGTTTTGAGATGCGTCAGATAGCCATCTGTATAGTGGGTGTTTGTCAAATCCCTTAACGGAGATTTTCTCAAACATTGGGAAAGTCACTCCAAATTCAGTGTCGCAAAACTCCTTGATCTCTTCATTTGAGCCGGGCTCTTGACCTCCAAAGTTGTTTGCAGGGAAGCCTAAAACCAGGATTTTATCTCCATGGGTAGCGTAAAGCTCCTGAAGCTGAGCATACTGCTTGGTGTAACCGCATTTGGAAGCCACATTTACCAAAAGGAGTTTCTTCCCTTTGAATTGGGAAAAGTCTACCTCTTTGCCGTTGATGTCTTTCATTTTGAAATCATAGAACGAACTTTCCATAGTTTGGTCGTAGTTGGGGTGAAATGCGTTGGAATCATCAGGTCTTTGTGCGGTCTGTCCGCAGGCAAAGAATAAAGCCGTAAGGATTAAAAGCGTTGTCTTCATATTTACATTCTTTCGGGTACTTGAATACCAAGCAAACTCATTCCTCTTTTTATTGTTTTTGCAGTCAATGCCGAAAGTGCCACTCGAAAATCGACCAGAGTGGTTTCTTTTTCGTGGAAAATAGGCAGATCTGCATAAAAACGGTTGTATTCTTTTGCCAGATCAAAAAGATACTGGGCAATTACAGCTGGAGAATAATCGTCAGCAGCCAATTGGATCTTTCGGTCAAATTCACTCAACAGCTGAATCAAAGCTACTTCAGATTCTGCCAAGTCTTTAATGTCGGAGAAGTCCGCTTTTCCATAATTCACTCCTATTTGGTCAGCCTTTCTAAGAATGGCAGCAATCCGCGCGTGGGAGTATTGTACAAAAGGACCGGTATATCCCTGAAATTCGATGGACTCCTGAGGATTAAACAGCATTCGCTTTTTAGGATCGACTTTCAAGAGAAAATATTTCAACGCTCCTAATCCCAAAATCTCGTAGAGCTCTTTGGCTTGTTCCTCATTGAAGCCCTCGATCTTTCCTAGCTCCTTGGTATGATGTTCGGCTGTTTCGATCATTTCATTGATCAAATCGTCTGCATCTACTACTGTGCCTTCGCGGGATTTCATTTTGCCAGTAGGCAAGTCCACCATTCCATAAGACAGGTGGTACAATCCCGGCCCATAAGATCGGCCCAGCTTCCGCATGATCTTAAACAGGACATCAAAGTGGTAATCCTGCTCATTACCAACTACATATACTGATTTGTCTATCTGAAAATCTTTGTACTTCAAATCAGCAGTCCCCATGTCCTGAGTGATGTAGACTGAAGTGCCATCTCCTCTTAGGACAAGCTTTTCATCAAGCCCCTCATCAGTTAAATCCACCCAAACCGAACCATTTTCTTTTTTGAAGAAAACGCCCTTGGCCAAGCCTTCTTCAACGATGTCTTTGCCTAAAAGATAAGTGTCGGACTCATAGTAAAACTTGTCAAAATCGACTCCCATTTTTTTGTAGGTGGCATCGAATCCGGCATAAACCCAGGAATTCATCTTTTTCCAAAGATCGACTACTTCCTGATCTCCCATTTCCCATTTGCGGAGCATGTCCTGAGCCTGAAGAAGTATAGGAGCAGTTTTTTTTGCTTCTTCTTCTGAATTTCCCTTTTCTACCAGTTCCTTGATTTGCTTTTTGTATTCCTGATCAAAAAGCACATAGTATTTTCCGGCCAAGTGATCTCCTTTCAAGCCTGAAGACTCGGGAGTTTCTCCATTTCCAAAGTGCTGATAGGCCACCATGGACTTACAGATGTGGATTCCCCTGTCATTTACCAGATTGGCTTTGATTACTTCATACCCGTTGGCTTTGAGGATTTCGGCTACCGCAAAACCAAGGAAGTTGTTTCTCAAGTGTCCCAAGTGCAGAGGCTTGTTGGTATTGGGAGAGGAATACTCCACCATGACTTTTTGCCCTTTGGAAGGGAATTGACCCAATTTGGGGTTGGAATGTAACTTTTGAAATAGATCTATCCAGGTAGATTCATTCAAAACCAAATTCAAAAATCCCTTGACCACATTGTAATCATTGACTTCGTCCAAATTGGCCTTGAGGTATTCTCCGATTGCTTTAGCGGTATTTTCGGGGGTAGTTTGGGAGATTTTTAAAAAAGGAAAAACCACGAAGGTAAAGCTGCCTTCAAATTCTTTTTTGGTAGGAGAGAGGCTGATCTGCTCCAAAGGAAGATCATGATTGTAAATATTCTGAAAGGCGAGCTGAATGCCTTGGATGATTGATTTTTGAAAGTTCATGATTTAAACCACAAAGGCCACTAAGGTAAAATTAGAGTTCGCAAAGGTAAGATTACAGAGATTAATAGATAAAGTAATGGACATGGAGTTCGAAGTGTGAAGATAGAACGCTCTTCCCAGAGTTTTTAATAGGATAAGTACCGAAACCGATCATTTATGACTCTTTGAAGACCGAATTTTAAAAGAGTTACGTTGAAATTCATCAATAACCCAAGTTTATAATTCCCCAAGTTTAAGTAGTTTAATATTTGGGCCAAGTGAAGATCATTTAGGTGTTCAACTGATTTAATTTCTAACACCAGTTTATTTTCAACCAAGATATCGATTTTGTAAGCTGCCTCGATTCGTATATCATCCATCTCTAAGGGAAGAATTTTCTCAACCTCGATTTGAAAGCCTTCCTTCATAAGTTTTTTTGCCAATAGTTTTTTGTAGGCATTTTCCAAAAGCCCTGGTCCCAAAGCTTTATGGACTTCTATCGCAAAACCAATTACCTTGTTCGCCAATTGGTCTTCTGAATAATTGGAGAAAGACATGTTCAACCACCTTTGAGTCCTTAAATTTAATCTTTGGGTTCTTGGCGGTGAAAATTTTTCTAGAAATTATCCACAAGTGATTTGGTGGTCACTTCAAGGACTTCAAAGGCGGCTTCCGCCATGGTATTTTCGGAGTCTAAAGTGGGATTTACTTCCACGATTTCCCAGCAGCAGACACGCTTGTCTTTGATCAGTTCGGCATTGAGCTCGATGGCTTCCTGCACGGTCAATCCATTGGGGACAGGAGTGCCAGTTCCAACTGATATAGAACTGTCCAGGCTATCCACATCAAAGGATATGTAAATCTGATCGCAGGACTTGAGGATTTCAAGGGCTTGCTCAGCAATTCGTTTTACTCCTTGCTTTCTTACCTCCTCTGTAGTGAAATTCCGTATACCGAACTTTTCCATCAGGAATTGCTCAGGCTTTTCGGTATCACGAACTGAGATAAACACAATATCTTTTGGGTTGATCTTTGGGAAATCCCCACCGATTTTCTTGATTTTTTCCCAGAAAAGAAGGGTATCTTCGGTTGGTTGATTGATTTGGCAATCTGCATTATCGAGTTGACTGACCATAGCCAAAGGCATCCCGTGCATATTACCCGAAGGGGTAGTCAATGGGGTATGCAAATCAGCATGGGCATCGATCCAGATCACCCCGAGGCTTTTTTCCGGGTGAGCGGCTTTGATTCCCATGATGGTCCCGGCAGCCGTGCTGTGGTCTCCCGCCAAAACAATAGGGAATTTCTTTTCCAAGCGGAGAGATTCTATTGTGGAATAGACATTTTTGAGCACCTGATAGACGCCATCAATGTATTTTGCATGCGGGAATTTATTTCCTTTCCAAAGGTAATTATTGGCGTCAGGGATATTGATGGGCTCGAACTGAGTGAAAAAGTCTGATTTTTTGTCCAAGCTGGCGATTTTCAATGCGTCTATACCAAGACTTGCGCCCCGGGTACCTGCTGCAATTTCTGAACGGACCTCGACTAGTTTGATGTCTCTCATAGGTGAGTTATAGTTGGGTTTAAGCTGGGCTAATGCCGGTGCGAAACTACTTAAAAAGGTCCATTTTTCCTTTGTGAATCAAAAAACCAATTCAGTTTTACAAATTTCCCACTTGAGATTTTTGAAAATTGCCAATGGAAGAGGACTCATTTTCTATTAATCCGCTCAAACAACCTTTTTTCTAAACCGGGGTTCATTTATCAGGGATTCATTTGATATACCCCGATAAAAAAGCAAATTTTGCATCCCAAACTTGTATTATAAACCTCACTTTAATGAACAGATACATAGACCTGATTCAGCAGACTTTTGACTTTCCCACCAAGGAATTCCATGTTGAAAACAACGAATTATTTTTTAACGGGGTAAATCTCATGGAGATCATTCAGACTTATGGGACACCGCTAAAGCTGACCTATCTGCCGAAAATTTCTGAAAGTATACAAAACGCAAAAACCTATTTCAACAACGCGATCAAGGCCCATGATTACCATGGGAGGTATACCTATTGCTATTGCACCAAATCCTCTCATTTCAGCTTTGTACTCAATGAGGCTTTGAAAAACGACATCCATATCGAAACCTCCTCGACCTTTGATATTCCTTTGGTCAGAAGCCTGTACGAAAAGGGGAAAATTACCAAAGACACCTACATAATCTGCAACGGATTTAAGCGGGATTTGTACAAAAAGTACATTACCGAATTGCTCAATGACGGTTTTGTCAACTGTGTTCCCATTTTGGATAATTTGGGGGAAATTGACTATTACCTGGAGCACGTGAAGGTTCCCTTTCAGGTTGGCATCCGAATAGCGGCCGATGAAGAGCCCAAGTTTGGTTTCTATACCTCCCGTTTGGGAGTAAGATATAATGATATCATCCAGCTTTACGAAGAGAAGATCAAGGACCATCCTTTGGTAAGTTTGAAGATGTTGCATTTCTTCATCAATTCCGGCATACGGGATACTGCTTATTACTGGTCTGAATTGACCCGATTCATTCAGAAATATGTGGATTTGAAGAAAATCGCCCCAAGTTTGGATACGATGGATATCGGTGGGGGATGGCCGATCAAGACCAATGTTTTCTTTGATTACGATTACCAATACATGGCTGATCAGATCGTGAAAAACATCAAATGGATGTGTGCCAAAAACAACACAACCGAGCCGAATATTTTCACTGAATTTGGAAGCTACACGGTAGGAGAGAGCGGGGCAGTATTGTATTCCATATTGGATGAAAAACTCCAAAATGATAAGGAACTTTGGTACATGATCGATGGATCATTTATTACTCAACTGCCTGACAGCTGGGGATTGAATCAAAAGTACATCATGCTGGCTGTGAATAATTGGGATGAAACCTACCAAGGGATTTCTTTGGGAGGATTGACTTGTGATAGCATGGACTATTACAACTCAGAAGCCCACCAGTACAATATCTATCTGCCTAAAATTGAAAAGGGAAGAACTCAGTATATCGGATTTTTCCACACCGGGGCCTATCAGGAATCCTTGGGAGGTTATGGGGGAATTCAGCATTGCCTGATTCCTGCGCCCAAGCATGTATTGATCGACAAGGACGAAAACGGGGAGATCAAGCATTGGCTTTTTGCCAAAGATCAGACCGAGGAGAGCATGCTGAAGACTTTGGGGTATTAGGAATAAGAAGACAAAAGACGAATACTTTTACTTCGCTCAGTACAGGCGATAGAAATAAAAAAGACCGCTGAGAGGCGGTTTTTTTGGTTTTAAATGATCCGAAAAATCACCTCACCGTCACATGATAGCAACTCTGCTTTCGCTCTTTGATGACGAAGATCTTGCCCGATTCCTGAAAGTGGTTCAGAACCTTTTCAAGATTTCTCTGAGCTTTTTGATCCCAAGACTTGACTCCATTGAACCGGATATAGGAGATGTCAAAGGATACCCCAAAGGAATGAGAGCTATTTCCAGCAGTGGCATTTCGGTTTCGCTTTTTTAAGTTCACCTGCTGATCCATGGTCCGGGTAGCTGAGGATATGGAGAAAAAGTTGCCTTCTCCAGCCAATATCTCATACATCAGCCCCATTTCTTCCAATACTTTCTTGGAGTGGGGAGTCACGTAAGGATGACTGTGGGTAAGGGGCTCAAGCCTGTACCCATTTCCTGAATTTATTTCCACCAACTTGTGATTATTGATCAGATCGAAAAGCATTTCCTCGGCTTCGATGATTCCAACTCCCTGATATTCAGCGGCTGACAAATGATCCTCATAGGCATCCTTAGCTAGGCTTCCTTTCAGTTTGGGCACTTCGATAAGTTCCGGTAAATCCACCGAAATTGGGATAGGCAGTTCTCTGGTGATTGGGTCTGGTTTCTCTTCAGAGATAGAGAGGGAGTGGTTCTCCATCAGCTGTCCGATGGCAGGTTTGAAAAAAAAAATCAGAATGCTAACGGTAAAGGCAAGAATAAAAAATACAAGGGTGAATCTACGAATGCTTTTATCCATTGGTATTATTTCGTTGAATTGCTGCTCTCATTGGTTTTCTCTTTTTCTCTACTGCTAAAGTAACTCTTGTCTTTTACAAGCTTGTATTGATTTTCAAAAACTTGAAGTCCAACAAGAGGAACTTTTCCTTATTGCTTATTCCAAAACGGAAAACTGGGGAAAATCATTGTTTATAGGCAGTTGAAATTCAATTGTCTAGGTAGCCTAGGTTTAAAGCCACTCTCTCTTGATATCCAAGGTAGGGAAAGACTTAGAATGAAACCGGGGAAGCAATCCTTCAATTTTAGTCAATTCATACTCCATGAAGTAGCGGGCAGTCTCCAATTTGCCCAAATAGAAGTTTTGATCTGAATTTCCTTTGCTCAAAGTTTTTTGGGCGGTAATCGCCTGCCGAAGCCACATCCATCCGACAGTCAATATTCCGCTGGCTTCCAAAAACAAAGTAGCGTCTGCCAAATATTTTTCAGGACCTAGGTTCATTCGGAATAGAAGCTGAGCCACTCCCTGATTGAATTTATTCAGAATGGCCTCAAAGCCTTTCGTCAACTCTTTTAAGTTTTCTATTTCGCCGGCTTCCTGGACGGTCTTTTGAATTTCTTTTTGCAGGAGTTTCCAACCCAATCCCTCTTCCAAAAGCACCTTTCTTCCCAATAGGTCTATCCCGTGAATTCCCGTTGTCCCTTCGTGAATCGGGTGAATCCTAGCTTCTCTGTAGTACTGTTCCACAGGAAAATCTGTAGTGTACCCCGCACCTCCCAATATCTGAATCGCAGCAGAAGTGCATTGGACTCCCATTTCGGATGGATAGGACTTGGCAATAGGGGTGAGCAAGTCCAAAAGGAGATGCATTTCTTTTTTCTTTTCGGGATTCTCTTCCTGTGATATTTTATCGGAAAGGATTCCGCAATAAACCAGAAGGGCTAGAGTCCCCTCAGTCACGCTTTTCTGGAAGAGGAGCATTCTTTTTACGTCCGCATGCTCGATGATTGGTACCTGAGGTTTGTTGAGATCTTTTTCAGTCAATTTTCTTCCCTGTGGTCTTTCTTTAGCATAGGCAAGGGAGGATTGGAAAGCTGCTGTTGCGATCGCTACAGCATTCATTCCTACGCCCAGTCGAGCTTCATTCATCATTTGAAACATGTATTTCAGCCCTTGATTGGGTTTACCTACCAAGTACCCTTCGCAAGCATCCTTGCTTCCGATCATCAAGTGCGCTATGGGAGCGCCTTTGTACCCCATCTTGTGATAAATCCCTTGAGTGAGGACGTCATTTGGCTTTCCGTCTTCTCTAACTTGGGGCACCACAAATAAGGATATTCCTTTGGTCCCAGCAGGAGCACCCTGAATTCGTGCCAGCATTAGATGAATAATGTTTTCGCAGGCGTCATGATCCCCTGCAGATATATAAATCTTCTGTCCTTTGATATGAAATATGCCCGCTTTTTCTGTGGGAAGGGCTGAGGTAGTCAAATCAGACAGTGAACTGCCTGCATCAGGCTCCGTCAAAGCCATGGTCCCCTGCCACTTGCCTGAATACATGTTGGGGGTGAATCTATCTACCAACTCTTTTGACCCAAACGTTCGGATCAGATTGGCTGCACCGGTAGTCAGAAAAGGAAATACACTGGCTGAATAATTGGCTGCCTGCATGATAAATCCTGCACAGAGGTGGATGGTCCAAGGAAGCTGCTGTCCTCCTTCTTCGTAAGAAAAAATGGACTGAATCCATCCGTCTTCTCCAAACTGACTGATGATTGATTTCATTTTGGGATGAATCCGAATCTTGCCATCAACAAGCTGTGGCTCATTTCTGTCCATTTCCTTAAAAATCGGATAGAGGGAATTGACCGAAATCTGCTCTGCAGCATCCAGAATTAGCTTGAAAGTTTCCTCTGAATGATCGGAGAAATAGGGGAGTTCAATTAGCTCTAAACTATTTTGGTTTTCAAAAAGCTGGAAAAGAAGGTCTTTTTTGGAGTAAAATTCAGCCATGGTTGGGTCTATTGGTTTACTGGCTAAGATAACTTCGAAGAAAGTGTAATCCTTTTTTTGTAAAAAACTTTTCCCAGAACAGAGGTTCCGGTAAAATGAGATGAGCAAAAAAATCCCCGGAAAAGGCTTTTTCCGGGGAAGAGTGATTAAGCGGAATCAGTTATTTTCTTTTTTTCATCCATACCAAGGCTTCTTCCACCCCTCGGATTTCTGCCAGCCCTTTTAGCCTTCCTATTCCGGTGTAGCCTGGATTAGATACTTTTTTATTCAAATCGTCAAGCATTTGATGGCCGTGGTCCGGTCTCATCGGGATGCTTTTTTTACGCTTTTCCTGCCAAGTCAATATCTCATCAACGACTTCAACCATGGGCACATTTCCTTCCAAATGGTTGTCTTCATAGAAGTTACCTTCGGCATCCCGCTTGGTGCTTCGCAAATGGATAAAATGAATCCTATCTCCAAATTCTCTCACCATAGCTGGGAGGTCATTATCAGCACGAACTCCATAAGACCCCGTACAGAAAGTCAACCCATTGTGATGACTTGGAGTCTGGGTAAGAATCCTTCTGGCATCTGCAGCTGTACTTACTACTCTTGGGAGTCCGTAAAGAGAAAAAGGAGGATCGTCAGGATGAATGCATAGATATACCCCAGCTTCTTCCGCTACAGGTGTGACCGCGTCCAAAAACATCCTCAAATGTTCCGCAAGTTTAGTTGCATCTATTCCGGAATAAGTTTGGAGCATGGCCTTAAACTCATCCAAAGTGTAACCAATCTCAGACCCAGGTAATCCCTTTAGAATATTGTCCAAAATAAGTTGTTTGGCATCTGGGCTCAGTCGGTCATAGTAGGCTCTGGTTTCTTCGATTTCCTCTCGGCTATACTCCGAAAATGCTTCCTTTCGCTCAAGAATAAATAAATCAAAAGCCACCACTGCCTTTTTCTCGTATAGTAGAGCTTTTGCTCCGTTGGGAAGTTCATACTCCAAATTGGTGCGGGTCCAGTCCAAAATGGGCATGAAATTGTAACAAACTGTGTAAACACCTTCTGCAGCCAAATTGCGTAAGGTTTGCTTATAGTTTTCAATGAGTTGAAGGAAATCCCCTGTTCTGGTTTTGATTTGCTCATGCACCGGAACCGATTCAACTACAGACCAGATCAGGCCGGCATCTTCTATGGTCTTTTTTCGGATTTGAATTTCTTCTCTTGACCAGACTTCCCCATTGGGAATATGGTGAAGGGCCGTGACAATACCTGTAGCGCCTGCCTGTCGGATATCACGGAGACTTACCGGATCTTTGGGACCATACCAGCGCATGGTCTGTTCCATTCTAAAGCTCATATAAAGCGTATTTTATATTTTATTGATTTTTAAAAAGTTAAAAGTTAATAGTTATGTGTTAAACCCTTTCTTTCCCTTAACCTTTTAACTTTTAACCCTTAACTCTAAACCCCCGAGTAGGCACTGAATCCTCCATCAACAGCCACTATGGTGCCTGTGACAAATGCCGAGGCATCACTGCAAAGCCACTGTAGCGCTCCCAGAAGATCTTCTGGCTTTCCAAATCGATTCATAGGGGTATGGGTAATGATTTGATTTCCTCTTTGGGTAAGCGAACCATCTGCTTCAGTGAGTAAGGTTCTGTTTTGCTCGGTGAGGAAAAAACCCGGAGCGATAGCATTGACCCTGAATTCAGGCCCGTGTTTTTGAGCCAATTCTACGGACAGCCATTTGGTCAGATTGTCGATAGCTGCTTTTGCTGAGGCGTAGCCCATGACCCGTGTCATAGGTCGGGTAGCTGCCATAGAGCTGATATTAAGGATGTTTCCTTTTCCGTTTTTTAGCATGAGTGGGAGCAAAGCCCGGATTGGGAGGACTGTTCCTAAATAGTTTAAGTCCATTACCTTCCTAAGGGAATCTGTGTCTAGGTCGAGGAAATTTTGATCAGGTCTGATGACCGCGCCGGGCATATTTCCACCTGCCGAGTTGATCAAAACATCGATTCCACCGTGCTGAGATTCGATGACTTGGGCTACTTTCTGCAGAGAATCTTCATCAGTTACATCGACGAAATATCCCCAAGCTTTACCGCCATGAGAGTTGATTTCGCTGACCAGATTACTGACTTTGTCTGGAGTCCGGCCCAAGATGAGCAGCTCAGCTCCTTCTTTTGCTAGATGTAAGGCCAAAGTCGTCCCTAGGACTCCAGTAGCTCCTGAGAATGCAATTTTTTTTCCTTCTAAAGAAAATAGGGAAGAGGAGTTCATCAAATTCGGTAATTACTTAGTGAAAAGTCGAAATAGTTTTTGGCATTGTGGTAGCAAATATCTGTGATCAGCTTACCCAGCCACTTTTCATCCCAAGGTAGCTCACCGTTTTCCACATCCTGACCAAAAAGATTACAGAGAATCCTGCGGAAATATTCATGTCTTGGAAATGATAAAAAGCTTCTCGAATCAGTCAACATCCCAATAAAACAGCTAATCAAGCCCATATTGGACAGGGTATTCATCTGCTTTTCCATGCCGTCTTTCTGGTCCAAGTACCACCATCCTGAACCAAATTGAATTTTTCCTTTGACAGATCCATCGTTGAAGTTGCCGATCATGGTGGCGAAAACCTCATTGTCCCTTGGATTGAGGTTGTATAAAACAGTTTTGGTCAATTGATCAGTACTGTCCAATTCGTTGAGAAATTTGGCCAATGCGATCGCCTGATCGAAATCTCCAATTGAGTCAAATCCTGTATCTGGTCCCAAAACTTTGAGCATTCTGGAGTTAGTATTTCTCAGGGCTCCTAGGTGAAACTGCTGAACCCATCCTTTGGCGTGGTACATTTTTGCCAACTTCTTCAGCACTTTGAATTTGAAATATTCGATTTCCTCTGGTGAGGGTATATTTCCACGTAGGACCTTCTGAAGAATTCCATCTGCAGAAAGACGGCTATCGGATGAGTAAACCAATTTTTCAAGCCCATGGTCAGAAAGGCGGCAACCTCTTGAGTGGAAAAATTCTACCCGATTGGACAAAGCCTCAATCAGGGTGTCAAAGGAATTGATTTCAAAACCTACGCGATCGGAGAGCTTTTCCAGGTAGGCCCGGTAATTTTCAGGATTTTCTATAGCGAATGATTTATCTGGCCGGAATGCCGGGTAAAGTTGAACCAGACCTTTGCTATGAAAGTAAGCTTCATGATGCTCAAGAGTATCCGTGGGATCGTCAGTACTGCATATTAATTCAACATTCATTCTTTCCAAGAGTTGCTGAGTCGTAAATCGATCCTCCTGAAGCATTTCTGTAGTTTTGAAATAGATTTCCTGGGCATTATTTGGTCCTAAGAGATCATCTACATCGAAATACCTTTTCAACTCCATCTGACTCCAATGGTATAGTGGATTACGCATGGTGTAGGGGAGGGTATATGCCCATTTTTCAAACTTTTCCGGGTCGGATGCATTTCCGGTGATGTATTTTTCATTTACCCCGAGAGTTCGCATTGCCCTCCATTTGTAATGGTCTCCAGCCAGCCATATTTTTGAAATGTTCTCAAACTTTTTGTTTTGCCTGATTTCGGCGGGGGGGAGGTGATTGTGATAATCTATGATAGGGAGGTCTTTTGCATAGTCGTGATAAAGGATTTTTGCATATTCATTTTTTAGCAAAAAATCTTCCGACAGGAAAGTATGGTGAGATTGTACAGGTATCATTTTGGGCTGGATGGCTTTATTGAAGGCCTTTGTTTCAGAATTAAATTTATCCTTTATCCACCTTCTGAAAACAGCTAAATACGGAAACGATTGCACATTTTATTTAAATGGAAATAATTCACTATTTTGATTGAGCAAAATTTTTGAAGAAATTTTTCCCAATAATAAACCCAATCTGATCTATGAGTACCGGTGTTAACCTCAAAGAACTTGCTGCTGAGTTGAAGCTTTCCCCATCGACAGTTTCCCGAGCACTCAACGACAGCTATGAAATCAGCGAAGCGACCAAAAAGAAGGTCATCAGCATGGCTGAGAAGCTGAACTATCAACCTAACCCCTTTGCAAGAAGTCTTCGGGAAAACAAAAGCAAGACGATAGCAGTGGTCATACCTGAACGAATGAGTAATTTCTTTTCCAAAGTGGTGGACGGAATCGAGGAAGTCACTCAAGAACATGGGTATCACTTGCTGGTGTATTGCACTCACGAAGATGTGGATCGGGAGAAAAAAATCGTCAATCTCCTGATGAATGGAAGGGCGGATGCCATTGTCATGTCGGTTTCCAGTCAGACCAGCGATATTTCCCATCTGACCCGTCTACATGAGCGGGGATTTCCATTGGTATTCTTTGACCGAATCTGTCCGGCGATTCCTACCACCAAATTTATCACCAACGATTACGAAAGCGGCTTTGAAGGCACCAAGCATCTGATTCAGCAGGGTTGCCGCAAGATTGCCTTTCTCATGCTGTCCAAGGAGCTGTCCATCACCAAAGAGCGGCATAGGGGCTATTTAGATGCCTTGAGACAGGCAGGGCTGTCTCCTGAGCCTCAGCTGAATATCACCTGTTGCCAGGAGGAAGAAGAAAATATAGAATCGATTCGCAAGCTGCTTATCGGGCCTAATCGGCCTGATGGAATTCTTTCTTCAGTCGAAAAATTGGCTTTGGCTACCTATCATGCGGTAAAAAGAACCGATTTAAAAATACCCAATGATCTAAAAATTATCTCTTTTTTCTCGAATCTGAGCATTGCAAGCCTGCTAAATCCATCTTTGACCACGATCACTCAACCGGCTTTTACGATTGGTGAAGAATGTGCCAAGTTACTAATCAAAAAACTGACAAAGCCCAGGCAGCCTGACTTGCCCAATCAAGTAATCACCATTCCTTCCCACATCACCATTCGATCCTCAACCATAGTGTTATAGTTTTTTTTGGTTTTCTTAATTAAAAAAAGGGGCGCTGAATTTCAGCGCCCCCTTTTTGTTTTCAATGAGGAGTTGGATCAATAGCCGGGATTTTGCGGGAATCCGGATTCATTTCCTGCAGCACGGTCTATCTGATTTTGAGGGATAGGTCGTAGTGTATGGAAGTCCTGAATATTCGGAGCAGCCTGAGGATTGTATTGTTTCACACGCTCCACCAGATTGCCCCATCTTTTCAAATCCAACCAGCGTGTCTGCTCCCCGGTAAGTTCTCTTGCTCTTTCTTCCATCAGGAATTCGAAAGTAAACTGATCAGGAGTGATTTCCATTTGTGCTTCTTTGCCCGGCCAAGCTGCTCTTCTTCTGACAGCATTGATGCTCTCAGTCGCTTCAGCCAATTTTCCCTGACGGAACTGGGCTTCGGCCAAAAGGAGGTAGGTATCAGCCAATCGCATCGCAAGGTAGTTTCTCCCTCCTTCAAATTGCGTCCGGTCTACACGTCCCGGATCCAAATGCTTGGTCAAGGCTGGGAACAGTTTTTCATCGTACATGCTGGGCACCAAGACTTGATACGGTCTCAAGGCCCGCTCTGCCGCGGACATCTCGAAGCCTGGAAGGAACATCGTCGTATCTCCTGTGGCAAAGGTCAGTGAGGGCTTGCTGGTATCGAAAGTCGTATTATAGGTGCCTGGTCTGTTGGAAAGATAGGTGTCTTTGAACGATTTCTTGTACCGGCTATCGTTTTCCCGATTCTGGAAAACAGTTTCCAAAGCGTAAACTGTAGGTCTGTAGCGCTTGAATGGACGGCCGTTTTCCGTATCTCTCTGCATTCCGGGTTGGGTATCGTATTCCATAAGAAAGAACACGTGGGCGTTGTTTCCTCCACCATTGGTCAGAGGACTTCTTGTGTATTGGACAGACCAGATGATTTCATCATTGATTTCATTACCAAAGGCATGCACGTCTCCAAAATCATCCAGCAGTCTCAGCCCTGAGTTTTGGATTACATCCTTTAGCAAAACTTCTGCTTTGGAGTAATCATCACCGGCACCGGAGGAGGAAGTGGCTTTGGTGATATGCACACGTCCCAATAAATGTTCTGCAGCGTACTTGGTAGCTCTTCCGTATTGATTTGAAGCCTTTCGGTCTTCCAAATTTGGAATAGCATCATTCAAATCCTGGATGATGGAGGTGTAGATCTCGGATTCAGGAGTTCTGCTTACTTCATTGGTTGGGATGATGGTTTCCGTAATTCGCAATTCTACAGGACCAAAAAGCTGAACCATCAAGAAATAATGATGGGCACGGATGAATTTGGCTTCTGCAATGCGTTGGGCACGAGTAGTGGCATCCATCCCGGTTACATTGGGTGCACGCTCAATGACCGCATTGCAGGTGTTGATTCCCCGGTACAACTCATCCCAAAGTTCTCTGACATGGCCATTTTGAGAGTCAAACTGATTGGTGTAGGTATTCATGAATTTCCATGAACCGTCAGCCCCGTTGGTGTAGATATCGGTGCCAAACTCTGTGAAATTATTCCCGCGCTCAGTACCGTACCATACTCTCATAGTGCTGTAGGCAGCATTAACAGCATCATCGATTCCTTTTGGAGTATTCAAATACTGCGTACCAATCTGCGAAATCACATCTTCCTGAAGAGCGTCTTCACATGAAGTGGCAAAGGCTAAGCCTGCAAAGAAAAGTGTGGTTTTTCCCCAGGCCAGAAGTCTATTTTTTATTGTATTGATTTTCATTGTCTTCTTGCGTTGAGTTAGAATTTAGCATTGATACCGAAGGTGTATTGAACTACGGGAGGAGCGATGTTGGCATTGATTACACCACCTTCTACCCCTTGTTCGCTGTCAATGAAGGTCTCAGGATCAATTCCTTTGTGTACTTTTCTGTATTCAGAGAAAATAAACGGATTCTGAATGCTGCTATACAATCTCAAGCTGCTGAATCCGATCTTTTTCAATACATTCTCACCAAAGGTGTAGCCAAAGTTGATGTTTCTTACTTTCACGAAAGTTGCGTCAAACAAAGACATGGAAGTATTGTACTTGGGAAACTCTTGGTTTTGATTTGGTCTTGGATACAAATTGGTTGGATTGTTTGGAGTCCAATAATCCACTGCCAAATTGTTGTATCGACCAAAAAGAGAATTGAATCCTTGGTGGAACTGGCTTCTGATCATAGAGCCCACTCTTCCGAAGATGAAGAACGAGAAGTCAAAATTCTTGAAAGTAAATCGGTTGGTCATACCCATGGAAAAATCAGGGACCGGAGAACCCAAAATCACCCGGTCAAGAGAGTTGATTCTTCCGTCTCCATTGGTATCCTGAATCTTGATTTCACCGGGTTTGTCACCAAAAGATTGAGCAACATCTGCTTCATCCAATTGCCAGATTCCGACTTTTTTCAAGTCAAAGAATACGCTCAGTGGCTGACCGATAAATCTTCCTGCGGCAATGTCATCTCCATTGGGAAGCTCAAGAATCTCTTCCCTGTTTCTGGTAAAGAGAATGTCCGTGGACCAGGTGAAGCTTCCTTTTTCAATATTCAAAGTAGAAAGGGTCAATTCGATTCCTCTGTTTTGGGTTTTCCCAACGTTGGTGGTGAATCCGCCAAATCCGGTTGAGTTGGGCAAAGGCTGAGGAGCAAGCAAATCAGAAGTATTGGTGACATAGTACTCCACTGAACCGAAGATTCTGTTCTTGAAAATAGAGAAATCCAAACCTGTATTAAATGTAGTCGAGGTTTCCCATCTCAAATCAGGATTTCCGATAGTATTGGGTCTGTATCCAAATGCAGCCGTTCCGCCACCAGCCCAAGCATAAGAGGTTCTTCCTAGCAAAGGCTGAGTTTGATAAGGGTTGATGGCTTGGTTACCGATAGAACCATAGCTGACACGGAATTTCAACTGATCGATCCAGGAGGAGTTTTTGATAAATCCTTCCTCATGCATATTCCATCCAAAAGCCACTGATGGGAAATATCCGAAGCGGTTGTTTTCCCCGAATCGGGAGCTACCATCGGCACGAATTGTAGCCGTAAGGAGATACTTTCCTTTATACCCATAGTTTGCTCTTGCCATGTAGGAGAGAAGTGCCCATTCAATCAAGTTGGTATTGGCTCCTGTGATTTGGGAGGCATCTCCAAGGCGATGATAGAGTTGGGAAGGATCCGGAATACCCAATACACTGATTGTGGACTGCTCAAATTTATCCTGCTGAAAAGACTGAAGCAGGGTAACGTTCAGGTTATGGTCGGTTCCAAACTTCTTGTCATAAGTCAGAATGTTTTCTATGGTATAATTCAGGTTGAAGCGATCATCCACACTTCCTGTAGCGTCACCCCCTCTTCTTGCATTGGTTTGAGAACCTGTAAATCTTCCGTTTCTTCTGATAGTCAAATCAGGACCAAAATTGAATCGGTAGGTCAATCCTTTAACGATTTCCCAGTTGAGGTAAATACTGTTAAAAATTCTGGTTCTGTAGGTTTCGTCTACTTGTGCTCCGGGAACCACTTCAGCAAACGGATTAGTACGAAGTCCATCAGAAGTCGGTAGGAAGATCAGATTACCTTCGTCATCAAAAGGTTTTCCGAGTGGGTTTTCCTGCAATGCTCCACCGATTGGATTGAAGTTTTCTCCATTTCTTTTGCTGTAAGTAACCAAAGTAGAGGTACCGATTCTCACTTTCTTGTTGAGTTGGTGATCAAGATTGATTCGGAATGTCCCTCGGGTAAAATCCTGATTCTGAATCACTCCCACATCTTTAAAGTAGTTGGAAGAGATGAAGAAGGTGGTTTTTTCACTTCCTCCACTGACTCCCACCTGATGGCTTTGGATACTCCCGTTCCTCATCAGACCAGCGACATAATCCGTGCTCCTTCCTGTGGCAATTCCATCCAATTCAATAGGTTCAAAGATTCGGGCATCTGCATCAGGGGTGGCTGGACCTTCCGGATAGGCTCCGGTTGCTCTTCTTGATTCCCTTTTATATTCTGCAAAGCCCGGTCCGTCAAAGACTTCAATTCTTCCAAGCTCCCTTCCCAGACCGTAATAGCTGTCTACCGAGACCACGGTTTTCCCTGTGCTTCCTCTTCTTGTGGTGATCAACACCACGCCGTTTGCCCCTCTGGATCCATAAATAGCCGTGGCTGATGCATCCTTGAGTACTTCCATGGACGTAATATCCTGAGGGTTGATGTCTTCAAGGCCGCCCACGGTGGGGATTCCATCCACTACATAGAGGGGTTCATTAGAAGCGTTAAATGATCTACGTCCTCTAATCCGCACCTGAGGAGCAGACCCTGGTTTAGAACCAGGTTGAGTTACATCTACCCCTGCAGCACGACCTTGGAGTGCTTGCCGGGCGTCTGTGATGGGGAGTTCCTGGATCTCTTTGCTTCCTACTGAAGAAATCGCCCCAGTGAGCTGACTCTTTTTCTGGGTACCGTATCCTACCACCACCACTTCTTCCAGATCGGATAAGTCTGGATTTAAGCTCACGTCAATTCTGCTTCTATTGCCGATGCTTTCTTCCAGAGTAGTATACCCGATAAAAGAAAACACCAAAACTCCCGAAGAGGGACCGGCGATGGAGTATTTTCCATCCAAATCTGTGGTAGTGCCTCGCGTGGTCCCCTTGAGGAGAATCGAAACACCCGGAATTGGGGTGCCTGTTTCGTCCAAAACGGTCCCATTCACCTGCACATCCTGCGCCAGCGCAAATCCTGCGCTCAGCAACATCATTAACACTACCGAAAGGCATGTGTAAAATTTTGTACGCATAGTTAAAGGGGTTATTGTTATAGATAGATTAGATAATTCAGTTTTCTGCGTTTGAGTATGAGCGGAGAAAATGACTTTTAATTGTTTGTTTAAGGTAGATAGAAGGAAAAATGATCACAATCCCTATTTTCTCGGAATTACGGAATCGATTGCGAACAATTTAATGTATAATAAAACTTAATGTGGCTTTTGGATATATTCAAAAAATAAAATTCTGAACCTGAAAATGGGTAACCGGGGCTGATCTTTTTTGAAGAATTATCAAATGGCTTGAAAAATAGAATAAATGATTTTTATGCAATTGTTTTCGGAAATCAGGGAAGTCAATTGTCTCCTCGGTTTTTTATGATGTTGAATTACCGGAAAGTTCTTTTTAAAAATTGGTTTTTGCATTCAAAAAAAACACCCCCAACCTATACGGATGGAGGTGTCTGGCAAATAAGAAAACCAAATTGAATATTCTGTGTAATAAAATCAAACCTTTGGAGGCTCCCAACCCTTCTCATACTCTCTGGACCAAAGATTCATGGCAGCTTTGGAATTGAGAATTTGCCCGTTTTTAGGGTCACAAGTTAAAGTCTCCCCGGTACGGCTGCTGATATTGGCGAGATGACAAAGAAGCGTGGAAACTGCACCTTCTTCAATGTTGGAGTTCTGCTTTTCCTGTCCCCGCACGGCATTAAAGAAATTGACCACATGGGTGGTACTCATGTCTCCCCCGCCTCCTAGTACGGTACCTCCTTCATTATTGTTTGCCAAATTTGATTTTACTTCTTTTCCGGACCGGTCAAACTGCCTATATCCACCCCGATCCACATATACTGAACCCTCAGTTCCGTAAATAATTGTACCTCGATCGGATCCGTAGGTTTTGTAATTGTTGCGGCTTTTTCCATCCCATTGAATCATTTTCCCTTCTTCGAATGTAAACGTGGCGTCCATGCTGTCATACATGGTCCATCCATCCTCGGGATAATGCATTTTGCCGGATACGACCCTTACTTCAGACGGATAATCTACCTGCAGAGCCCATCTTGCCACGTCAAGCTCGTGGGTTGCATTATTTCCTGTCTCTGCAGTCCCATAATCCCAACCGTACCAGTGCCAGTTGTAATTCCAGGTGTCATGCATATATTGTTTTCTCGGCGCAGGTCCTTGGAAAAGTTCCCAATCCAAACCTTCTGGAGCGGCTTGTTGTACAGGATTGGGTACAGGGCCTCGATTGTTACTGTAGAAAGCTTTGGCCATGTAGACATTGCCGATGGCTCCATTGTGAATAGCGGCAATGATTTCCCGGCTTTCAGGAGCCGAACGCTGCTGATTTCCCATCTGTACTACCTTGTTGTACTTTTTCTGTAGGGCAATCAGCAATTCGCCTTCTCTGGGATTGTGCGAGCAGGGTTTTTCCACATACACGTGTTTTCCACGTTCCAAAGCCAACCAAGTGCCCGGAGCGTGCCAATGGTCAGGAGTAGCATTGATCAACACATCCACTTCCTTGTCTTCCAATACTTTGAGGATATTCTGCTCCTGTTTGGGTTGATAGTCAATCCATTTTTCAAAGTTCTTGGCAGCCTTCGGCATCTGGGATTGCATGGCATCGCAGAGGTAGAGGAGGTTTACGTTGCTAGATTTTAATCCTATGGGTTCATAAAAAGCCCCCAGTCTTCTACCCAAACCAGCGAGCGCTACATTGAGGCGATCATTTGCGCCTAGGATTTTGCTGTAGGATTTGGGAGAAAAAGCAAAAGTTCCAAGAGCTGAAATCCCGATACCAGCGGCAGTGCTTTTCTTGATAAATTCTCTTCTATTGGGTTTTGCCATGGTTTTTTGGGTTTAAGGAAATCAATTTAAGGTTTTTATCTTGATGTTTTTGAAGCTGACCTCATCTCCATGATCCTGCAGGAGGATATGGCCTTGAGGAGCTTCGCCAAAGTTTTCCCAGATTTTGTACTTGGATATCGCTACCAAGTCTCTGAATTCTTGAGAGCCCCGGACGTATTCCACGACCTTTACTCCATTAATGTAATGCTCCACGCGATTGTCGGGATATACCACGACCCGCCCTTTGTTCCATTCTCCGATTGGTCGTACGAATCTTGGCTGCTTGCTTGATGTAATTAAATCATACAGGGAGGAAAGGGTTCTGTTTCCGTCAATTCCCATTTTGGCGTCCGGATGCTTTTCATCATCCAGAATCTGATATTCCAGACCTATTGCGGAGCCTTTGTTTCCTTCAGAAAGAGTAACAAAATATTTTAATCCGCTATTGGCTCCTTCAGTCAATCTAAAGTCAAATGCTAAATCAAAGGCAGAAAACTGCTCAGTGGTTACGATATCTCCTGCATTTTGAGACTCACTTCCATCAGTTTTTGCGATGGTCAAAATCCCGTCGGTAATACTCCATCCCTCAGTAGGGAAAGAATCCTTATAGGCGCCTTTCCATCCTTCGCTGTTTTGTCCGTTGAAAAGCAACCTCCATCCATTGGCAATTTCGTAATCAGTCAGTTGATTGAGTCGGTTATTGACTACTGGCAGGTCTTTGCCCCAAGGTTTAGGGTCCAGATTTTCAGTTTTGATTTTTACATTTTTGAAATAGGTCTTTCTGCCTGCATCTTCAGCATTTCTGATGCTGTGGACCTGAAGTCCGACAAACCCTGTTTTGTCCATATCATCTACCACATAGGCTACTTCTTGTCCGTTTAACCAAGTCTTGATTTCGTCTCCTATCGCTTCGATCCGATAGTGATTGTACTCTCCGATTTTGAAAAGCGACTTGGCCTCTGGGTTGAGATCCACAGGATAGAGCCAGCCTCTTCGGGCCTCATCGTAGATTCCCGCAGACCAACCTCTTTCGGTAGGGTCTGCTTCTATCTGATAGCCAAAAACCAAGCCTTTTCCCTCACGACCTGCCGGGTCGTACTGCCCTCTGGCCATGACACCGGAATTGCTGCTGGAATGCTCTACTTTTAGCTCCAATTCCAAAATAAAATCGCCGAATAGTTCTTCTGTGATCAAAAATGTATTCGGGGAACCCGCCACTGCCGTACCGATGATTTCTCCGTTGGCTACCTCAAAAGTAGCTGTACCTGCCACGGTTTTCCATCCGCTCAGATCTTCACCATTAAATAAGTCTCTCCATCCGTCATTCTGTTCATCCTTTTGGGCACAAGAGCCTAAGGTGATCAGGACAATTGAGGTGATTAAAAATTGATTCCTGTATTTCATAAGTATTTTGAGTTAGGGTATGAGGTAAAATTCCCCATTTCAGCTTGCTGTGACAATGAAATTGCACTCCAAATTACGCAAACGATTGCATCTTTTTTGCCATTTGGGATGAATGGTCAGTGATTGGGAGTCTTTTTCCAAAAACCCAAATTGGTTTGATTACCTTTGCACATGCTTGATTTTAACCAAAAGGGAAAGGTTTTTATTACCTGCAAGGACCGCTCGGTAAGTTATTTGGAAAAAGAAATTCGGGAACTGGGATTTGTTCCTGAAGAGATCGTAAGGACGGGCATCAGCATCAAAGCCTCTCTCGAAGATTGCATGGATCTCAACCTCCATCTCCGAACAGCGTCTCATGTGCTTTATGAGATCAAATCCTTCTATTTGCGTTCTGCAGAGGATATTTATCGACGATTTAAAGCTATCCCATGGGAGGAATATCTGGATGTGGATGGGTACTTTTCTGTCAATTCTGTGGTGGAAAATGAATCGGTAACCACTCCTTTGATTGTTAATGTAAAAGTAAAAGATGCCATTGTGGACCGGTTTCGGGATCTCTATGGAAGGAGACCTGACTCAGGATCGGATTTTTCGGGTTTGGTCTTTCAGGTTTTCTGGAAGGATACGCAAGCTGCTGTATATCTGAATACTTCAGGAGAGACACTGGCTAAGCATGGGTATCGGAAAATTCCGGGTAAAGCCCCAATGATAGAAGCTCTTGCAGCTGCTACGATTTATGCGACCGAATGGAATACCCGAGTTCCTTTCATCAATCCCATGTGTGGTTCGGGTACTCTGGCGATCGAAGCCGCTTTGATGGCAACCCGGAGATACCCTGGACTTTTCCGGGATCAGTATTCTTTCCAATCCATTCTGGGCTATGATCCGGAAGCCTTTTTGGCCAAAAAGAAAAAGCTGGAAAACAAAATCGTGGAGGCTACAGAAGTGAAAATCGTCGCATCGGATATTTCTCTTCAGGCGATATCATTTGCAAGAGAAAACGCGGCATTTGCCGGAGTGGAGCATATGATTGACTTTCAGGTCTGTGATTTTGCGGAGACTTCAATTCCCGAAAAACCCAGAGGAGTTGTCATGTTCAATCCGGAATACGGGGAGAGATTGGGGGAAAACGATGAGTTGGAATTGACGTATCGGCGAATGGGGGACTTTATGAAGCAAAAATGTGCCGGCTACCGGGGGTATATTTTTACCGGAAATCTTGAATTGGCCAAGAAAGTAGGCCTAAAAGCCAGCAGAAGGATCGAATTTTGGAATGGGACGATTGATTGTCGCTTACTGAAATACGATTTGTATTCGGGAAGTAGGGAGGCTTAGTGTCCAGTTTGCAGTAGGCAGTTTGCAGAATGTATCCTCCTAAATAGAGTTGGTTGGGTTAATGAAGGCTGACGACTTTGGAAATCTTCCAACCTTCTGGCCCGTCCTTCCAAAAGACTATAAACCGTCCCATTTTTCTGGGTTCATCAGGAGGATTGTCTGTATTGATGAAATAGTGTAGACCCATTTCTACTGCTCCAAACCCAGGGATAGGATAGACTTCTATGCTATCGGGGACTAAATGACGCGTCACTTTACCGCAGATATTTTTCTGTGTGGATTGGACGATTTCTTCTTTGCTTTTACTCAAGCCACCCTGATCGTGATAAAATTCCAGATCCTCCGCATAAAAATCGGCATATTTTTCCAACTGGGTTTGGCATTCGTTGTAGTACCCAAAAAACTCCTGATCCAACTTTACAATTGTGTTGTAGAGTTCAAGATCATCAGGCACATAGTTTTCAGTAATTCGATAAGTCATCGAATCCTGCGCCATTACTGCTCCCACCTGTGATAAGTACAGGAGACCTGCCAAAATTGATTTCGAAAATTGACTCATCGGTATCCGACTAATCTAAAGGGTAACATGAAAATATTCCTAACCAGATCAAAACTCAAGTCGATCGCAAATCCAAGAAGCTTAAATGGCAACAAAAGAAGCCAAACTATTGGATAGAGAAGCAAGGCCAAAATGGCAATCGGCCAACAGATTACAAAAAGGATACACCAGAGAATAAAGGTCAGCATAGATGGAATTTTTGAATTTTAGGTTCAAAGCCTGTTCCAAATCTTTATATCAGCCCAAACGAACCATAATGACAGTATTTATTTTAAACGAGTGCTCATTTGCGGACAGCACTTTTCAAAAAATGGACATGAAGCGAATTCTTATAGGCGGTAGTGGTAATTTTTAAAAAAGGATTAGTTTTAAACTTTAGCCAAAAAAAATCTAATTCCGGATGCGGTTTGGACTGATTATAATTTTTCTGTATTCATCCTTCCTTCTAAAAGCTCAAACCATCTCTGGAATTGTGACGGAAAAGGGATCAAATAAGCCACTTCCCTTTGCCAATGTCTTTATCAATAATTCAACTTTAGGTGCAGCTACCGATGAGGAGGGGAGATTTTCTATATCCGGAAATCTCCCGGAAGAATTCGAACTGGTCGCTTCCTTTGTTGGTTTTGAAACCCGGTCCGTCGAGATCAAGAGAAAAGGAAGGCAGTCCATTGTGCAGAATTTTGAATTGCTTTTCCTTGAAGATCAATTGTCTGAAGTTGAGTTGAAAGCTAAACGGGATAAAAGCTGGGAGCGAAATCTCAAGCGATTCAAAGAAGTGTTTTTGGCTGTTCCGGATGATCCTTTCGGCCGAGATATTGAAATATTGAATCCTTGGGTAATCGATTTTGAGACTGTAAAACCGGAGAAAGGCTTCAATTACACCAAGGCATCGGCCCGGCAACCCTTGCAATTAGAGAATAGGGCTTTGGGGTATCGAATCGATTTCTATTTGCAGGATTTTAGAATGCTCCGAAATGCCTCCCGATTTTTTGGGCAGGCTTTTTACCAAGAACTTCCTTCTGAAAATGCCTTGACTGATTCCATCTGGATGAGGGAAAAAGAGCTTAATTATCGAAACTCAGTCAGGCATTTAGTCATGTCTATTCTTTTGAAAAATTCAGGTGCGCAGGGATTTGAACTATACACGGCTAATCCAAAAATCCCTAAGGAAGATCGTACCAATGATTTTTATTATGAATTGAACAAATCTATCGTTCCAGTCAAGTTAGAGTTTGTCTATGTGAAGCCTTTGGGAAATGGGACTTACCGGATTTTTCTTCCGGAGAGGGTGGAGGTTCACCATTTGACTAAACCTTGGCCAAATGACTATTACACCAATATATACCATGCCATTTCATGGATAGTGGCTCCCTCCGGACATTTTGATGTGGACCAGAAAGGCACACTTTTGCATCCTACACAATTGGTCCTCTCCGGATTTATGGGCAGGCAGCGCATGGCTCGTTCCCTTCCTTTGGATTTTATTCCCAATGTAAATTTTTCCGGCTTTTTGGATGATTTTCAGGTATTTCAAAATAGGCATATCATGTTGAACAACCTCCGTGAAAAACCTTGGCTGAGTACCAATAAGGCCTTTTATTATCCAGGTGAAACCCTATGGGTAGGTGGGAAAATGCTCTACCAAAACGAAATCAAGCAGGACACACTCAGCCGTGTTCTTCATTGGGATTTGATGGATGAGCGGCTGAATACGGTTCAGTATGGATCCTTTCCCATTCAGAATGGAAGAATTTCAGGGGGACTCTTGCTTTCCGACACCCTGTCCAAAGGGAATTACCTCTTGAGGGCTTATACCCGATGGAGTATGAATTTTGGAGAAATGGATTATTTCAGGCTCCCATTTCCAATTCTGGATATCCACGAAATGCTCGAAGCCAATGTCGTGGAGGAGGAGGAGGGGCTTTTCGGGGATATTCAGGTGGCTGCTCGGTATTCCCTTAGCGATTCACTGAACTACCGAGTCCTTTCACTTGAGTTAGATTTTTTGGATGAATTTGAAAATCAGGTAGAATCGGAAGTCCAACTCACAGCCACAGTAGGTTCCTTGCAAATGGAGGTAGAGCCTCAGTACCGTTTGGAAAAGGCTATGGAGTGGCTGGATAATCCCTTGAAAGAGTCTTTTGACACTGATTTGCCTTATCCGATAGAATATGGGGTTTCTGTGTTGGGTAAATTTTTTCCGAACAAGAGAAGAGATCCCTTGGCAGTTCCAATAACATTGGTCAAAGGAGATTTGGAAGATTATGGGCAAGTGTATTCGGATTCCTCAGGAGTATTTTGGGCGAGTGGGTTCCAATTTGAAGATTCTGCACAGATTGCCATTGCCGCATTGGATCAAAAGCTCAGGCCTTTTGGAAGAGTGGAACTTGTTCCTTGGGTAAGACCCGGATTTCGTGGTTCTTTTTCCAAGGCTTCCTATCAGGTGGTACTCCTCCCCAAAGCGCAGGAACCATTAATGGATTTCTTCGGAGATTACATTCTTTTGGAGGAATTTGTCAAAGAATCGGATAAAGAAAAAGAAAGCCAAGCTGAAAGAAATTATGGGTATGGTGATCCCAATCAGGAAATTGGGCCCAAAGACTTGGAAACCAAAACCTGGGCAGAAATTCTTGGATTACTCCGATTCAATATTAATACCCTGAAGTTTCGAAATTATACTTTCGGAGAGGTAACAGGTTCTCCTTTATTGATCATCGACGGAAACTCCATGCCCTTTTTAGACCCTTTAGAATTCCGGGAAAGATTACTCAGTTTTGAGCCTTCCCAATTGAAATCGGTCAAGGCCTACAATGACAATATTTCCAATGTGGTTTTTGGTATGGCTGGTTATTCGGGTGTTTTGATGATCGAAACCAAAAATGGCTCACGAATTGGTCCTGATTCTTATAAAAAGTTTAATTCGGAGGGATTTCAGATTTTTCCTGTAGCCGGATTTACTTCTTTTCCTGCCTTTTCCAATACTCCTCCCAAAGATCAATACCTCAAACCCAAAGCTACACTCTATTGGAACCCGATGATAAAGGTTGAAAATGGCCAATTCCAAACGCTTATTTATGTTCCATACGGGACCGATCAGATCCAGTTGAGAGTGGAAGGGACTAGTTCTGAGGGGCAGCCCATTTACCGACTCATCCCACTCAAGCTGGATCGATAAATCATTCTTCAGGAGAGTAATTGGAAAAAAAGGTGTTGCAAATTCTGCAACACCTTATTCTTTTGGAAATAATCAATTTCCTGGCCTACGTGACTTCAACAGTTACTTTTTTCTCTTTGGCTGGAACTCCTGATTTTAAATCAATTATAGAAGAAATGAGTGTTCCTTTACCCGGTTTTTTTGCTTTTAGGGTATAGATACATCCATGTGTTCCTTCCATATCCAGACCTTCTTCTTTTTCCAGAGAAATGAAGTCTGGCAAAAGGATTTCCGGTCTCATCATGAAAAACTCACGAGTCAAAGGATGGGTCACGGATTGCATCCGGTAGGTTTTTCCCATCTCCAAGATCAAAGAATCAACAGTATCTAAATCAAAGTCTACTTTCATAATTTATAGTGTCCAGACCAAACGGAGTTTTGCAGAGGAGTAGCGACGAAGGAAAGCTACATTATCCGAAATGACATTCCACCAGATATCAGCCTGATTTCCTCCGGAAAGTGCCAGGGAATCCAGGTTGTAGGTCCAGGAAGAAGGAATATCTATGGATTCCTTGTATTTGAATCTACTTCCATCTGAATTGTAAACCTCAAGATAGGAAATATGAAGCTTGTTGCCGGACTTGGCATGCACGAGCATCTTGAAGGTTCTTCCCGCATTCGTTTTGCCTACAAAAACAGCAAAGTTCAATAGATTCGAATACACCGAAGTGGTGGACAAATTCATGGTGCTAATATTGGCGTGATTTAGTCCGGCCAAATTGTAGCCGATACAGGCTTGCGCATTATTGCGAGGCACCAAATAATGGACCCCTGCCCGTACTCCTTGCCACCAAAAGTCTGCATTGGTACTTGTCTCTCGTCCGGTATCCAAGTCACAAAGGTAAGAGCTTCTGATAATCAAGGCACTTCGCGTGAGATGCAGACTTCCATTGGCATTGTAAACGCGGAGATTTCTCAAGTAAAGATTGTCTCCGGCATAGGCTTCCGCTACGGCAAACCTGCCAGAGGAAGTCTTGAAGAATACTACTGCTGCCCGTAAAGCTGCCCTGCTGATTTTGGTAGTGTTGTAAGGGGCCAAAGCCAGTTTTCTTGGTAGTGGATTCGGTGGAGCTGCCGGTACGGTGCTGTGTACTACAAATCCGTATTTGGCGCAAGCCCGGATAAAGTTGTAGTGAAAATATCCGTAACCATTATGTCCCCAAGTGGCTCCCCAGCTGTTTTTGACAATGAAATACTGCTCGTTCCTGTTGTAGCCGACAATCAACATGGCATGTCCTCCGGGGTTAGCTGGGCTGCCATCGCTTTTCAGGAATGGGTCCAGAATATCATTGTTGTCCTTATCATCCCATGAAGCATGGCAACCAAAGACAATATCATAACCCTGGAATAGGAGGGCTTCCAAGTAGCGGGTATTTTTGATACTCTCACCCACCAAGCCTTTGTCCTCAATGATCTTATAACTTCCAATGCCGAAGGATTGATTGTTTACCGCTGCCTGTGGTGGTCCGTAGGTATTGTTGGCCACCATATTATTGATGGTAGTTTGATTGGAAATGTAAGGCCATTGGCTTTCCAGGCAGACTCTTCCGTTGCTTCTGGCCAAGAAAGGTGCACCATCGGTGGTCTTAAGCCCATTGTCCTGATTGTGAGGGCGGTTTAGAAACTCATTGAATTTGTAGTGGGTGTATTGTTCAGAAAGGTTGTCTGAAATATGCGGAAAAGCCTCCAATACGGCCATGCAAGCATGAGAAACGCAGGTACCCCTTCCGCCTTGGTCTTTGACCGGTGATTGATTTACTCGATGGTCCACCACTTCAGGCATATTGGCAATCAAAGCATCCGCTTGGATACTCACAGGGTTCAATAATCCGGAATCCACTGCGTAGTAGCTTTGAAAGCTGCTCATTTCTTCATCAATGGGTTCTGCGGACTTTTTGTCTGCTGCACTTAGTTTTGGTACATAATCAAAATCATCCGGGCTGATCAGAGAGATTTCCCTGAATTCAAATCGGGTTGACAGCTTAAATGAGGCTGGATCCAAGTCCAACACACCCGCATAGGATCGGGGCGTCTTTCTCATAGCCTTGAATACAAAACGATTACCGATTTTTTGAAATCTCTCATTCAAATCGGTGGCTGAAGAGGCTATTTTCGCTTTTGCTTTGAGTGCGTCTAGCTCTTCCTTTTTAAGGGTTGTTTTTGCCATTTTTTTAAAAATTTAGGTTAAAAGAAAATATAATTAAAGCCTTTGTGGGGCTGAAAACTCAAGAAAAATCAAGTAAGCACTTGAATAAAAGTAATTTATATATCGGATAAGCGCAAGTTTTTGATCGGTAAAAACCAATCTACCCATTTATCTCACCAATTGGTCCAACTCTCCTGACTTGGACCAAGCTTTGACTAGTCAGTTGCGAAGTCTATAGCTATTCAAGGTCGAAAAAAATCCGCGAAGGGTGATTTCGCGGATTTCTGTTTTACTCCATGAGTTGGGTCAGTTTATCGATCTTTTTACTAAGATCTAAGATGGCTTTTGCGTATCGACTATCCCATTCTTCCAGTCGGGAAGTGTTTTGGATGGCCACTTCATATTGAATACCCGGGAGTATCCAAGAAGCATAGCCTGAGAAAGGATCATTGCAGACATAAAGAGACTTGTACCATTCCCCGTAATACATTCCCTTTGGGTCGATCCAGCTTTTTTCCAAACCGATCAGGCCTTTGTTGATTTTATTCAGGTTTTTTTCGGGCAAGGCTTCCTCATTCAATGCTTGGTGTAGTTTGGATTGATAGGCCTCTGAGGCTTGCTCCAATCGGGAAAGGGCAGCCGCGACTTGATCAAATCCTTGAAAGCTTGGGTCTATAGTCTGTACGTTTTTTACCGCTTGTTCAAAATGGCCTTTTAGATCTTTGGCATATCGGGGTACATCGTAGGGAATGACCGCAGCATTGGCCTGACGGATAGCGACCAAACCGAATACTTGGGCCACAGCTCCCCCCATTTTGAAGCTGGGGTCCGAGAATTTGGAATAGTAATGAAAGTTGTCGTAGTTGGAGTGGTAAGCAGTGACTCCGCCCGAGCCTCCACTGAGTGAAGGGACTCCCACATGCATGTAAAAAGCAATATGATCAGATCCTCCACCCAGGTTTCCGATTCTGGGCTCTTCATTTTGTCCTGCCCAAATTTCAAAAACCGTCTTGGCAGAATCAGGGTACATCACCTCTTTGGAAGCATCAATGATCAACTTTTTCAAAGTGGGAGCGGCTGAAGCGCCGAAATTTCTTCCGGAAGCGCCTCCGTCAAAATTCATATAGGAAATAGCCTTGGCACCCAATTCATCTTTGAGATGTTCCACCCATTCTGTGGAGCCGATTACACCCTGTTCTTCTGCATCCCAATGACCAATTAAAATGGATCGGGATGGCTTTTGTCCGTTTTTATACAACTTGCCTAAGGCCTCGGCAAACGTAAGGAGCATGGCTGTGCCCGAATTGGGATCCGTCGCACCAAATGACCAGGCATCGTAATGAGAACCCAAAATAATCCATTCATCCGGAAAGTCCTTGCCCACAAATGTCCCCACGACATTATTGGCACGGATAAATTCCGGCTTTTGGTCCACCATGACCCGGACTTTTAGTTCTTCACCACCGGTGATGCGGTATTTAAAATCAAATCCACCCTGCCAAGCTTCCGGGACTTCTGAACCGGTCATCCGGCTCAAGATTTCTTTGGCAGCACCGTATCCGATCGGAGTCACAGGGATGGTATGAAAATCCACCGTGGCAGGATCATCTCTTTTTATCTTTTTTGGTCCGTCCAGAGGCAAAGCAGGTCTGTTTGGAGTAAGCGGGTCTCCGGTGAAATCCAAAGTAAGCATGGAGCCTCTTTGGATTGTGTTTTCATTATAATAAGGCCCATTGGGATAGACATCCCCTCGGGTAAATCCGGAGTCTTTTGGATCTGTGTAGACGACCAAGCCGATCATGCCATACTGCTCAGCATACTTGGCTTTGTATCCGCGGAAATTGCCTCCGTACCGGGCGAGGGCAATTTTTCCTTTGAGATCAACTCCCATTTCGGCGAGTTTTTGAAAATCCTCCCGGGTTCCGTAGTTGACATAAACTACCTCAGCGGTCACATCTCCACTTCCCGAGAAAGCATTGAATCCCAAGTGAAGTCTTGGATCATCCGAAAATGGGTCTTCATCGATTTTGCCTTCTTTTTGGGAAAGGGTCATCTGTACCGGAGAAATGATCTGAAGTTCAGATTTGCCGGGGTGATTGGGAAGATAGACATCATAAGGCCACACTCGCACCGCCATGCCGGCATCGGCCATTATTTTGACCATATAGTCTTTGACCAGTTCGTTTTCCGGAGTGCCGGCGATGTGCGGGTTTTTTGTCAGTTCCTGCAGGTGAATTTTAAATCGATCAAAAGGAACTGCATTGAGGTAATCCAGTTCAAATTTTTTCTGATCGGCAAGTTGGGAGGGGAGAAAGCCGTCCTGAGCGGAGACATTCCCTAAAAAAAGGCTAAGAGCAAAGGCTGAGAGTATTCTTTTTTTCATGTGGGGGATTGGAAGATTATAAAATTGTAAAATTGAAAGATTGAGGATGGAGAATCAAAACTTCCGAGTGCTGACTCTCTCAGCTCAATTTAGGCCTAAATTTTTTTCTTAGGGGTATAGATTCATTTATTGTTGGGCTGCTGCTCATGGAATTTTTCAAACTTCTAATGTTCGAATCTTTCTATTAGAAAAAAAGCCACGGGAACTTGTCCCATGGCTTTCTGAAAATCAATTTGCTTTAAGACCAGGAGACCTTTCGAGGAATTCCTGATAAAGTCGGATGTGTCGATTGGAAAGAGGAATTCTGTATCCATCGATGAATACGTGCATAATTTGTGTTCGGGTTTCGAAAGGATCCCCCGTAGCCACTATCAGATTGGCTCGTTTTCCTACTTCCACAGATCCATAATGATCGGCTATTCCCATGATTTCGGCCGGATTGATGGTGACGGCTTTCCAGGCTTCTTCTTTACCGAGGCCATAGGCGGCAGCGAAGGCAGCATGGAAAGGCAGATTGCGGACATTTTCTTCTTCATCTGTCCTCAGTGCTACTTTTACTCCCGCTTTGGCCATTTTACCGGCGTTGGCATAGGCTGCATCGTATCGATCGGATTGGCGTGTAGGCAGATCCTGTACGGGCCCGGTAATCACCGGGATTCCCGACTTTGCAAGGTCTTCGGCTACTCTCCAGCCCTCAGCTACACCGGAGAAAATAACTCGGATATCTTTGTCTTTTACCCATTGGATGGCATTTTGGATGTCTGATGCCGCATTGACTTGGACGAGTAGGGGAAGCTCTTTGGCCAGTACTTTGGATAAGTGCTCCATCTCTGGATAATAGTGAAGGGTAGCACCGGAATTTTTCAACTCCAAATAGTTTTTGGCATTGTTCCAGATTTCATCGGCTTCTTTCATGGACTTCTCTGCCTCTTTTTTGATGTCCTCATCTGATCTCCGGTCAAAGCGACCTCTTCTACCAGAACTTGGGAAATTCATCACCACGGCCTTGAAGCCTCCATACATTTGGTCAGGTGTGTAGCCATTAAGATTGATCAAAGCGGCTGTGCCAGGGAAAAGTCCACCTGTAGGGACTGCCAAGACGGTAGTGACGCCAGAAACGCGTGTCACTCCGATTGCCTCTGCATTGGGGTTTATTGTGGTCAGGGCCTGCATGTTGGGAGTTACGTTTCCTATTTCTGCATAGTCCACAGTTTCCGGGACAGAACTTACTTCCACCATACCCAATCGGGTTCCGCTATCGATCATTCCCGGATAAACAAACATTCCGGTACAGTCAATGACTTCTGCATCTCCTGCAGAAAGATTTGCTCCTACTTGGGTGATTTTTCCATTTTCTACCAAGACTGAGGTATTGGTCAAAGTACCCTTGGTAATGGTCACCACAGTAGCATTTTGCAATAGGAATTTTCCCGAGCGGGGCTTTACAAAATCCCCGTCAATCTGAGCTAGTACTACTAATGGCATCAAGGCCAAAAGCAGGGTGTAGATAGTTTTTAGAATATGATTCATTTGCTAGTCTTTTGGGGGAATTAATGATGATGTTCTTCCAAAAATGCGCCTTGGAAGGCTTCAAAATAGGCATCTACATCCTGCATGCACCGGTGAGCTTCTTCGTCAGCCCGAAGGAAGATTGGTTCTACCATTTCTGTGGCGGCGACTAGTTGACGCTGATCGTCTTTGTCCTCCTGGATGTCAAAATACTTCACGCCGTCCACGAATGTCATCTGGGGTACGGCATAAGAAGATAAAGGATGTTCTTCGAAAATGACCAAATCTGCTTGTTTTCCCACCTCAATAGAACCGACTTTGTCATCGATTCCCAGTTGTTTGGCAGGATTAATGGTGATCATGGCCAAAGCCTCATCATCGGTCAGCCCTCCGTAGCGTTGCGTTTTAGCTGCCTCGTGGTAGAGGTGACGGATCAATTCTGCAGAATCGGAATTGATGGAAGTGATGGCACCGTTTCGATGAAGGATGGCTGCATTGAAAGCGGTAGAGTAATACACTTCAAACTTGTATGCCCACCAGTCTGCAAATACAGAAGCACCCATGGTATATTCAGCGATTTCCGGAGCTACTTTAAATCCCTCGTTGGTGTGTTGGAAGACCAATTTCTTGATACCAAAGTCACGGGCTACGTTGATGAGCATGTAGATTTCATCTGCTCGGTAGGAGTGGCAATGGATGATGATTTTTCCGTCCAGAATATCTGCCAAGGTCTGAAGCCTCTCGCTGTAGGCTGGAGGAGGGGTAGTATTTCCTTTTTGGGATTTGGCAGAAGTGTAGGTATCCCAGGCTTTCTTGTACTGAATAGCCTCATTGAATCCATTTCTAAGGACCGCTTCTACACCCATTCGCGTCCTGGGTTGGATTCCGTTTCCTCTTCCATGAACTCGGGTTGGGTTTTCTCCCAGTGCGAATTTGATGGTTCTTGGGGCGTCCTGCATGATGATATCTGCAGGATCTTTGGCACCCCATCGGTGCTTCAGTGTGGCATTTTGTCCTCCCACTACGTTTGCTGAGCCATGCATCGCATGGGAGATCGTCACTCCACCGGCGAGTGCCCGATAGATTCCCACTTCAAAAGGATTGACTACGTCCTTCATTCGTACTTCTGCAGTGATGGGAGAGGAGGCTTCATTGACCACATCGAGTGCGACATGGGAGTGTGCATCGATGATGCCCGGCATAAGGTACTTGCCGCTGGCATCTATAGTGGTCACCCCAGAAGGTGCAGATAGATTCTTTCCGATTTGTTTGATGATTCCATCCTGAACCAAGACATCGGTGTTTTCCTGATTGCCTTGGGTGACGGTGAGGACGGTTGCGTTTTTAATTAAAACACTTCCTTTGGGAGTCTGGGCCTGTGCATTCCATCCTAAGCCCAAGAAAGCAGCAACGATATAGATTAGCTTTTTCATTCTTTTCATTATTAAAGGCTTGGTGAAGCTAGCTTGGCGGTGAGGGGAAATGAGCCAAACTGTGCGATAGACATAGTTCCATCCATAGTAGTTCCGTTGATTTCTCCCGATACAGTTACAGTAATATCCGTCCCTCCCGCATTCACATCAAACTCAAATGTGATTTGATTTCCATTTACACTGATGTTTTTCACAGGTGCTTTTGCTTTTCCGGAACCGGAAGGATCGTCGTAAGTGATGCTTCCCTGATAGCCGGCACCTTCTTGGGTAAATTCTAATTCACCACCTGTGCTTCCTGCGGGCGATTCTGTCTGATATTCCCAAACTCCGGCGATCGAAATACCTTCTCCTGGCTTGGTGGTTCCATTGCCATTGCTAGTCTTCTTCTTTACTTCGTAGTCAAAGATATACCCATCAGCTACAACGTGCTTGATTTGAGCATCTTCGTTGAAAATGGAATCTGTACTCACGATGAAATTGGCCAGTTTTCCTTTTTCGACTGAGCCGGCTATTCTGGATATTCCCAAGATCGAGGCCGCATTGGTGGTTAATGCGGCTAGAGCAGCTTTTTCACTCAGGCCGTTTTCTATCATGGTCCTAAGATTCTTCAGTGCGTCTCCGGATTTTGCCCCGGATGTGGAAAAAGCAAAAGGAATCCCCGCGGCCTCCAGCTTGGCGGCCTGCTTGAGCACGGCCTCATAGGCTTCCTTGACCCGGGCATATTGGGCTTGGGTTGCATCAGTCACTCCATCTTCTTTTTGTGCCTTGATCGCTTTATCGTCCGGCAGTGACAACTGAACCAATACCGGAATTCCTGAACTTTTTAATACAGGAATCAGGTGCTCGTAGTTTTCCAATCCAGTCAGGATCAAATTGAATCCCAACTCTTTTTGCAGAGCCATAGCTCTTCTGATTTCCAATTCCTTGGGAGCTTCGAATATTACCGGGATTTGTTTTTGAATGACTGGCGCCATGCCCGATTGAGTAGGGGTTACTTTTGGGCGGGTCACTCCTGCATTGGAAGCAAAAAGGGATTCGTGCTCGAGGGCCAAAGTTGAGTTTTGGTAAACATCCCTGAATTTAGCCATTACTCCTGAAGCAGTGGCAGGGTACATTCCCCGAGATCCCCGGAAATTGGCGGCCATAGCTGTATTTGCACGGATCAAATTGGTGGATTTGCCGTCGCCTAGAACAAGTATTGCGGATTTACCGGGAATCATTCCTCCGTCGGGAATCAAATGGGATATTGTAAATCCGGCTTTTCTCCAGTCATCCACCTCGCTTGAGGCTGGGTCAAACTGATCTACCGCAGTTCTCCACGGCGTGATACCGGCCAATTCATCAGGAGGAGCCGAGGAGACAAAATCTTTTGGCTTCTCGGGGTCTTTTGGTTTGGTAATGCCCATGCTTCCTGCACCGTCGATAAAACCCGGGTAAATGAAAAGTGAATCGCCGGGGATCACTTGGGTTCCGGCAGGAATGGAAATCCCAGAACCAACACCCAATATGATTCCATCTTTGAACAATACTGTGGATTTGGTACCCGGCTGACCAGGTGAGGGAAAAAGCGTAGCATTGGTGATCGCATAGGTTCCGGTGACTCTTCTTTTTCCAGTCGGATCGCTTTGAGCGTTAGCAGATTGGATGAAAAATCCCGCAACCAACAATCCCAGCAAACCCGCTTTAAGAAATGATTTTTTCATTCGATTGATTGGTTTTCTTCAACTAGCAAGCTACTAAATGACCTTAAACGAACCATTGAGATTTTTTTTTTAAAACTTTTTTTTTGACTAATGGCTGAAAACAGAGCTTGAAATACGATTTTTTAAATGTAAGATCAATGTGCAGTGGCTGTCCCTTATTTGAGCGGTAGAAACCTGTTTTTGGTACAATTACCCTGCTATATTTAGGGTTGTTTTCACCCCCGACATGACAAAAAAAATCCTAATAATCGAAGACGATCTTCTGATTTCGAGTTTGGTTCAGTTTAGGTTGAAAAAGGATGGTTATGATACCCACCTGGTCAAAGATGGCAATGAGGGAATTGACGCTATTGATTCCGTCAACCCTGATTTGATCATCACGGATGTGATGATGCCCTTCCGCAGTGGAATTGAATTGATTCACCATGCCAAGAAGTTCAGTCCCAAGACTCCCATCATCGTACTCAGCTCACTGGGCGACGAAGAAAATGTGGTTTTGGAGGCTTTCAATCTTGGAGTATCCGATTTCATTTCCAAGCCATTTAATCCAAACGAACTTGCGATTCGAGTGAAAAGAATCCTATCTTAAGCTTAATGAAAAAAGCTTTTCTCGGCCTCCTTCTTCTTTTCTGCCTGATTTGCGGAAGAGTCTCCGGTCAGGATGTGGATTTTCTTTCCTCCTATCCCAATCTTGAGGAATTTCTGATTGTCCAAGAAGCCATTCCAGGCCTTGGTTTTCAGGTTTATTTTCCTCAAAAGCAAGATGAAAAAGAAGACAGTTTGCTTTTGGGAAAGTCTTGGTTGCCTTTGATGAGTACAGACAGCGGCAAGCTGACCACTCTGTCCACTGAGCTCGCGCTCCTGCAGTTCCTACCCGACACTTCCTCCCAAGTCTATGCATTGGTTTACTCCGTCTATTCTTCACCCACCACTAGGGATGGGGCAGAAGAGTACCTTTCTACTTTAATTCGAAATCGGGACTTTTTCCCCAAAGACAAAGAAATTCTTCCCGAATCAGACTGGGTTGCCCTGGCGTATAAGGTGCGCTATTCTCCTTTTTTCAAGAATGCCTTTACCTATTTTTTAGACTTCAAATTGATTGGGGTAACGTTTGTTATTTTATTTTTCCTTGCCTCAGCCTTTTTCATCATCGTTTTTATGCTGATCTACAAATCACGGAAAAACAAAAAGGAAGAGCTGATCAAAGAATATGATCAATTGGTGGTAGACCCGCTTACTACCTTGCTGTTTGAAAAGGAAATCGAAGAAATAGAAAAGATGGGGGATCAGGAGATCAATCAGAATTTCAATGAATCTCTACTTTCCAAGCCCCTCTATCAACAAGTGCTGATTTCCCGGATCATCGGTCTCAACAAAAAGATGAAGGGGGAATTTAAAGGAAAGCTCAAAGCACTGTATATAAGGACGGGGCTTGTGCAGGTGACGATGCGAAAGCTTCGATCCAAAAAATGGCATCAAATCGCGGAAGGTCTGGTGGAAGTCAACGAAATGGATTTGCGTGAATTGCTTCAGGAGGTCAAGCGATTTACCAATTCCTCCAACTATCATGTTCGATCTCTTTCAGTTGCCGCTCTACTCAACCTGTCCGAAAAATCCGATTTATCTTTTTTGCGGGATCAAACCTACCCGCTTTCCGATTGGCAACAGATGAATTTCCTAAGAATCATCCGATTTGTGGATAATCAAAGGCCTTTGAATCTTTCCATGCTCTTTGACTCCAAAAATGGAAGTATCCGAATCTTTGCCATTCGATTGGTGAGGATGTTGGGAAAAACGGACCTCATTGGAGAATTGTCGAGACACGCTCACTCCATGAACGATGAGGAGAAAATAGAGACCCTGAAAACCTATCAGGAATTGGGAGCTCATATGGAAATCGACTTCATCAATTCCTGCCTCGGTTCTACCCGCTCCGAACTGTTAATACCTGCAGGCAAGGCAGCCGCCATCTTGGGTAACGAGGAATCAGTCCGGCTGATTAGGAGACTTTTGGAGGAAAAGAAAGATTTCCGAACCCAACGTGTTTTGCTGAATAGCTTAAAGGAATTGGACCAAGGAGAATTTGAGTACCTCGTGGCCTCTTCCCGGGATGAAGATTTCAAGAGAATCGGTGATCACCTCAAAGACCCACTTCTAGCCCATGTATAATTTTCTGTTTTATTTCATTCTGGAACTTTTCGGCTGGTTCTTTTTGGCAGTCAGCTTTTCGGTGATTTTGGTTTACCTGATCATGATGGTACTCAGTACGTTGGAAATGAGGGATTATCTTCGAAAAAACCGCTTTGCTGACTACGGAGATATTGTCACTTCTCAGATGGCACCCGGTGTATCGATTTTGGCCCCGGCATACAACGAAGGCAAAACTATCGTGCAGAATGTTCAGAGTTTGCTCTCACTTCACTACGGCAAATTTGAAGTAATTCTGGTCAATGACGGATCAAAAGATGATACCCTTGAAAAGCTGATTAGTCATTTTGATCTGGAGCAGACAGACTATGCCTATTATCCGGAGATTGAGACCATGCCTGTCAAAGGAATCTATCGATCTTCTAATCTCTCCTATCGGAGGTTGACCGTCATAGACAAGGAAAACGGAGGCAAGGCAGATGCATTGAATACAGGAATCAATATCGCTGGAATGGAGATTCTGGCCTGCATTGATGTGGATTGTATATTGGCTAGCGACTCCATTTCGAGGATGGTGAGGCCATTTATGGAAGAGACCAATCGCAAAGTAATTGCTGTGGGAGGGGTAATTGGGATTGCCAACAATTGTGACGTGACAGACGGTACCGTCACCCACTATCGTGTGCCTCAGTCCCTTTTGGGAAGGTTTCAGGTGGTAGAATATTTTCGGGCATTTCTTATGGGAAGGATGGCTTGGACCCGAATCAATGGCAAGTTGATTATTTCCGGGGCCTTTGGATTTTTCAGGACCAGTTTGGTCCGAAAGGTAGGAGGTTATTTCCCGAAGACGGTGGGGGAAGACATGGAATTGGTCGTAAGGATGAGAAGATACATGGAGGAAGCCCGGGTTCCTTACCGAGTTGCCTTCGTTCCCGATCCGCTCTGTTGGACAGAGGTGCCTGAAAGCGAGGATGTCCTGTCCCGTCAGCGCAATCGGTGGATGAGAGGGACGATAGAGACCTTGCAGCTTCATCAGAAAATGAGCCTCAATCCCAAATACCATACCATTGGAATGATCTCCTTCCCATTTTGGTCGGTGTTTGAAAAAGCGGGTCCCATCATCGAAATTTTGGGGGTGATTTATACCTTCATTTTGGTTTATCTTGGAGATTTTAGTGCCATTTACTTCTTTGCCTTGCTTCTGTTGATGTACTTGCTTTCTATTCTGGTATCCTCATTCAGCATTCTTTATGAGCAAATTGCTTTCAATAACTACAAAGATAAAAAAGACCTCAACAGGTTGATATGGACCATTATCATCGAACCGTTTACCATCCATCCGAAGGTGGTCTGGTGGGGACTCAAAGGTCACTGGGACTTTATCAAAGGAAAAGGGGGCTGGGGTTCGATGATTCGAACAGGATTCAAAACTGCAGAAGACAAGAAAGCACTCCAATCCTCGACCACATCATGAAAATCCAAGAAGGACAGATTCCTCAAACCATGCCCTTTAGGGCACGACCAAATCCCTTGGGCTATATCCTTCAAATTTTAGAGAACGCATGATTTACATAAAAAACCGGCTCTTTCTTCTCCTACTCTTTGGCATGGTCTACCCAGCCAGAGCCCAACAGTCCCAAGATCCAGATGAACTCCTAGTCCAATCCCGGAAATTGATTCTTGAAGGCAAGTATCAAGAGGGAAGAATGATTGCTTTTCGGGCTTTGGAGATTTCTCCTAGGTATGCGGATATTTTGATTTTGGTAGGGAGAAGTTATGCATGGGAAGGAAAAAATGATTCGGCCAATATCTATCTTGAAAGGTCTATTCAAGTATCTCCCGCCTACGCAGATGGGTATTCAGCCTATCTGGACAATCTGATGTGGGCAGATCAACTGGATAATGCAGAATCAATCCTCCAAAGAGCCAAATCCAATTTCAACCCTTTACCGGATGAATTAGCCTACCGGGAATCCCGAATAGCCTATTTCCGGGAAGATTATGACCTAGCCTATGATTTGGTAGACCCGCTTTTCAAAAAAGGATATAAGCAGGAAGGAATGCTGGGATATGTACAAAATCTTCAGCGGCTCCGAAGGACCAACGCTGTGGGGGCTACCTACGACTACGATACCTTCTTTGGTGATATTTCTCCATGGCATACTTGGTCAGTCTATGGCCGCAGCCGAACCCAACTCACCGGGGCCTTGATCGCAAGAGTCACCCAATCTCATCGTTTTGACGGATTTGGCACCCTGTATGAATTGGATGCTTATCCTTCTATCGGAAAAAATGGCTATGCCTATCTCAATATCGGTGGCTCCGGAGCCACTTTTTTTCCAAAACTTAGGTTGGGGGCTTCCTACTACCACAATCTGCCCAAGGCCTGGGAAGTCGAAGGGGGCTACAGATACTTGGGATTTACCGAGGTGACACACATGATTACCGGTTCGGTAGGAAAGTATGTGGGAAATTGGTGGATCAATTTCCGATTTAATGTGATTCCGGACGAAGCGGGTACAGGTACTTCGGGACAGTTGCAAGCTCGATATTACTTCAAGACCGCAGAGGACTTCTTCAGCCTTCAGCTGGGTACAGGTGTGTCTCCTGATGAAGAAACCCGCGATCAAAGCCAATTGCTCAATTCTTACCGAATTCGTCTGGGGTATCAGCAGCTGATTTCACCCAGATGGATGATCTTTGGATTTACGGGCTGGAGTAGAGATGAATTGGGAGAAAATAATGTCCGGAATAACTTCAACCTTTCCCTTGGTACAGAATACAGGTTTTAGGATTTGCCCACGCCCATGAGAGAAGAAGTAAAAGTATACTTTCGCAGACTGACTCCCTTGCTTATTCTGTTTGTGGGCTTTCCGTTGCTCAGTTTATTGATCTGGAGATTTTCTCCTGAAAAAAACCTACAGGTAATCTTGGTAGATAAAACGGTTCCCAATCGGGAATTTAGAGAACATACCGGAGTGGTTTGGGCGCTAAATCACGGTAAATTCAAGAAGGCTAACGGAGAAGAGTACTTGGTGGACCAGGATTACTTTGGTTTTTTTCCCGATGAAAACAAGGAAAAAAAAGGGCAGATACTAGATCTTGAAGGCAAATCAACAGATGAAATCAGAGAGAAGGTTTCCGAATCTGATTTGGTTTTTATAGCTGACACCTATGGTGTCTACGAAAGTGATTTTTCCCCCGTTCAGCAGGAAAGAAAAATCTATGGAGGGATGGGCAAACCGGAGATTGAACTCATTCGTCAAGCCAAGGATCAGGGAAAATACCTGATAGCCGAATTTAACTCGATGGCATCTCCCACCCCTAAATCCATCCGGTCTGAGTTTGAAAATCTGATGGGGGTAAAATGGACAGGGTGGATTGCAAGGTATTTTGATGAGCTCAACCCAGAAGTCAATCCGGAGATCCCTCTGTGGCTGGTGGAAATGTATTCATTTCAGGAAAAAAAATGGACTTTTTCTGGTTCAGGTATGGTATTTATCCGGGATTCCGGAGAGGTGGAAGTCTTTGTCCATGGGCTTGATTATCAAAATAAAGTGCCCTTAGTCCGCACGCAAAAAATCAACAAACACGGGTATAAATTGCCTCAGGTGATTCCCTATCCCGATTGGATGGATATCGTGCTGGTAGAGCGGGATTATCAGGTTATTTCCTATTTTGATATCGACCCCAGTACGCTGGGATACGAGCGTCTTAAAAAAATGGGTTTGCCCCGGTTTTTTCCCTCGGCAGTTTTCAGGGAAATCAGCGGGGGAAGGCAATACTATTTTGCAGGTGATTTTTCGGATATGGATCCCGACTTGGGCTATCACACCTTTGCCGGGCTGCCTACACTTTGGAGAGGTTTCTACGTGACGGCTGACCATACCAACAGGCATAGTTTCTACTGGAACTATTTCCAACCCCTGTTGGATCAGATTTTTGATGAAGCTGCAAAGAAAAAGAAGCCCTGATTCGTTTACAGCTGAGGAGGAAGTAGTTTTCTGGTTTGCACGGTGTAGGCATTTTTATTTTTGAAATCCTCAAACTCTCCATTCAGCTGATTGAGCATGTTGCTGTCTTCAATCTGATCAATATTGAGTCGGTCACTGATTAAAAAAAGCTGTCCGTCGGAAAGGAAAAACTCCCCGCTAAGATAGTCCACCAGTTGATTCTTGTTTCTCATCAAAGGCATGGCAATCTGAGAGCGGAAAACTCGCGAAGTATCCAGCACCTGTCCCTGCCAGATGAATTCCTGAGGGAGATCGATACCCGCATTTTTTTCCAAAAAAGAAAGAATGCTCGGAGTGACTTCGAAATGACTGCTGATCCCTTTAAAAACCTCCGCAGATTTAATCAAAGGAGAATAGATCAACAAAGGGACATGAAACCGGTCAAGCCTTGAAGACATGGGGATTTCCGGGAGGCGATGATCACCGGTGATGATGAAAATGGTATTGGAAAATTCAGGTCTTTTCTTGTATTCCTCAAAAAACATCCGAATGGCATCATCAGCATAAAGTACAGTCATGTAGATGTTTTTGTAGGCCTCATATTCAGGGATTCTGTCAGGGCTGATCTGAAGGTAATTTCTCAAATGGGAAGAGAATTTCTGCTCATAAAAGGCCCTTTCGGGCACAATATAGGGGTCATGGGAAGTCTGGGTTTGGAAAATTCGGATTTCAGGACCTGATTTTTCAGCAGGTAATTTTTGTAATCCGTTTTTAAACAACTCCTTGTCAGAAAAACCCCAAGAGAAACCATTGGTAGAAGGGGCTTTTTCAAATCCGGGAAGAAAAGTCGATTCATCTTCGAGCTGATCCACTTGCTGGTATTCCAAAAAATCACCCTCATGGTCAAACTTCCGGTCCGCCCCGATGAAAAACCGGGCTTTATAGCCATTGTCTCTCAATATACTGATCAAAGTCTGATGGTAGGGGAATTCGTCGTAGAGCTCAAGAAAACCCTTTTCCCCAAAGGGCAGTCCAGCAAATATTCCGGGTAGGATACCGAAGGTTCTTCCCGTGGAAGAAATGGCATTGGTCCAGGTCAAGCTGTGATTTTCGAGGGAATCCAGAAAAGGAGTAAAACTGCCCAGATAGGCACCTTTTCCGGAATAGGCCTTTCCAAAGCTTTCTGCCAAAATAAAGACCAAGTCGGGAGGAGAGGAAAGCGAGTCGAAAAAAGGACTCAACACATCAGGATAGGCTGCCTGATGCGCAAATGGAAACTCATCCCTATTGAAGGTTTTCTTTACTGCAAGGTCCTCATTTCCGCTTCTCAGATAAAAATCAAAGTAGTACTCTCCGCCATAAACCAAGTAGTCAAAGGTCTCTTCTGCCAAAAACTTGGATTTATTCAGTTGGATGTTCTTTCGGATTTCATTTCCCTCATCCAACTCAAACCCGGGAGAAAATCGAAACAAAAGGATAAAGATTAGTAATCCCCCAGTGATGAGAAAATAGGTCTTTAGGGACAATCGAGTCAATATCACTCCCAAATGAAGCAAACTCAAGACAAACCCAAAAAACACCACTCCCAGTCCCAGATTCAATGCATTGAGCTGACCTGAGGCTTTGACAGTCAATAGCATGTCATTTAGATTGTAGGCAAAAAGATCTTTTCCAAGGGGTAGGAGGGTCTTGGAAAAATAAAATACCAAACCAATATGGATAAGGAGTACCAGCGTCAAGATAGTTTGGACCAGGATCTTGGATAGGGTCACCGAGAAAAGACTCCACAGGAGATGGATAATCAACAAAAGTCCAAGAAAATAAAAGACCCAACCCAAGTCTTGAAAGAAGCTGACCACCAACAGGGAGGTAGGGTCAAATTCCAGGACATGAGATTGGAACACTACCTTGAGTTCGGCAACCCGGAGAATGAGCATCAACAAGAGATAAACCCAAGCCATTCCCCAAAAAGTCCTCATGATTTTTTCTAGCTTCGCAGGGAGTACAGAGTGAATTTGAGCCTTTTGGGCCATGATATTTTTTGGGTGAGTGAATCTATGTCGGAAAAGTAAAACAAATTCAGGTATCTTCGAAGGTCATTAGTCCATTATGAGTAAAAGAGATTTATTGTTGGAATTGTATTCCAATTTGGGAACAACGGGAGCGGTAACTTTTAGCTCCAAATCCCTTGTAAAAAAAATGCTTTCTTTCACCGATCTCAGCGAGGCAGAGGTGATAGTAGAATTGGGAGGAGGGGATGGAAGCATCACCGAAGGCATCGTCAGCCGAATGCCATCTTCCGCTCATTTGTTGGTCTTTGAGATCAATGAATCCTTTTGCAAAGCGATGAGAAAGCAATTTCCGGGAGAAAACATTCAGATTATCAATGATTCAGCCGAAAACATCCATCTCTATCTGATGGGCAGGAAGGCAGATGCGATTTTCTCCAGTCTTCCATTCAGCCTGATTAGCAAAGAGGCAACTGACGCCATTCTGACCCATTCCAAAAATTCCCTGACTCCAAAAGGTAAATTTGTCCAGATTTGTTATTCTTATCTGCTGAAAAACCTTTTTTCCAAGTATTTCACGGAGGTTCAGGCCCGTTTTACCTTAAAAAACTTTCCTCCGGCCTTCGTGATGACCTGTCACTGATGTCTGCCCATGGATATTTTAAAATCGGCTATTTTGGATTTTTGCAGGAGGAGAAAGACCTCCTCATTTTGTCCTTCTGAGGTAGTCCGATCCATGTACCCGGAGGATTGGCGGCTGTTTATGCCGGATATCCGACAGGCTATGCTCGAACTATACCGGGAGGGACATATAGTGGTGACCCAAAGGGGAATTCCGGTTTCCCTTCATGAACCTCCCCAAGGACCTGTCAGAATTTCAAAAGTTCAAAAACCTAAGTGAGGAATTAGGTGTTTGTTTTTAAAGAAAAGGTCCCTATGGAAAATGATAAACAAATTCCCACAACTCCGGCCGCTACAATTCCCGGATTGGAAAGTATTATTTTGGGAGGTGGCTGTTTTTGGTGCACCGAGGCTGTTTTTCAGCGCCTCGAAGGAGTAGAAAAAGTCCTCTCAGGCTATGCAGGCGGAATCACCGAAAACCCAACCTACAGACAGATTTGTACCGGCACTACGGGGCATGCTGAAGTGATTCAGGTCTTTTTTAATCTGCAGAAAATCAGTCTGGAACAACTACTGGAAGTGTTTTGGGCCACCCATGACCCTACCACACTCAACCGGCAGGGAGCCGATGTAGGACCTCAGTATCGATCTGCCGTTTTTTACCTGAATGAAAAGCAAAAGGAAACCGCAGAACGGATAAAAAAAGAGCTCAATGAAGCTCAGGTCTTTGACTCTTCGATCGTGACTGAAATTAGCGCCTTTACCAATTTTTACCCTGCTGAAAACTATCATCAGGATTATTACAATCTGAATGGGATGCAGCCGTATTGCCAATTTGTGGTAAGACCCAAAGTGGAAAAGCTGAAGAAGTACTTTGCCGATCGGATGAAAAAAGCTTGAGGAATCTGCCTTTATCAAAATCTTAATCTTGCGTGAATTTTGGGTTTTCGGCACCCAAATTGGCTGAAAATGCCTAAATTCGCCGAATTTTAAGTGTTTTATTCCAAGGTTGAATAAGCTCAACCGTCCTGTTTTTCAAAACCTCCTGATCGATCCAGAAAGAGAATCTGATATGAAAAGAACGAGAGCACAAGAATCCAGAGCCGCCATCGAGCGATTGTACATCACCATGAGACACCTTTTCAACCGGGGCAGCTATAAACCCATGGGCGTATCCGGAGAGGGATTGGTGCAAGCCTTGATGGTTTTGAGCCCGGAGATCTATGGTTCTCTTTCCGATCAGGAAAAGGTGGAGCTGGATGGCTTGCTTTACGTGATGGAGCGATTGCCCAAAGGAATCGAGGAGTGTCGCTACGTTCGACTGATCAGCAGGGAAGGCTACGAGACTTCCCATTTGACTCCTTTGGTACCTCCCAAGCGTAAGCGGAATTGCTATCGTCTCGATGAGGAAATCATGTATGTGGAAATGACCCGGGGTAGGTCGGATATTTACGACATTCTGACCCATTTGACTTTTCTCTACATCGAATCAAGAAAAATCGCCCGCAACAGTACGGATCCAAAAGGAAGAATCTCTCCCAACTGGAAAATGCTGGAGGATTTTGTGAAAAAAGAAAAAGCTGGAGAAGAATTGGATGCGGAATGTGCTTCATCCTACCTAAGCCATATTATCGGGAGAACCTTTGAGGAGACCCTGCTTGCGGTGCGCAAGTTTTCCAAAAGCTCCAATTCCAATAGCCTATTTTCCATCGTCTATCACTTGGGCAAGCTCGCGATGGAGGAGACCACCCATGGGATGGATCGGGAGATCAGCTTCTCAGCGACTTTGAGAGAGCGCATCGGACACCATGTCTATGGGGAAATGTGGGCTAATCGAATCAAGGCTACTCTGTTGGGTAAAGGACTGATTCAGCGGCCTATTCATATCATCTCAGCGAATCTCCACAGTGTACTCAACACCGTTTATTCCCATCAACTATTGGGTTCGGATAGCTTTGAAGCAATCGAGGAGGTGGCTACTTCAATTTCAATCGGAGCAAAAAACCATCCCGGGAAGAAAATCCAAGATTACGCAGAGAAGCATGGATTCATAGACCTGCCTGATGAGTCCGGAACCAACATCGGAGTTCAGATTATCGATACCGCACATCTGGAAAAAGACACGCTTCTCCCGGGAGTAAAATTACCTTCAGAACCCAGCAAAAGGCCTGTTTTTGTGGTGATGGACTATGCCTTTGGTGAGCAGGCCTATGAATGCTTTGATGAGCTCTTGAAACCCTATTCAGAAGGGAAGAAGAAATATCCGCTCAATGTGGTTTCGACCTCCATCATGGGGAAAGCCGGAATTCTCCACGGGGGAAAGGGCGATTTGATGGTGCCGGATTCCCATGTTTTTGAGGGGACAGCGGACAATTATCCTTTCAGAAATGAACTGAAAAAGGGGGATTTTGAAGGGTATGGGCTGGGAGTTTATTCTGGAAGTATGATCACTGTTTTGGGGACCTCCCTTCAGAACCGGGATATCCTGACCTATTTTATGGAGTCTTCCTGGAAGGCGGTTGGGCTGGAAATGGAAGGAGCCCATTACCAAAAAGCCATTCAATCCGCCTCCAAAATCAGAGGTAGCATCAAGTCCAACGTGAAGGTACTCTATGCCTACTATGCTTCGGATAATCCTCTGGAAACCGGAAGCACCTTGGCCTCAGGCGCTTTGGGCATGGATGGGGTGAAGCCGACGTATCTGATTACGTATAAGATTTTGGAAAAACTTTTTCAATGATCAATGATCAATGATCAATGATCAATGATCAATGGCCAATGATCAATTTTCCAATTTTCGAATCTTTCAATTTGGTTTTATAGAAGTTCGTCAGTATTCTATTCAGAAGTTTAATTGAACAAGGAAAGCCGATTCTTGGACTTCTTCTGTCTTCCGTCTCCGGTCTCCCAGCCCAAAAACAGAGGAATATTCGTCTATTGGAATAATTGTGTACAATCAGATTTATCAATCTTAAATCTCAACCCGGGTGGAATGCAGCATATCCAGTCTCCAGCCTTCCGGAGTACGTACTGCAGTGGCGCTTTCCAGCCAATATAATTCCCGGATGACCTCTCCGTCTCTTGAGATGGTCGCATAGTTGTGGTAGGCAATCCAGGCACGGTCTCCTTCGATCACGGTTTTGATATAGTCAAACCGATTGGTGCGGACGGAGGGATTGGGGTTGCTTTTTGCCCGGCTGAGGTAGCTGCGGACCATGTCCATATCCCAGACTTCTCCCTGCTCGAGTAGTAAAAAGTCTTCGGTATAGAAGGATGTCAGTTTTCCTTCGTCGAATTCGGAGAAAATAGCATCGAAAGAGTTTTGGATCAAAGCCTCAAGCTGGGCTTGGTCTTCAGGCTGAGTTTGGGCTAAAACCGATAGAGAGAAAAGGAGGGAAAAGGAGAGGAGTAGGGATTTGAGCATATTTTGAAAGGAGTAGGATTTGATACGCCTCAAGTCACCGGAATTGAATTGATCTTGGAAATTAAATTCAAGTCCACCGTAAATTCCGGTTTTTTTGGGTTCTTCCATTTATAATCTGCCGTAAAAAGCTTTCTCAGCGGTTTGAATTCCTCATCCTGCTTAATTTTTGTTTCGAAAATTCTTAACAGAAGAAGTTCAATGATATATTCGACCCGCTGCACAGGCGTGCCTGCCGGCCGCAATTTATTGTGCAGCTTCTTGAGCGCGTTATTCGTTTTATTATCTGCGTAATGTACTGTTGACCTTCCCATTAATTCTGTTTTCCTCGGTTTAATTCAGATATTTTATACCAGTAGAAAAATGCCTCTGGATTTGATTTTTTAAGCCTATTAAGCCTTAGCCAAAAAGGTTCCCCAATGACCCAATCTTTCATGATTTTGGGATCACCGTATTTTTCAATAGCTCCTTCTTTCGCTTTTATTACTGTTGCTATGTATGCGGCTTTTGATGCAGCAATTATTGCTTTGTCGATGTGAAAAGTTTCTGAGAAAATAAACCTTGAAACTCGTTGGATTCCCGTTTGCAATTGTTCAAAATCACCATTGCCGGCAGCACCTCTGCTTACAATGCATAATGATGTCTGGTAGATATCTTCTAGAACATCTTCTACTGTTTTTCCTGATTGATCTCTGTAGACAAGTTCCGTTGATGCGAATGACTCAAAAGTACTTTTGACCAAATCAACGTCCTCTGAAATATCAATCAAGTTTCCCACGTCATAGAGTTGTTTAAGTATTTCCATACTAATGCTAGTTTTACCTTTGAAGTATGGAATACCCATGGTATTTGGTGCGAAGGCGGTTAGCTTATCTCCAAGAATATCCTCTTTTGAAGGTACTTTGACAGAGATTGGCTCACCTTCTGATATGATGAATTTTGAATCGACTGGGATTTGATTGATTTTTTGATATCCAATTTTTTCAAAAAGTATATCTAATAAAATACTTTCCTCTTCGGCTTGTGTTTGATGAATGGGTTTGTAAAAGAATTTATAATGAGCTTTCTGGATATTGGTTGCAGCTTTTCTTTCCTGAAGTTCAAACCTTGTAAATCCTTGTGATTCTAGTAAGTCATTAAAGATTTTCTCCAAATCAGTCGGTTCTTTTTCTATAATTATATCAATGTCTATGGATAGTCTTTTTGAAGAATCCAGTATCAGCATCAAAGCTGTTCCTCCTTTGAAAACAAAATCCAATTTCTGCTTTGCTAATCCTTCAAGGAGAAGTAGTGCTCGAATTACCTTTTCAATCAATATCTTATCAGCCTTTCTGTTGGCTGTAGACACTTTAGTTATCCAATCTATGTGTAGCGAATCTTTGCTTATCATTACCTCAAATTATTGGCAGCAAATTCTTTTTGCTGCCGATATTTAGAAATTTCATTTAAATAGTTATCCAGTTCTGGTTTCTTTCTTCTTCTACTGGCATATCTGAGCATCTTACTTTCACTGATTGCGTATTTCTCGAATGATTCTTTAAAAATTTGATCCATTTCAGACCCTTGTTGTGCACTAAATATTATTGGGTCACAAAAAATGTCAACCAGCATTTTTTCAATTGTTATAGTTGAGATCCCATTGAGTTCTTGTGTTGGTGCTTCAGAAACAAGAGGTTTTACAATCCAAGGTTCCTTTTCATCAATTAGGTATCTTCTGATTAATTCAGGTGAGGGATCCAAATAAACAGACATATTTCTGTCTTTTAGGAAATAGAATAAACTTTCCATTCCATCCTTTTCCACTTCTATAAGTTGGTAGAATCTACCGGGTTGATGAAGCATGAACTCGTTTATTACTGAAGTGCTCCAAATGCAGATTGAAATAAAAGGGAACTCTGCGTTGAGTTTTTTGAATAGTGAAACTTGCTTGGTTGTTAATTCCGGATAGTAAGTCCTTCCAGTGCCAAGACTGAATTTTCCACGTCCAATTCTGGTAAGAATTCCATCTTGAACAAGATGATAGATTCTCCAATTAATAGTAGTTTTCTTTACATCTGGTTCTTTTGAACGGTAGAACTCAGTTAATTCACTGGTAGAGAACCTTGTATGCTCACGGAATTGATTCCTCAGATCGTCAATATGTAGTTTATCCTGTGCGATTTCTAAGAGTTTTAGTCCAAATATATAAAACTATATTTCGGCATCAAAGTTTATTTGCTGCCGATAATTAGATTTTGTATGTGGAAGGGAAATTTTAGCTCTTTTGGGTTTTTAGGGTTGGGGTGGCGGTGGTAAAAACTAAATGTGCTAAAATTTGCGGTGGCTTCTTCAGCATGACATACAACCTTTGTGTTTGCGAAACTAGTTTCGCAAGGCACGCTTATTTGGATGCCTTACGCAGTAAGTTGCGGGTATTTCCGAATTAACCTCAGTATCCTGCATTCAAAGGCGGAGGACCGTCAGGGATAATTCCCTTGTACACATAGTCCCCTTTTTTCTCTTTGAATTCCGCTTTGATTTCGGTCCTTAGGCTTTCATTCTGATACAAATCCACCATAGTCATGGCCAAAGCTTTGGCTGCATAGGCCATCCCTTTGTGCCCGATGGACATTCCCCCTGAGGCCACTACCGCCCAGGAATGCCAAGGAGTACCATTGGGAGCGGTGGTCGCACTCATGCGGATAGTCGGTACCACCCAGCTGACATCGCCCACATCCGTACTTCCTCCCATACTGTGCTCCAAGGTTTCTTTCATGGGTTTGATTTCTGAGACCAGCCCGATTTGGGGTTTGCCGGTGGCTTCTTGGATCTTTTTGGCAAAGTCCTGTTCCTCTTCCGAGTAGGAGATAGGACCCAAAGCCTCCAGGTTGGCCTGCATTACTGCAGAACCGGTTCGGTTGACCAGGATCTCATGTACTCCGGAGACCAGCGTGACTTTATGGGTTACGTTGGCCATAATGGCCGCTCCTTCGGACATTTTTTCCACTTGCTTCCATACCGGCATCAGTCCTTCCCGAGAAGTGTCCCGAACCCTAACCCATAGTCTGCTGTAATCAGGAACCACATTGACGACTTGGCCGCCATCCTGAATATGGTAGTGGATCCGTACCGTTGGCTTGATATGCTCCCGATAGTAATTGATTCCTGCGGTGTAGAGCTCCAAGGCATCTGAGGCAGAGCGACCGTTCCAAGGATCTCCGGAAGCATGGGCTGCCTGCCCATTAAACTCCACGATGAAATCCACCAAGGCCAAGCCTTTTTGAACATCCGTTTCCGTCTCATCACCGGGATGCCAATCCATCATGATATCTACATCATCCATGATTCCGGATCGGATCATCCAGAGTTTGCCGAAGTATTTTTCTTCGGCCGGTGTCCCGTAAAAGCGAATCGTGCCCTTAAGCTTACCTTCGGCAATCATATCCTTGATCACCCCCGCAGCGCTGAGAGAGGCGACACCAAACAAATTATGCCCACATCCATGACCCGGAGCCCCTTCGTTGAGCGGACTTTTGAAAGGAACCTTGTTTTGGGACAATCCGGGAAGGGCATCAAATTCTCCCATGATGCCGATGATCGGTGAGCCCGAACCGTATTCTGCCATAAAAGCCGTGGGAATTTCTCCTACTCCCCGGGTGACTTTGAAGCCCAACTCCTCTGCATAGGCCGAAAGGGCCGCTGCGGATTGGGTTTCATGGAAAGCAGTCTCCTCGAAAGCCCAGATTTTGTCACTGAGTTCGGTCATTTCAGCAAATCTCGATTCGATGGTTTGCTGGACTTCCTGTTTGAGCGGATTGGGTTTGGGGTTTGCTTTTTGGGCAAAAGAGGGAGAAATTAAAAGACAAAGCGCGGTGGCAATTCCAAGGCTAATGGTTTTCATGTATATGTCGGTGGTTTTTTCACCGAAAAGATAAGGAATGATTTTAAATTTTATGACTCGGGATGAAGTCTTGAAGCTATTTTTGAAGATGAGGTTGGCCTTTTAGAAAAAGCATAGAAAATATTTCCTTTACTTGCTACAAAAAGTACCCCGATGAATTTTCACTATTTCCCGGATTTTAAATCCATGAGCCAGAAAGGCTTTGAACTGGTCAAAAAAGAAATCGATCAGAAGCCTAATCTTCTTTTTTGCGTAGCGAGTGGGGGCTCACCCTCGGGACTTTATGCCGAAATGGTGGCTGAAAGGGCTATAAACCCTGGTTTTTGCAAAGAACTTCGCGTGATCAAGTTGGATGAATGGGGTGGCTTGGAAGAGGGCTCTACCTTCACTTCCGAGCTCGATGTGCAGACCAAGTTTGTCCAACCCATGGGTATAGCTCCTGATCGATATTGGACTGTAAATCCCTTTACTTTGGATCCTCATGGGGATTGTGAGCAAATGGAAAATGTCCTCCAAAATGAAGGTCCTTTGGATATCTGTATTTTGGGAATTGGGGTCAATGGTCATATCGCGCTCAATGAACCGGGAGATCAGTTGACACCTCACTTTCACGTATGCCGATTGGCAGAAAGTACACTGAACAATGGCATGATTAAGACACTCAAGCAGCCTCCGACTTTTGGGATGACTATGGGACTGGGCAATATTCTTCAGTCCAAAAAGATTATTTTGTTTATCTCCGGTTCAGGAAAAAAGGAGGCATTTGAGCACTTGAAGGTTCCGGAGATCAGTACACAATTTCCTGCTTCATTCCTTTGGATGCACGGGAATGTAGAGGTTTTGGTGGATAGTAGTGTGGTCTAGGGTGGCGGAACCAAAGAAATTATTTCTTTGAAAAAGAATGAGATAATCGAATCGGAATAAAAAAATCGAATTTGGTTCTTGCTGTTCATTTTCATTTTTCTACCTTTGCACCACTTCAAAAGCGAAGGGAAAACGGAGTGGTAGTTCAGCTGGTTAGAATGCCTGCCTGTCACGCAGGAGGTCGCGGGTTCGAGTCCCGTCCATTCCGCAAGAAATTAAAAAAAGTTAAACCATTAGGAGTGGTAGTTCAGCTGGTTAGAATGCCTGCCTGTCACGCAGGAGGTCGCGGGTTCGAGTCCCGTCCATTCCGCACAAAGCCTTAGAGAGATCTAAGGCTTTTTTGTTTTTTGAAGGATTTGAATTCAATTTCAAGCCCAATTCCAAGGCTGCGTTTTGCAGTCGATAAACAGATTCCCTTATCTTTGCTTTTCTCAAAAACCAATCAAATGGTATTAGAATTCGAAAAACCCATTGCTGATTTAGAGCAAAAACTACAGGAGATGAAAGAGTTGGCCAAGGGCCGAAATATCGATTTGAGTTCCGATATTGAGTCTTTGGAAGAAAAAATCCTTGCATTGAAAAAAGAGACTTTTGACAATTTGACCCGATGGCAGCGTGTTCAGCTATCCCGTCATGCAGACAGGCCCTATGCCCTCGACTATATCTACGAGATCACGAATGACTTTATCGAGCTGCACGGTGACCGTACCGTAAAAGATGACAAAGCGATGATCGGTGGACTTGGAGATATCGATGGCCGTACGGTCATGTTTATCGGACAGCAAAAAGGCCGCAATACCAAGCAGCGTCAGGAGCGGAACTTTGGGATGGCCAATCCGGAAGGATACAGAAAGGCCCTCAGACTGATGAAAATGGCTGAGAAATTCGGAAAGCCCATCGTGACTCTGATTGATACTCCGGGTGCTTTTCCGGGATTGGAAGCGGAGGAAAGAGGACAGGGAGAAGCCATTGCTAGAAACCTCAAAGAGATGTTTATGCTGAAGGTTCCCGTCATCTGTATCATTATCGGAGAGGGTGCTTCCGGTGGTGCTTTGGGTATCGCAGTGGGAGATCGCGTATTTATGTTGGAAAATACCTGGTATTCCGTCATCTCTCCTGAATCCTGTTCGTCCATTCTTTGGAGATCCTGGGATTACAAAGAGCAGGCAGCCGAAGCTTTGAAGCTTACCGCTAAGGATATGAAAGCCAACGGTTTGGTGGATGATATTATCCCGGAGCCACTTGGAGGAGCGCACAAAGACCTGAAATGGATGGCCAAAACCATTAAAGAGGCCATAATTCAGTCCCTTAAAGAGCTGGATAAAATCAAACCTGAGAAGCGAATTGAGCAAAGAATCGAGAAGTTTTGCTCCATGGGCGTGGTCGAGGAGTAAGGTCTTACACCGTAGATTGAAAGCTTAAAATCGCTAAGCTGTTAAGAAAAAGATAAAACCAAAAAGCAATCTGTCCTCCCTGGAAAAGGTTGCTTTTTGGCTTTTTAGCCCGTTCACTAACCAAGAATAACCCAAATGGAATTATATACAATCAATACCGGATTTTTCAAGTTGGATGGAGGAGCGATGTTTGGGGTCGTTCCCAAGACACTCTGGTCCCGGACCAACGCTGCCGACGAAAAAAATCTTTGCACTTGGGCCATGCGCTGTCTGCTGGCAGTAGAAGGCAACCGGGTCGTTTTAATCGACAATGGAATCGGGGACAAGCAGGATGCCAAGTTTTTTTCTCATTACTACCTGCATGGGGAAGATTCCCTGGACAAAAGCCTAAAGCAACTGGGAGTTCTCCCAACCGATATAACGGATATGTTTCTGACCCACCTGCATTTCGATCATTGTGGGGGAGGGGTTCGCTATGGCTCTCATGGGCAAGACGAATTGACCTTTCCTAGGGCTACCTATTGGTCCAATTCGGATCATTGGCATTGGGCGACCCAACCCAATCCCAGGGAAAAAGCCTCTTTCTTAGCTGAAAACATCCTTCCAATGCAGGATCATGGGGTGTTGAAGTTTATCGATTTGGAGAAAAAGTCACTTTTCGAGGGATTTGATGTGATCACAGCAGACGGACACACCGATAAGCAAATGCTTCCAAAAATGAAGTACAAAGGTCACACGGTAGTATTTATGGCGGATTTGCTTCCTTCTGTGGGACATATTCCTCTGTCCTACGTGATGGGATACGATACCCGGCCGCTTCTTACACTTTCTGAAAAGCAGGTATTTTTGGAGGAAGCAGCAAGGGAAAAGTATGTGCTGTTTTTGGAGCATGATCCGGTAAATGAATGCTGCACCGTGAAAATGACTGAAAAAGGAGTACGTTTGGATCAAACTTTCCGACTTGATGAGCTCTAATCTACGCATAGGTCTTGCCCTTTCCGGAGGCGGTGTCCGGGGTATTTCTCATTTGGGTGTACTTAAAGCACTCAATGAGGTAGGGATTTTTCCCACAAAAATCACCGGAAGCTCGGCCGGGGCGATAGCCGGAGCGATGTACTGTCAGGGCTATCGGCCTGAGGAAGTTTTGAAGATCATTGTGGAGACCAATTACTTCAAGTTTATGCGTCCTGCCATTTCTTGGAAAGGAATCCTGAAAATGGAGTCCGTGGGTAATCTTTTCAAGATTTATTTGCCTCATGACGATTTTTCTCAGCTAAAAACCCCTTTGGCAGTAGCAGCTACTGATATCCGAAAAGGAAAAGTGGTCTATTTCGATGAAGGGGAATTGATCAAGCCAATCATGGCTTCTGCCTGCATCCCGGGCATGTTTGAACCGATCCAGATTGGGAACAAATACCTCGTGGATGGGGGAGTACTGAACAATCTTCCTGTTGAGCCTTTGGACGGAACCTGTGATTTTGTAATCGGGGTCAACTGCAATCATCTTCCTGAGGAGAGCAATATCAAAAACATGAAAAATCTCATCGAACGCTCTGTGATCATGACGATGAACTACAATGTCTACAGCCGAAAGGCCAAATGTGACTATTTTATAGAAGCTCCCGGCTTGGGAAAATATGGGGTGTTTGATATCAAAAAAGCTCCTGAACTCTTTCAGGCGGGTTACGACATTGCCATGAAACTGGTTGAGGAAAACCCGGGTATTTTGGAATTGGCCAATTTTCCGAAATCTCAAAAAGAAAAAGCGCTATGATGAAGTTATTTTCCAGATTTATCTTTTGGATATCAGGCTGGAGTCTGAATGCCAATTGGCCAAAAGGTTTGAAAAAAGCGGTTTTGATTGCTATACCCCATACTTCCAACTGGGATATCCTCTACGCCAGAGCTGCTTTTTATTTGATGGATATTCCGGTCCGATTTACCATCAAGAAGGAAGTCATGGTGGGGCCTTTAGGTTGGATTCTTTCCGGTTTGGGAGCTATTCCCATAGACCGAAAAAGAATACCCGGAGGAAGAAAGCAAACCTACACAGAGGCGATGACTCAAATGCTTAAGGAGGGAGATGAGCTGGTAATCATGGTCACTCCTGAAGGCACGAGAAAAGCGGTAAAGAAATGGAAAACAGGGTTTTACCATACCGCTCTTGGAGCAAATGTTCCCATTGTCGTAGGTTATTTGGATTACAAAAAAAAGGAGGCAGGCATCGGTCCTGTGATCTACCCCAACGGAGAAATGGATGCCCAAATCGAGGAAATGAAAGATTTTGGTAGGACGGTGACCGGCAAGCATCCCGAGAAAGGGATTATTTAAAAAGCGAAGAGGCTGTCGCATAAATTGTATCGTTGTCAGCCTGAGCGGAGTCGAAGGCAATTTCAAGCTTTCCGGACGACCTTTCGATTTCGGGACTCTCGTCTCTCAAATACTCAATTTGACAAACTTCACTTTTTAGACAACCTTTTGATTTTCAATGAAACTTTTTCACCTCAGGTGCCGCCGCTGAGGTTGAAAATTCCCGGGCAAAACGGTCTGCATAGCTATCTAAGAGCTGCATGACTCTATCTTGTTTGGGAGATTTGACGATGAGTCCAGCATGGTAATCCAGGGGTACTCGGAAGCATACCTCAGGATCATCAAATCCGCTCAAATCAGGGTGTTCAAAAGGGGATAAAGTAAGGATGATTCCCGCATATCCTTTTTTGACTTTGGGAAGCTGGTATTTCTGCCCTTTGGCTACTGCATCTTCAATTTTGGCCCACTCTGCCCAAAGATTGACATCCGTGGCTGCTTCTACCATTTCGGCCAAGTGCGCACCTCCCACTCGTGAGGCTGTTTCAAGAAAATAGATCTCCCCATCTTCGCGACATTTGATGAATTCGGTATGGGAAGCTCCATTTTTCAAGCCAAAGGCTTTCATGATTTGATCATTTACTTTGCGGATAGCCTTATCGTCCTCAGAACCATACTTAATATTGGCTGAGCGGAAAATACCTCCTCCCTGAGAGATTTCCATAGGAGTGGCCAGGTATCTTGAAACTGTGAGAAATAAGTTTTTGCCGTCCACTTGCAGTCCATCCGCATGATAGACATCTCCAGGCTTGAACTGCTCCACGAGGTAATAAACCCGGTTTTCGCCCAATTCATCGATTTTTTGCCAAAGGGTATCCTTGTCGTGAACTTTGATAATCCCATGAGCGGAAGCCTCAGATCGGGGTTTCAGAACCCAAGGAGCAGGCACCGTGTCGGCAAAATGGTTGATGTCTTCATTGTTGAAAAGGGAGGAAAAGGCAGGGACCCGGATTCCCGCATCTTTGGCACGCATCCGCATGGCCAACTTGTCCCGGAAATACCTTCCTGTGGTCTGACCCATGCCGGGAATTCTCAGATTTTCTCTCAGGAAGGCGGCTTTTTCCACATCGTAGTCATCCAAGGCAATGATCGCTTCGATCTTGTGATCTTTCATCAATCCGCCCACTCCTTTGAGCAAAAGATCCATATCCCAGTCCAAATCCTGTCCGGGCATGTAAAATACCTCATCAATGTATTCAAAAGCCCAAGGTTTGTCCCTGAGTTGTTCTGTAGTGACCAAAAAGACACGATTGCCTTGTTTTTTGAGGGCTGTCAGAAATGCATTTCCCTTGAAGTAATTGGAAATGCAGAGAAAAGTCTTGGAAGTATCCATGTTCTTAAAGCTGCTTTTGGATAAACTTAAGCAATAAATTCACACCAAATGCAGACCCCGTTTTGGTTTTTGCAAATTCAGTATCGGTAAAGGAAACGCCCGCAATATCCAAATGAGCCCATGAGGGATGCTCATGAGTGAAGGCCTGGAGGAATTTGGCGGCGGTAATGGCTCCGGCAAAGGGTTTTCCATGGTAATTTCGAATATCCGCAATTTCCGAATCCATTTCCCTTGCATAGACCTCCCAAAGCGGTAGAGGCCAGGACTTTTCTCCGATTTCTTCTCCTGCCTCTTGAAGTCCATGGGAAAGTCCTCCATCATTGGAGAATAGAGCGGCACTTTCGTAGCCAAAGGTACCGATACTGCTCCCTGTCAGTGTGGCCAAATCGATCAGATGGTCAGGTTTGTAATTTTTGACCAGATAGGAAAGTCCGTCTGCCAAAATCAAACGACCCTCTGCATCGGTATCCACCACCTCTATGCTTAATCCTGCATGGCTCCCAATCACTTCGGAAGGCAAGTAGGCATCCTTATCAATGGCGTTTTCCACCGCAGGTACTATGGTTGTAAGCTGGATAGGTAGTCGAAGCTCTGCGACAAGCTGTGTAGTGGCTAGCACAGCTGCTGCACCACCCATGTCGGATTTCATGTGGTGCATTCCCTGGGTCTTGATATTCAGACCGCCGGTATCAAAAGTGACTCCCTTGCCCACCAGTCCGAGGTGAAACTTAGCCTTGGGGTGCCGGTATTCCAATATGATGAATTTGGGCTCTTTGGCTGATCCTCTGCCTACTGCCAGGAAAGCTTCCAATCCCTCGGATTTAGCTCTTTTCGGATCAAAAATCTTTACTCCCAAGTTGAGTCTTTTCGCTAGGTTTTTTGCCCAATCCGCAAGATTGGGAGGAGTAATTTTGTTGGGAGGAAGATCGACGAGGCGAAATGCTTCCATTTTGGCTTCGGCTATTTTTTGGGCTGAGAAAGCAAGGTCTTTTGCAGAAGTAGAGGAGGTCCGGATTCCAACTTTATGCTTTTTGAAGTCCTTGGGCTCCTCTTTTTTAAAAAAACCAAGGGAATAAGTGCCCAATTGTAACCCTACCAAAGCGGCTTCTATAAGGTCTTCTGAAATACCATTTGGAAAGTCGACGTAGGTTTCTTTAGTTATCAGAGAAGCATGTTTGGAAAATACTCTTCGAAAGGTGTTTTCAGCCTGTTTGTAATCTGGAGTTTTACCCAACCCAAGAAGAAGAACAAGCTGATTTTCTTGGTTTAAAGTGAAATGCGTGTCTTTTTTGCCGGAGAAAAGAGCGCTGGGAATGACTACACCCGGAAGTTTTTCTTCTAAGGTTTGCTCAAGTTCATTTTCTAAAAAAGGAATCACCCTCAGGCCGGATTCGGTGAAGGTTTTGGGGTTGAGTTTGAATTGCATGCGAAAATTAGTTTGGAGCTTACTCCGGTTTATCACTGTAAAATAGCCATTCGATGGCTTTGGGAAACTCATCACTCCAGTAGGATTCGTTGTGTTTTCCCTGTTCATTGATCGAAAGGCGGACTTTCATCTTGCCTTTGAGACTTTCCCTTTTGAGAAGACGCTTGCGGAACTTTAAGACATGGTCTACCATGGTTTCGCTTTCGTCCCCTCCTGCATAGAGATAGATTCGGGTATCCTGGGGTTCGAAAATATCTAAAAAACCCAGTTTGATTTTAGGAATTACCCAAAGGGAAGGAGAGAAAATCATCAGCTTTCCGAAAACCTCCGGATACATCAATCCGGAAAAGATACTGACCAAGCCTCCCATAGAACTCCCTCCGATTCCGGTGAATTCGCGTTCGGGTTGGGTTCTGTAGGTTTTGTCCACAAAAGGCTTGAGCGTGTCCACTACAAAGCGAATATATTGCTTGCCGCTGCCGTGCCCCAGAAGGGTTTTGCCTACATTGTATTCTTGAACCCGCTCAGATTCTCCATGCTCCACAGCTATGATGATGATCTTTCCAATGCCATAATCGGACATGACGGCGAGTTTTTTGTCTATCTGCCAGTTACCGAATTCTGCATTTTCATTGAAGAGGTTTTGAGCATCCTGAAGGTAAAGTACAGGATAATGCTCATCACTGCTGTCGTAATCATGCGGCAAAAGGGCCCAAACTTTCCTTTTGGTGTTGAGTTGGGGGATTTCAAATTCCTCGGACATGAGATGAATCTGAGGAAGCTGTGAAGGGCGATAGGGAAGCCAGTTTTTTCTCCATTTGGCCACTTTTTCCACTTTCACTTTGGATTGGTCTTTCCAATGCCGATTTGGGGTCCGGTTGCCATATCGGTCGATTTCTACCTCCGACCAATCCCCCTTGGTAAACTTGTAAATCAACTCCTCCGGAAGGTCCAAATGATCGGGAAAGGAAAACTCATATTTACCTTTTTCCACCTTATGCATTTTGAACCGGAAGTCCTGCGTTGCCCAATTGTTAAAATTACCGGAAAGGTAGACAGGCCTATCGTCATCCTCCGGTGTATGGAGAATTATTTTTTTGGTGGTGAGGGTAGAAGAGGGTGAAGAAGTTTCGGTAAGCATGGGTCGTGGTGATTCTTTGAAGAACCCGTAATCCCAAAAGTAAGTTTTGCCGAGGTAAGAATGAAATAAACTTGAGTTATTGCCCTTTTCCTGCAATTATTTTTCCACCAAGGAGATCTAATCCCGCTCTTGTGGCCGAAAACGGATTTCTTCAGGATAGGGAAAGGCATGAATCAGCTCACCCTGTGCGATCCTTTCTTTGAGTGAATTCCAGTATGCAGGGTCAAAAAGTTGGGGATGATAGTCTAGAAAATGAGGACGAAGATCTTCTCTTCCAATCATCCATCGCTTAAAATCCTCAGGGAAAACGTCGTTTTTATGGATTTCATACCAAGGTTCTGCCGCATAGATTTGCTCGTAGGTTTCTGCTTTGGGCTTTTCCCTGAAATTCATGTCTTCCAGAAATTCAATCTCATCGTAATCGTAGAAAATCACCCTTTTCTGCCGGGTGAGGCCAAAGTTTTTGGTCATCATGTCCCCTGGGAAAATATTGGCTTGAGCCAACTGCAAAATCGCTCTTCCATAATCTTCTACTGCTTTTTTCCCAGCCTCTGTGCTGCAGGCCTCCAGATAAATATTGAGAGGAATCAATCTCCTTTCCGTATACAGGTGTTTGATAATCAGGTAGTCATCTGAAATCTTTAAAAGAGAATTGGTCGTATTTCTCAATTCCTGCATCAATTCTTTGCTGACTCGGGAAAGAGGAATTTTGAAATGCTCAAATTCGTGGGTATCGGCCATTCGGCCCACTCGATCATGAAGAGAGACGAGCTTGTATTTTTCCCGGACTTCCTGCCGGGTCATGTTTTTTGGCGGCTCAAAATGGTCCTTGATTAGTTTGAAAACGATGTTTAATGAGGGTAAGGTGAAAACTGTCATTACCATTCCTTTGATTCCTGGAGCGATTTCAAACTGATCTTCTGTTTTTCCAAGATGATTCAAAAAGTCCCTGTAAAAGAGGGTTTTCCCATGCTTGTTGAACCCGATTGCATTATATAATTCATGGATGTGTTTGTGAGGAATCACTGAAATCAAAAATCCGATCACCTGAGAAGGAATCTCCACATTGACCATGAAATAGGACCGGGTAAAGCTGAACAAGTGGCTCATTAAATGCGGGTCAAAAATCAGGGTATCTACAAAAATTCCCTTTGGCCCATGTAGAAAAGGAATGATAAAGGGCATCCATTTGCCTCCGACATAAGTTCTGCCAATCAGGTAGGCAGCTTTGTTGCGATAAAAGACTGACTTGAGAATTTGTGTCTTTGCGTCAGCAGCTACCTGATATCGACTGAGGATGACATCTTTGACCGCCTGAATCAAAAACTGAATGTCTTGCTCTTTGTCCAAAAAAGGAGCTCCCAAATGGTAATCCTCCAAAATCTGCCGAATAATGGGCTCTAATCCCATTTTGGCGGGGTAGGTATTGAGCAGTGGCGAGTTTTCTTGGAAATCATAGGAGATTTCCGGCGCCTGCACATACATCAACTCCTCGTCCAAAAAATTGTCAGGGAAGGTTTTTCGAAAAACAGAATTGAAGAAGGTCTCCGCCAGTTCAGAATCGGGTCTGTCTTGAATCATGAGTTGATATTCTGCTCGAATCAAAGACCAGATTTCTCGATTGGTACTGTCCGGACCAAGCATCTCCTGAAATATTGTGATCAGATGGGAAAGGAGGTCTTTGTATAAGCGCAGTCGCTGTCGGTGATTGAGCTGCATAGCCGTCCAGTTTCTTTGAGCGAAGTAAAGTGGAGCCAGTCGGGTGTAGGTATTGAAAGTTTCTATGTAGGTGCAGTAACCTTCATGGATTTTTTTGGCAAGGGGTAGGGCGCGTTGGGGCATAGAAAATTTGGCAATCCTGTGGAATTTGAGATTTTTTAGGGGAAAGGAAAATTTTTTTTCAGGAAAAAAACTTGATTATCTGTGATTTAGGTTGAAAAATACAACACCGAATAAAATTTTGAATATTTTTCGCAATCGATTGTTTGGACAGAATAAAAACATTTTATACTTTTCGCAGGTATTCATGAATTGAATATCTACAATAGGTTTAATAGGTTTGAGAGCAGGAAAAGGCCGAAGTCATATTTCGGCCTTTTTTATTTGTCTGTCTGAATTTTTTGTGGAAAATCCAATTCTGTTCAGACAGCGGTCCCGGATACTGAAGGAAATTTTCATTTCAAATCACAAAGATCTTTTTTCACTTAATCTGAATAAAAGGAGAATTTTTGGTCCTTGATGCCATCTAGGCTTATTTTTGAAAAAGAAAAATGGCTTTATTTTCAACAAATGGCCTTGTGAGTGAGGTTTTTAGGAGTTGATCATTTTCTGAAGTTTGTTTTTTCCCAATCCTAGCTTAGTTTCATATTTCAACTGGAACCCATGAAAGGATCTTTCAAGTATTTTGGAGCGCTACTAATCGGTATTTTTTCGATGGCCTGTGAACGGGGGGAGACCACTGCTGAAGGTTCAGTAGTAGGAGAAAATAGGGAAGAAGACTTGAGCAGCCTGCTGGACAAAATTGATACGGTATTGATGGCCAAAACCGCTTGGACTTCACATTGGGCGGGTATCCTTGGACAGATGAGTGGGGAGGACTTTGATCTGATTTTGTCCGACTCTATTGATCCGATGGAAATGCCCGAAGCCAACCCGATCAAGCAGGGAGATCCCCTGTTTCCTTATCAGTTTATTCATCCCGACGGAAAGGGTACCATCGATATCTATCAATACAAGGTAGAGGCGCAGGAGATTTTGGACCAACCCTTTCTCAATCCTGACTCCGAAGTGATTTGGTATCGGGCGGATGGCATGAAGGAAAGGTTGCTATTTATGGGACCTTCGGGAATGTTTGAGGACGGATATTGGCTCAATGACGATGAATTTGTGGTGTTGGGGTATTTTGAGGAGGAACAGGGCTTCCGTCCGATGGTATGGTTACTGGATGTGAAAGATCATCGATTGAGGCAGTTTAGGCTCAATAAAGGGACAGCTGACTACCTTCCGGAATCGTATCTGGACCAGAAGTTAAAAGCCGTGGATTTGACTTCAAATGGAATTTGAGAAACTGATTTTACTCCTGGAGAATCGGCTCAGATTACCTCTACCCGGAAAAGAAGCCCATCTTCAGATGGCACCTCATCCGATAAATTTGAAAAGGTTTGACCCTAACCTTCCTTCCAATCACCGGAAAAGCGGCGTGTTGCTTTTATTCTATCCTATTGAGGGATTGGCTTATTTCCCCCTGATTAAAAGACCTCAATATCCGGGAGTCCACGGAGGGCAAGTGGCCCTGCCCGGGGGAAAGATGGATCCGGAAGATTTGAATGTCATTCAAACAGCCCTTCGCGAAGCTGAGGAGGAGATTGGTGTTTCTAGAAGTACCATCGAGGTGCTGGGACAAATGAGTGATTTGTATATCCCGGCCAGTAATTTTCTGGTCAGTCCTACGGTCGGATTTGTTTCTTCAGTTCCGGATTTTGTCCCTGAGGTGAAAGAAGTCGACAGGATCATTTCTTTTTCTTTATCGGGCTTTATGGATGAGAATATCCGAAAACAGACCCTGCTCGACCTTGGTTCGGGAATTCGTTTGGATACCCCATACTTTGCTATCGACGGAGAAATAGTTTGGGGGGCTACGGCCATGATATTGAATGAGCTCAGCCGAATTTTGGAAGATCATCCGCTTTGATTTGGGGAAATCAGGGTTTTTTGGGTATTGTTGCAAACCGCGAAGCAATTAAATTATGGAGGAATCAGAGCCTTTATTCAGCAATGATGCAGTCGTTTTTGGACTGTTGGCAGTGACATTGGCATTTGTCTTTGCCACTTCAGCAAGCAAGCATCCATTCTGGCAAAAATTTTATAAATACGTTCCCACCGTTCTGCTTTGCTACTTTATTCCGGCTGTATTCAATTCTTTAGGGATAATTTCAGGCGAAAAGTCTCAGCTTTACTTTGTGGCCTCCCGGTATTTGCTTCCTGCATCTTTGGTCTTATTTACCATCAGTATTGACTTGAAGGGCATTTTGAAGTTGGGACCCAAGGCTTTGACCATGTTTTTGGCTGGTTCTTTGGGAATCATGCTGGGAGGACCCTTAGCTTTACTGACGGTAGGGGTGATGTTTCCGGATATTTATGCCGGCAGCGGTCCGGATGAGTTATGGAGAGGGTTATCCACCATCGCGGGGAGTTGGATTGGTGGGGGTGCCAATCAGACCGCGATGCTGGAAGTTTTCGGAGCTAGTCCTGCTTTGTTTGGTCAGATGATTGCCGTGGATGTCTTGGTTGCCAATTTTTGGATGGCATTTTTGTTGTATTGGGCAGCCAAGCCTGAAAAATTGGACAGGCTCCTGAAATCAGACAATTCTGCCATTTACGAGCTAAGGGATCGGATTACCAAATTCCGGGAAGGAATCATGCGGATCCCAAGTTTGGGCGATACCATGAAAATTATAGGAGTGGGTTTTGGAGTCACAGGGATTTCCCACTTGTGTGCGGATTTTCTGGGGCCTTGGTTTGGAGAAAATTACCCTGAATTGGATCAGTATTCCTTGAATTCCACCTTTTTCTGGATTGTTGTCGTGGCCACCACGCTTGGATTGATTCTTTCGTTTACTCGGGCGAGAAATTTGGAAGGGGCAGGAGCTTCCCGAATGGGCTCGGTGCTTTTGTATGTTTTGGTAGCAACGATAGGAGCTCAGATGGACCTGGGAGCTGTTTTGGACAATCCCGTGTTCTTTTTGGTGGGGATATTTTGGATGATTTTTCATATCCTGATTATGGGGTTTGTGGCTTGGCTGATCAGGGCCCCTTTCTTCTATGTGGCGGTGGGGTCTCAGGCCAATGTGGGAGGAGCAGCTTCCGCACCGATAGTAGCAGGAGCATTTGATGCCTCTCTGGCACCGGTCGGAGTTCTCTTGGCTGTTTTGGGCTATGCTGTGGGTACTTATGGCGCCTACCTGAGTGGATTGATGATGCAAGCCGTATCGAGTTGGTAATGAAATACAATCGAAAACTTGTGTTGGTCTGCACCGGGAAAGACTGCAAAAGTGAAGGTGCAAAAAGACTCCAAAAGGAGCTATCTCATGACCCAGCTTTGAAAGGCAAATGCAAATGGATAAAAACCAAATGCTTGGATCACTGCAAGTCAGCCCCGGTAGTGGTGGTAGGTGACTTTTTTTGCAAAAAAGCAACCGTCCAGAAAGTGTCAGAGTTAATTAAAAAGTCCTGATCTACAGGACTTTTTGTTTATTTCTTTAGAACCTTGACTGCAGTGCCACTGACAGTCACCATGAGCATTCCCTCCCGGATGGTCTCATAGTCCAAGTCAATGCCCACTACGGCATTGGCGCCAAAAGCTCTCGCTTGCATTTCCATTTCCGCCATGGCCGTTCCTTTGGCCTCCCGGAGTACTTTTTCGTAAGCGGATGATCGGCCGCCGACGATGTCGGTAATACTGGCAAAAAAATCCTTGAAGATGTTGGCACCGATGATGGTCTCTCCGGTGACTACCCCCAAGTATTGCTCGATTTGATATCCTTCTAGATTTGGTGTGGTTGAAATAATCATAAAACTGGATTTTAAGAGTGAATTAGTGCATTAGCTGGTTCAATTCTCTAAAAATAGGGCTTATGGTCCGGAAATTCATGAAATAAATCATTCTTTATCTTTGGAAATTATTGACAAAAACGTGTTAGTTTTCAATCTTTTCTCTTTAGACTAGGAGTTGAAAAAATGAAAATAATTCAGGAAAGGTGCCGATATAAACTATGATTTCATTCCAGCAATTTGATATTTCTCATTTTCTCAATGAACTGGACGAGCCCATCCTTCTTTTGGATGCTGAGGAAATTTTATATTTCAACGCTTATTATCTAAATCATTTTCAGCCGTTAGATGAAAACTGGAGGGAATATTTTGATTCTCCAGCAACGATTGAGGCCTTATCGACCTTTTTTGCCACCGGGAAAAGCTCCTTAGTCAAGCAAATCTCCATGATCAAGAATAAAGCGGGAGAGAGTCAGCCTGTGGAATGGTCATTTTATCCCTTGCCTTCTTCCTACACCTCCCACTTTCTAATTGCCAAAGGCATTCCTCTCCGGAAGGATTCCGAAAGGCTGCATGAAATCAATCGCAAATCTTCCCAAAGGGAAGAATTTATGCAAAGTATCCTGAATAACAGCTATGATTTGATAGCTATTTTGGATGAAGAAGGGCGATACAAATTCATCAGTGATTCGGTTTCTGAGAAATTGGGCTTTCCTCCGGAAAGTATTCTTGGCAAAAGCTACTTGGACTGGATAGCCAAAGGGTCTATTGAAATGGTCAAGGGCAACTTTGAGGACGTTTTGAAATCCAAGGATAAAGAAGTACCCATCGACTTTTGGGTAAAATTGCCCAGCGGAAAACGGGTATATCTGGAAAGTTTTGCAAAAAACTTATTGGACCACCCGGATATTCAGGGGATCATGTTTAGCTCAAGAGACATCACCGAGTTTATCGAAACGGAGCGGTCTTTGACCCGAAGATTTGATATCGAAAACCTGATCAATCAAGTGTCCTCCCAAATGATCAGCTCTAATTTGGCAGATCTTGAAGAACAACTTGATATAGCCTTGGAGAAGTTTGGGCAGTTTTTCAACGCACAGGAGGCTGAAGTAGTCATAATCAATAAAGAAACCAAAGAGCTGGAAATCATCAGTTCATGGACAGCCGGTGAAGAAACGACACCCATAGCTGAAGGTCCCCGATATTTTTCCCTGCTCAATTCGGTGAAAAATGATTTGGAAAAAGGAAAGGTGAAGCTTTCTTCTTTTCCCTCAAAATCACCAACACGAGAGGGTGATAATCAATTTGAAATCATATTTATTCCTCTGCTATCAGAAGAAAAGTTATTGGGTCTTGTCCAGTTTGAAATTGAGCAATTCTCTTTTCCTATTATTGAAAAGGAAATCCAGGTACTCCGTCAGTTGGGTGATATTATTGCCGGGGCTTACCTGGGCAATTTGATTTTGAGGAAGCTGGAGCGAAATGAAAATCTCCTTGCATCCACAGAAGTATTGTCCAAATCGGGTTCTTGGCGGTACAGTGCATTTAAAGACAAGTTTTATTTTTCGGCTGGGTTTTCTCAGCTTTTGGAGATTGGGGACAAGTCCCAATACGTGGATGCTGCATTTCTCCTTTATAAAATTGACAAACCCTTTCGGGAGGGGTTTATTCAGGACCTTAAAAAAGCCTCCACCGAACTCACTCAATGCTCCGGAGAATTTACCATTACCAAAGAAGGAAGTCCACCGAGATATTTTCATTATGAAATAGTCGGGAAAAAAGAGTACCTCTCTCAAGGGTTGGAGGTATATGGGTTTTGTAGTGATATCACCCAAAAGAGAATTTCAGACACTAATCTCAGGCTCCAATCCCAAATTCTGGCACAGGTAGTCGACCCGATTTTGGTAGTCAATGAAGACATGGAGGTCATTTACCTCAATGAAGCCGCTGTCCAACTCTGCTGCCCGGATACGGCCAGAGGATTTAAAGGAAAAATTGAGGATTTGATTGATTTTGGATGGAAATCCGGGGAGAAACTGATCCACTTTATCCAGAATTTGAACGTTGGAGAGGTCTGGAAAACAGAACGCCATTTGGCCACGGTGCATACTTCCTCCTCTCCCTTTGAAGTTTCGGCAAGAGCCATTCATGCGGAGAGCGAAGAAAAAATCGGGTATTCTCTTATTCTCAGAAACCTAGAAGAAAAGTTTAAATCTGAGCAGATCGCACAAAGAGCACGCTTGATCGTGGAGAATAGTCCGGCGGTATTGTTCCGGGTGAATCCGTCAAAAAATTATAAAATCAAGTATATCTCCCAGAATATCAGTCGATTTGGGTATGATGCGGAAGAGTTGGTGGAAAATGGAGTTTCCTTTCTGGACCTGATTTACCCCCAGGATTTGGATCAATTACTGAAGAAGGCCAAAGTATCCCAAGATGAGATGGGGGGACTTGCTTTTTCCGGTGAATACCGAATCGTCAAACCAGACGGTACCCTGGTGTGGGTTGAAGACCGCACCTCCGAGGTATATGATGAATTGGGGGAAGTCTACCTTCATGAGGGGCTATTCCAGGATATTTCAGACAGGAAGAATTTTGAAATGATCCAGGAAAGAAGGGATAGACAGTATCGAATATTGGCTTCCAACATTCCCGATACCAATATTTTTCTTTTGGACAAGGACAGAAGATACATCCTTGCCGAAGGAACAAATTTTGAAAAATGGGGACTAAAAAAGGAAGATTTTGAAGGAAAATATCTCAAAGATTTCCAACTGACTCAATACGAGCAGGTCAATGAAATATTGAACAGAGTCTACGAAAATCAGGAAATCGTTGAGTCTGAATTCTTCTTGAAGGACAGGTATTATCAGCGGATTATCAGACCTATTGTGGAGAACGGAAAAGTGGAGTTTGCCCTTTCCATCGTCCGGGATATTCATTCGGAATACCAAGCCAAAATCAATCTCAAACAATCAGAGGAAAAATACAGAAGACTGGTGGAGGAATCTACGGAAATCATATTTTCCCTTTCTGAAGCATATCTCCTTCATTATGTTTCTCCAAACGTAAACCAGTTTTTGGGCTACGATTCGGAGGAAGTGATAGGAAGAAGCATTTTCGAATTCATTCATTTGGATGACTTGGATGTGTTTCAGAAAATGATTAGTGAGACTAAGGATTTTCTGGCGAAAAATCAGTTTTTGGAATTCAGACTCCGGCACAAAAACGGTGAGTACCGGGTGTTTAATTCCAACGGCAAACTCATTGAAGACAAGCAGGGAATTCATCGATACTATACCGGGGTGGCTCGGGACATTTCCAAACTGAAAGAAGCGCAGAAAGAACTCTTCATCGCCAAAGAAAAAGCAGAACTTGCCTCTCAGGCAAAATCCCAATTCCTTTCGGTCATGAGTCATGAAATCCGGACTCCGATGAATGCAGTAATCGGTTTGGCCCATTTTCTAATGGAGGAAGACCCCCGTCCGGATCAATTGGAGAATCTGAAAACACTCCAATTCTCCGCAGAGAACCTGATGGCACTGATCAACGATATTCTGGATTACAATAAGATTGATTCCGGTAAAGTCGAATTGGAAAAGGCTCCTTTTGAAATCCGAAACATGGTACACCGGATCGTCCATTCTCATAGCTTTTTAGCTAATGAAAAGGGGCTGAAAATTTCCTGTGAAGTGGATGAATCTATTCCTCAGGTGATTTACGGAGATGCGCTCCGCTTGGGTCAGGTGATGAACAATCTAGTTTCTAATGCAATCAAGTTTACTGAAAAAGGGTTTGTCAGAATCCAAATTTCAAGAGAGTTTGTCCAAGACAACATCACAGAGATCAAATTCTCATTTGAGGACACGGGAATTGGAATACCCAAAGACAAAGTCAAAACGATCTTTGAGGCATTTACTCAAGCCTCATCGAGTACCAGCCGAAAATATGGAGGTACAGGGCTGGGTTTAGCCATTGTAAAGCGCCTGGTTGAACTGTTTGGAGGCGAGATTAAAGTCCATTCCCGGTCGGGTGGAGGAAGTGTCTTTGAATTTACCATTCCGTTTGAATTTGACGACGAAAGGGCCAAGGCTTTGGAGAAGACCTTGATTCAGAATCAACGATCGCTTCAACATGCCTCTATTTTGGTCGCTGAGGACAATTCGGTCAATCAGATTTTGATTCGGAAATTCTTGACCAAATGGAATACGGGAAGCTGGATCATTGCGGCAGATGGAAAAGAAGCGCTTCAAGCCTTCGAAAACGGGGATTTTGATTTGGTTTTGTTGGATTTGCAGATGCCTGAATTGGACGGGTTTGAAGTCGCTAGAATAATTAGGGGCCTTGCCCACGAAAGAAAATCCAAAGTTCCCATTTTGGCATTGACGGCAGCATCCATCAATGAAATCAAAGATGAGTTGGCTGTAGCCGGATTCAACGACTATATTCCCAAACCTTTTTCACCTGAAGGGCTCTATGAAAAAATTTTCAAGTATCTCAATACAAAAGAAAACCTCGAATGAAGGGTTTAGCATAAATTTTGCCATCCTGCTGGCTGATTTAAATCTTGACCTTTCTGTTTCATGTCTACCTTAGTTAGGATTTTTCTTACTACCCTGTTTGTTGGTTGTCTTGGAAGTTCTTTCTCCCAAGAATTGATCAATAAGCGACCCACATTTTATGCTTACTCGGGCTTTTCGGGAGCTAATCTTACCCAGTTTAATCAAATGCTGAATGAAAGAGGTCTGTCCTCTTTGAGAAATAGGTATTCCAGTATCGGATTGGGGTACCAGACCAGAATCAATGATTTTGTGCTGGGGTTTGATCTGGGACAGCATACAGGGAAAGCAAGTCAGCTGGACGATATGCGGATTAGGTACCGGACTACCCGGGCTCTTCTGAATATAGGCTATTCGATGACGGAAGAGGGCAGGTTTCAATTGATCCACTACTTGGGCTTGGGTTTTGGTTTCATGAACTTTCAGATGCTCCCAGAGGAGCAGGATCGAAATCTTGAGCTATTTCTTCTTGATTCCCAGCAGGGATTTATCCTTCGGAAAAACGATATCCATCAGGGAACTTCTCAATTTGGCAACTTCCTGACCGAAATCGGCTTTCAGCTGAGTTATGACTTTCCTATTCCGGGAAGAAAAGAAGCACTTCAGGTTATGGCGAGGGGAGGTTATTCTTTCAGCCCGATCGAAAACTCCTGGAATATGAATGGGATAGCTTTTGACAATGCCCAGTCAGGTGCTTTTATCCGGGTCGGGGCCGGGATTTCACTTCCTGAACGCAATTTCTTTTATAAAGATGCTACTATAGGAATTTCTTTGGTGCGGGGGGTTCACAATACCAAGCCTGACGCACTGAACGGCTACCTTGAATCCTTTGGCTATCAGCCCTTGGAAGGAAAACCCTCCAATTGGGGGTTGAGAATCCTGGGTGATACCGAAGGATTGCTCTACGGAGTGGACGTATTTAATCTTGCGATGAGTGGACAAGCGAGCAATTTTCAAGAACATAGCCTGAATAGTGTTCGGGTCTACGCCAATGGAGGCTTTAAACTGATTCAATTTGAGAATTTTGCATTGGGGGCATTGGGAGGTCTGGGTTACGGCAATCTTCGATATACACTAAGCGATGTAAACAAACCGGATTTTCCAGAACTTTTGGAAGATCGATATTTTGACGGATATCTCCGAAGCTCAGGAGTCATGATCAAGCCCGAAGTTTTTTTGGAGTATGGATTGCCTCTTACCAAAAGAAAGCTTTTTGACTTGGTGTTTTCAGCTTCCGCCGGATATGAGTTGGCTTTTCCGGGATATAGTCTTGGAGAGATCTCTATGAATCAATACATGTCAGGAAGCTACCTGCTTTTTGGAATAGGGGTTCGGCCTTAGTTGAGATAAAGTTGAATTCTGTTTTTATCCAAGTTTTACTTCCTTCAGTTGATTGGAATTCCCTTTTTGCTGTTATTTTTGTCCAGCTTATCGAGAAAGACCGAGGGAAGGGCCCTACGACGTCTTAGCAACCTGATAACAAGGTGCTAACTCCCATTCCGGATATGCCGGAAGAAGATGAGCGGAAAAGAATACCTCTCCGTACTTTTCTCCGTGTTTTGCTCGATTTGCTTTTTGATTTGAAGAAACTATTACCATGCAAAACCGAACCGAAGTCCTACTCCAAGCGATTGAAAAGCGAATCCTAATATTGGATGGTGCGATGGGCACAATGATTCAGCGCTATACCCTGGATGAAAATGATTTCAGAACTTCTCAACTGGCCGATCATCCCAAACCTTTGAAAGGGAACAATGATCTCCTTTCATTAAGCAGACCTGATATCATCAAAGCCATCCATAGGGAATACCTGGAAGCTGGTGCTGATATCATTGAAACCAATACTTTTTCCGGTACTACCATCGCTCAGGAAGACTATGCGCTTCCGCATTTGGCCTATGCGATCAACTTTGAATCAGCCAAAATCGCAAGGGAAGTAGCTGATGAATTTACAGCACTGGATTCCTCCAAACCCCGATTTGTAGCCGGAGCCATGGGGCCTACCAATAGGACAGCTTCCATTTCTCCAGATGTCAACGACCCCGGGTATCGGGCGATTACTTTTGACCAACTTGCGGAAGCTTATTCAGAGCAGGTCCGAGGACTGTTGGATGGTGGGGCAGATATCATTTTGATCGAGACTATATTTGATACGCTCAATGCAAAAGCAGCGCTTTATGCCGTGCAGGAAGTGTATGAAGAAAGGAACATCCCGCTAGACCCTAGAGAAGGGGGGATTCCGATTATGATTTCAGGGACCATCACGGATGCTTCCGGAAGAACGCTCTCTGGACAGACCACAGAGGCCTTTTTGATTTCTGTTTCCCATGTTCCCTTGCTTTCGGTAGGCTTAAATTGCGCGCTGGGAGCAAAGGAATTAAGACCTTATTTGAAAGTGCTTTCGCAAAAAGCACCTTTCTATGTTTCTGCCTATCCGAATGCTGGCTTGCCAAATGAATTTGGCGCATACGATCAGGGAGCGAATGAAATGGCCGATCAAGTCAGGGATTTTTTGAAAGAAGGAATGCTGAATATTTTGGGAGGATGCTGTGGAACCACCCCGGATCATATTCGTGCTTTGGCAAAAATGGCAGCCGAATTTCAGCCTAGAAAAAAAGAATTAGAATTGGAAGAGGAGGAAAGCAATGCCTAAGCAAGACTACATGAAATTATCGGGACTGGAGCCTCTGGTTTTCACCCCAAACATCAATTTTGTCAATATCGGCGAGCGGACCAATATCACCGGCTCGAAGAAGTTTGCCCGGCTCATTCTGAATGGTAAATACGATGAAGCCCTGGATATCGCTTTGGATCAAGTCAGAGGCGGAGCTCAGGTCTTGGACGTATGCATGGATGAGGGCATGCTGGACGGAGAATATGCCATGACCCGCTTCCTCAACCTGATCGCTTCGGAGCCGGAAATCAGCCGAATTCCCATCATGATCGATAGCTCCAAGTGGAGTATCATCTTAGCAGGACTGAAGTGTGTGCAGGGAAAAGGGATTGTCAATTCGATTTCCCTCAAAAACGGGGAGGAAGAATTTATCCTACAAGCCAAGACCATCAAGAAGTTTGGAGCTGCGGTGGTAGTCATGGCTTTTGACGAAAAAGGACAGGCAGATACATACAATCGCCGAATTGAGATATGCCAGCGTAGTTATCGGGTTTTGGTGGATCAGGTCAAATTCAATCCTCAGGATATCATTTTCGACCCGAATATTTTCCCGGTTGCCACAGGAATGGAAGAGCATCGACGCAATGCACTGGACTTCTTTTTGGCTACAAAATGGATCAAGGAAAATCTTCCCGGTGCCAAAGTGAGTGGGGGTGTGTCCAATGTTTCTTTTTCCTTCAGAGGAAATGATCGGGTTCGTGAAGCTATGCATGCCGCTTTTCTCTACCATGCTATACATCATGGTATGGATATGGGAATCGTCAATCCAACCATGCTTGAAGTCTACGATGACATTCCAAAGGATTTGCTCGAAAGGGTAGAGGATGTTCTATTTGACCGAAGGTCAGACGCGACAGAGCGTTTGCTGGATTTTGCCGAAACGGTCAAAGCAGCAGATAAAAAGGAAGTTGTCAACGAAGCATGGAGATCTGATCCTGTAGCCAAAAGGATTGAGCATGCCTTGGTCAAAGGAATTCTGGACTTCATCGTCGAGGACACCGAGGCCGCCAGGCAGGAATTGGTCAATCCTCTAAAAGTAATCGAAGGCCCGCTCATGGATGGGATGAATGTTGTGGGAGATTTGTTTGGAGAGGGGAAAATGTTTCTTCCTCAGGTGGTCAAATCCGCCCGGGTGATGAAAAAAGCAGTAGCATATCTGGAGCCATTTATGCCATTGCCCGAAGAAGGGCAGGAAGCATCTTCGTTGAAGAAGATTCTCCTAGCTACAGTGAAGGGCGATGTCCACGATATAGGGAAAAACATCGTTGGGGTCGTCTTGGCATGTAACAGCTACCAAATTATTGATTTGGGGGTGATGGTAGATGCTCAGAAAATAATCGATGAAGCAGTCAAAAACAAAGTAGACATCATCGGACTGAGTGGATTGATCACACCATCCTTGGATGAGATGGTCAATGTGGCCTCCGAAATGGAGCGTCAGGGTTTACAGATTCCGCTTTTGATCGGTGGAGCCACTACCTCCCGAATTCACACGGCTGTCAAAATTGATCCAGTGTATTCGGGGACTGTGGTTCATGTGACTGATGCCAGCAAATCTGTGCCTATTGCTGGAGAGGCTATTTCCGAGGAAACCCGAGAAGCTTACCGATTCCAGATCAAAGAGACCTATCGGCAGCTGAGAGAAGATCACGAAGCCAAACAGTCCGTCAAACAAATGGTTAGCTACGAACAGGCGAAGGCTAATCCGGTGGAGCTAGACTGGAGTACCTACGAGCCGGTAAGGCCAAAAGTCATGGGAAAAATGATATTGGAGGAGTTGGATTTGGATGTGCTGAGAAAATATATCGACTGGACGCCCTTTTTCAGTACTTGGATGCTGAGTGGGAAATTCCCAAAAATCTTGGAAGACCCCATTGTGGGTGGAGAAGCCAAAAAACTTTATGAGGATGCTCAAGCCATGCTGGATAGGATCATTTCTGAAAAGTGGTTGCATGCCAAAGCAGTTTTCGGTCTTTTCCCGGTAAAGCGTCAGGACGATGATGCAATTGTATTCGAACCAAACGATGAAAATTTGAAGCTGGGTCAATTCCACTTTTTGCGACAGCAGGGCAAAAAAGGAAAAGGAGTTCCCAACCGATCGCTCGCAGACTATCTCCATCCCGAAAAAACAGATTATCTGGGATGCTTCGCAGTTACTGCTGGCTTGGGTATGGAGGCCAAATTAACTGAATTCCAAGCTGCAGGGGACGATTACAATGATATCCTTTTTAAGGCTTTGGCGGACCGATTAGCAGAAGCTTCTGCTGAATATGTTCACGAACTGGTTAGAAAAGAATACTGGGGGTATTCCAAGGAAGAGGTCTTGGACAACGATTCCCTGATTCGGGAAGAATATCCGGGAATTCGTCCTGCGCCTGGATATCCTGCCTGTCCGGAGCATTCTGAGAAGGAAACGATTGCCCGTCTTTTGGATTTGGAAAAATCAATCGGTATCACCTTGACTTCCAGCTATGCCATGTATCCTACCAGCTCGGTCTCAGGATTTTATTTTGGCCATCCCGAGTCAAAGTATTTTGGCTTGGGAAAAATCGCCGAAGACCAAGTCGCCAGCTATGCAATGCGAAAAGGAATTTCCCTGGAACAAGCCGAGCGCCTTCTTTCACCCAATTTGGCCTATACGCCATCCACTATACTTGCGAATCAAACCTTATGAAGATCACTGAGCATCTAAAAAACGCAAAAAGCACTTTATTTTCCTTCGAAATTCTTCCTCCTCTCAAAGGACAAAGCCTTAAAGAACTTCTGGAGGGGATCGAACCCTTGATGGAGTTCAAGCCTCCCTTTGTGGATGTAACATATCATCGGGAAGAATTTATATACAAAAAGCATCCCAATGGACTATTGGAAAAAGTCAGCACAAAAAAGCGTCCCGGTACTGTGGGGATTTGTGCAGCAATCATGAGCCGTTTTCAAGTGGATGCGGTTCCGCATTTACTTTGTGGAGGCTTTACCAAGGAGGAAACAGAAAATGCCCTGATTGACCTGAATTTTATCGGGGTGGAAAATGTATTGGCGCTGAGAGGAGATGCGCCCAAAGGGGAAAAGTTTGCACCCGAAGCTGAAGGGCATACCTATGCCAGTGAGTTGGTGGAGCAGATTATGAGGATGAACCAGGGGAGATACCTGCACGAGGAGACCGAAAACAACTTTCACACGGATTTTTGTGTGGGCGTGGCTGGCTATCCCGAAAAGCATTTTGAAGCTCCAAGTCTCAGATTTGATCTTAAGCAATTGAAGGAAAAAGTGGATAAGGGAGCCGAGTATATCGTCACTCAGATGTTTTTTGACAATAAGAAATACTTTGATTTTGTGGACAAAGTAAGGGAAGCAGGAATTGTGGTTCCTATCATCCCTGGGATAAAACCGATCACTACATTGGGTCAGATTACCATGCTGCCGAGAACTTTTTTCCTGGATCTACCTGATGCTCTGATGGACGAATTGGAAAAATGCAAAACCAACGGAGAGGTGAAAGAAGTGGGCATCGAGTGGGCGATTCAGCAATCCCGGGAGTTGATCAATGCAGGTGTGCCCAGTCTTCATTTCTACACGATGAGTAAGGCGGATGCCACTTACAAGATTGCCAAGGAGGTATTTTAAATCCTTTGAGGTTTTTTTTAGGCCTCAAAGGATTTTCTTTTTAAATGACATTCGAAATTTTTGACATCTTTAGTTCTTCGACCATTCCTCCAATTTTTGTCTTCAATTCCTTAGTACTGGCTATCTTTAGGCATGATTAAACTCGTCGAATGTCCCCGGGATGCCATGCAGGGAATCCCTGATTTTATAGACACAGCTATCAAAGCTGCCTATATCAATCAGCTTCTTGAAGTAGGTTTTGATACGATTGATTTCGGGAGTTTTGTCAGTCCCAAAGCCATTCCTCAGATGCGCGACACGGCTGAAGTCTTGGAAATGCTGGATTTGCACAAAGCCCAATCCAAGCTTTTGGCTATTGTGGCCAATGTCAGAGGTGCTGAGGATGCGCTCTATTTTCAGGAAATAGACTTTTTGGGATTTCCCTTATCCGTTTCAGAAACCTTCCAGCAGCGAAATACCAATGCAAGTATTGCTGATGCATTACGGACAGTCGAAGCAATTCAAAACCTTTGCGAAGTCAAAGGGAAAAAACAGGTGGTTTATCTGAGTATGGGATTTGGGAATCCTTACGGGGATCCCTATTCCCCTGAATTGATTGCTGAGTTCGTGGAAAAACTGTCTCAGCTTCAAATAGAAACTGTTTCCCTTTCGGATACTATCGGAGTAGCGACTCCTGAATTGATCACCCAGCTTTTTGAGGTGCAAACTCAGGCTTTTCCTCAGATCGAATTTGGGGCCCACCTCCACAGTAGGCCAGAGTCGGTAGGAGAAAAAGTATGGGCTGGAATTAAAGGAGGTTGTAGACGATTTGACGGAGCTTTGATGGGTTTTGGAGGATGTCCCATGGCCAAAGATGATTTGGTGGGTAATATGGCTACCGAACTGATGATTCCTGCCCTAGAGCAAGAAGGATATGATTTGGGATTGAATAAATCCGAACTTCAAGAGGCCATGAAATTGGCCAAGTTTGTATTCAATTCTTGATCTATGAGTGATGCTACTATCCAATCCAAAGTCAAAGCACTCCGTTGGTATCGCCGAGTTCACAAATGGATCGGGATACCCTTGCTGCTGTTTTTTCTGCTCATTGGGATTACTTCTATTCTTTTGGCTTGGAAAAAGAAAGCCGAACTACTTCCTCCCACTTTAAGTACCAAAGTGGAGCAGGGAACCTGGATTTTGCCTTCGGAAATGGTGAAAATCGGAGAGGAGGAAATGAAAAAGCTGGGAAGAGACTCTGAGGTAGACCGAATCGATATCCGACCCGATAAAGGGACGGCCAAAGTCACCTTCAAAACTCATTTTACTGAGGTTCAGGTAGATGGATTTTCAGGGGAGGTTTTATCCATTGGAACCCGCCACTCGGATTGGATTGAAAAAGTGCATGATGGAAGTATCATCGACTATTATACTACTGGAGATGAGGGTGCGAAGCTGACCTATTCTACTTTGATATCCATTGGCTTGATTTTTTTAGCAATCAGCGGATTTTATATGTGGTATTATCCTAAAGCTGTTAGAAAACTGAAGACAAAATCTTAGATCAATAGCTTAAACTTTTTTCCTGGAAGAGACTTCACAATTCCCTCAAATTCAAGAGAAAGCAGCTTTGAGGAAAGAATTCCCAAAGGGATTTCTGTAGTAAAGGAAATCAGATCTATCTCGGATTCTCCCTTTTCTTGGAGCAGAGTTAGGATCTTCTTTTCTTCTTCATCACGTTCACTCAAATCAAGAGTCGGTTTTTTCACTTGTTCCTCACCGGGTTTACTCCAAAACAACGCCTCGGCTATATCTCCAGGCCCGGTATAAATGCTTGCTTTCATTTTTTTGATCAAGTGATTGCAGCCTTCGGAAAAAGTAGACTGAAGGTTCCCCGGCACAGCAAAAACTTCTTTATCATAGCTATAGGCAATCTCTGCTGTAATGAGTGCTCCGCCTTTTTCAGCCGCTTCGACTACAATCAGTGCATCAGAAAGTCCGGCAATGATCCGGTTTCGTGCAGGAAAATTCCCAGGCATCATTTTGCTTCCGGGAGCATATTCACTGAGCAAATTGCCGGTTTCCTGCAGTTGAAGGGCTGTGTTTTTATGGGCAGCGGGATAGATTTGATTGAGTGGACTTCCCATGATTGCAATAGTCGGAAGGCCAATCTGCAGTGCTGCACGGTGGGCTTCTATGTCAATTCCATAAGCTAACCCGGAAATGATAACAGGCTGATAGGGAAGTAGATCCTCTACGATCTTTCGAGTGATGGATTTGCCATAGGTAGTAGCACTTCGGGTTCCTACTATACCTACACTTCTTTCAAAATTCAGACTTCCTTTTCCTTGGGAAAAAAGAATTACCGGACTATCCTCGATGGATTTTAACCGATGCGGGAATTTCGCTGAGGTGGAAATGAAAATGTCGTATCCTTTTTTGGTGCAGGAAGCAATGACCTCATCGGCATTTCGGAGTAAGTGGTCGGATTGTTTTTGCAGTTCCAGCAATTTTTCTCCTACTCGTGGGATTTTTGAAGCCTTTCCTTTGGCTAGTTGGAAAAAGTCCTTTGCTGATCCACTGTAGGCCAATATGGCTTTAAACACACTAGGCCCCACTTTTGGAGCCAATGCCAAAGCCAAGTGATACCTCAGCTTCTCATGATCCTTTTCTGGATTGGAGTTCATGCTTCAGATTGATTAAAAAGTCCCGTATTTCCTGAAGTTTCTGAACAGCCGAGACCTTATCAAACCCCTGATCTCTTCCGGAGGCGATGACTTCCTGTGCTCCCTGAAGTGTAAAGCCCTTCTCTTTGACCAGATGATAGACATATCTAATTTTTTGAATATCGTCCTTGGTATACCTGCGATTGCCTTTTTTATCCTTTTTGGGGCGGATGATATCAAATTCTCCTTCCCAATAGCGAATCAGGGAGGGAGCTACTTTGAATTGGTCTGCCACCTCTCCAATGGAATAGTATTTTTTCTCGATTTCTCGCTCTTTGTACGGCACAGTGTTGAAAATTTTTGACTTAAACTATCAGAAAAGTTCTTGAATACTCTAAAGTAAGAAAATCTGGGTTTACTTCAAGTTAGACTTCAAGTAAGCATGGGAAAAAACGTTTGTGTTTAGCGGTTTAGTATTTGAAGCATTTGTACGGCAGCCAACCCAGCGGTCTCAGTTCTTAAGCGGCTTTTGCCCAAAGAAACGGGCTGAAATCCTAGCTTAATGGCCTCATGGATTTCTGTGGGATCAAAATCACCTTCAGGGCCAATCAATATCAGGTACTTTCCTCCTGATTTGGCCAGGTCCAATAAATGGTGCTGATGCTCTTGGTCCACAAAGGCAATGAATTTTTGATACCCTGAGAAAGAGGAACTGGAGATCAATTCGCCAAACTTGGTGATGGAGTGCAGCGAGGGGGTGTGAAATTTTATGCTTTGCTTGCAGGCGGAAATTACCTTTTTGTGTAGCCGATCAGTTTTGAGATAGCTTCTTTCCGTATTCATCGTTTCCAAAAGTGTCAATTCATGAAATCCAATTTCCGTGATTTTTTCTATCATCCATTCCATCCGGTCCGGACTTTTGGTCGGGGCAATCCCCAAATGAATGTAGAACGGATCGGGAGCTATTGTTTTGGAATTCAATATTCTAAGGTTGGTTTTCTTCGGGTTGGCCTGATTGATTACCGCTTCGAATATTTTCCCGTTTCCGTCTGTGAGCATGATGGAATCTCCCTGTTTTTTGCGGAGAACTTTGATCAAATGCTTGGACTCATCCTCCGACAGGTAGGTGATGGGTTCGGTAATGATTTCCTGAAAAAACAATTGCATGGTCTTCTGAATAAGCTTACAAAAAAAGCACATTCTCTCAGAGAATGTGCTTTAAACCAAATTAACCTATAACCTTATTAACCTTTTGAGATTTCCATGTTTACTGTTTTTCCTTTGATGGTGTTGTTCTTCATCACTCGGATTACGTGATCTGCATCTTTTTGAGGGACATCCACAAAGGAGAAATTATCGAAGATGTCGATTCCGCCAATGCTTTTGCCCGGAACTCCAGTTTCACCTGCAATAGCACCTACGATATCGTTTGGACGGATTCTGTCTTTTTTTCCTAGGTTCAAGAAAAGACGGGCCATATTGGCATCACGAGTTCTTTCTGTTCTGGGAGCAAAGTCTCTTCCTCCTTCTTTTCGGTCACTGAATCTGTTTCCTCTTTCAAATCTCTCGCCTCGCTCACCTCTTCCGCCTCTTTCAAATCGGTCCCCGCTTCGGCCGAATCGCTCAGACCCACGCTCACCACGGGAAAATCTGCCTTCTCTGCCTCCTTCGCGACGGTCATCGCGTCTGCGGTCATTGTAGGCCGTTTCGATACCGAAATCCTGATCTTTCAATTCTTTAACAGCATCTCCCATGACCATTTTCAATAGTCCTAAAGCAATTTGTTCGGCTGTAAGTCCTTCGGTCAACATTTGTCCGATGGTAGCTTCAAAGATTTGATTGTCTTCTTCTTTGCTCAGGATTCTGTATACATCCTTCACCAATTGTGCTTTTTTCAACTCAACCAGCTCTGTTACGGAAGGAGGAGTCATTTTGGTGATGGTCGCTTTGGTATAGCGCTCCAAGTCCCTGAGCTTCATGAATTCTCGACGACCGGTGATGAATGTGATGGCAGTTCCTGACTTACCCGCACGACCTGTACGTCCGATTCGGTGTACATAGTATTCTTCATCCAAAGGAATGTCAAAGTTGAAAACGGCTTCTACGTTATCCACGTCGATTCCCCTAGCAGCGACATCAGTAGCTACCAAAACGGTACAAAGCCCTTTTCTGAATTTGTTCATCACTTTGTCACGTTGTGCCTGAGATAGGTCACCGTGCAGCGCTTCTGCCAAAATACCTCTGCTTCCTAAAGCTTCGGTTACTTCATCTGTCATTCGCTTGGTATTGCAAAAGACTACGCTGAGTGCATAATTGTTAATGGTCATCAATCGGGCCATCAGTTCCATTTTCAAAGAAGGCTTTACTTCGTAGTAAACCTGCTCGATTTTGGAAACGGTCAGCTCGTTTTTGGCGACTTTGATGATTTCCGGCTCGGTTTGATATTTTCTGGTCAAGTCCATGATCGGCTTGGCCATGGTAGCAGAGAAAAAGACGGTCTGTCTTTCTTCCGGCATTTCCTGAAGGATGGCTTCGATATCGTCTCTGAAGCCCATATCCAACATTTCATCTGCCTCATCCAAAACGATGATTCCTGCATCTTCCAGTTTCAAAGTTCCTCTGTTGATGTGGTCCTGAACCCGGCCCGGAGTACCCACTACGATTTGAACCCCTTTTTTAAGTGTTCGAATCTGCTTGTCTATGGATTCTCCTCCGTAAATCGCCACTGAGGAAATTTTCTTGTGGTATTTGGCAAGCTTGTGAATTTCTCCTTCTACCTGCACCGCTAATTCACGGGTAGGACAGAGAATGATAGCTTGAGGTTTGTTGAATTCCGGATCGACCAAGTCAATAATCGGAATAGCAAAAGCTGCAGTTTTCCCTGTTCCGGTCTGTGCCTGTCCGATGACATCGCGACCTTCCAAAACGAATGGAATAGCTTGTGATTGAATGGGGGAAGGTTGGGTATAACCCATTTCTTCCACTGCCCGCAAGATTTCTTCTGAAATCCCCAGGTCTGAGAATTTGATTGTGTTTTCCATGAATGTTGTCCTTACTTTTCTTGCCATGTTTCCTAAATCCCAGACAAGCGACAGTAAGGATTCACGGCTCAGAAAAATGCTCTGTCAAAATTGACGATGCAAAAGTAAACAAAGATTTTTTGGAAACCAAGTCGGTTTCCAAAGTTTTTAGAATATTCTTTAAAAATTTGGAAGAAAAAGAGAAAATAATTTGGAGAGTTGATTCAAAACCACCCTTTTTTCCTAATTCCTCTTTATTGAAATCCCGAATAAAATTTTACAACAGCCCATTCTTTACTAATCAATTTTTGTAGCTGAGGGAATGAACTGGGAGGGAATTATCCTTACTCCAGACCAAAATCTCTCCCCAATCAGGACTCGATCTCGGGAATTTTGGTAAAGAACATTGAACTTCTCACACACCGGATATCGGTCATCCGGTATCGGAATCCATTCATTTTTGCAAGCTTTCCAAAATCAATCGAATCAGTTCTGCTTTGTCTCCGTTTGGAATCCATCTTGCCACAACGACCAAGTCATTTTCTTGGTCCACATAGATCATATTGGTGCCAGCCCCGATGTGTAGGAAGGCGGATTTGGGAGCGGCAGGAACCTGCTTTTGATCATAATTCAGGAAATAATTCATAAATCCGTAGTCTGGCTGGGCTGGAGTAGGGGTACGGGATTTTTCAATCCAGGAAGTAGAAATCAGCTGCTTCCCATTCCAGTTTCCATTTCTTAAAGTCAAATACCCAAATCGGGCCTGGTCCCAAGCAGAGAGCATCATTCCGCCTCCCCAGTGGGAACCCCCACTGACGGATTGAATGATCTGCCCATCCAGGATGACAAAGGAATTTTCGTATCCGGTCCATCTCCAGGTATCACTTGCCCCGATTGGATCCATGATTTTTTCCTTTAAAACGGCAGGCAAAGGTTTTCTCCAAATATTTAAAAGTGCCAAAGCAAGGACATTGACCCGAGTGTCATTGTATTCATATTGGCTTCCCGGTTCGTTTTGGGCTCTGGCTCTTTTCTGTGCGACTCCTTCTGCCGGTCGGTCTGCCCAGTCTGGCTTCCCCCAAAGAGTTCCTTCCCAATCGGAAGTTTGTCTCAGCAGGTCATCCCAGCGGATTTTCCGGTTATGTTCGGTATCAAAAAGTTCAAAAACATCCTCTTCCTCCAAATGGTCGGCTTTGTTCATCATTGCTTTGACTGGGTCAAAGGGATAGATAGGAGCCATATAGGGATAGACCAAATCCATTTCGCTTTGAATCAACCCTTCTTCCACAGCCAATCCGGCCGTGGTGGACAGAAAACTTTTTGCCACACTAAAGGTCAAATCCACCCGGGATGGATCGCCCCATTGCCCTACTACATATCCTTTGTAAATGATTAATCCTGTCGCAGAACCTCGGGTTTTCATCGGTCCGACAGGATAACCGAAGGGCTCTCTTCCGAATGCACTTTCGTAATGAGCGATTTTCAGGTTGGGATTTGCCGTGCTTTCATGTGCTTCTGCAAAAGCAATGGCTTCTTTGATTTTGGCCCCATCCAATCCCAATTCTTCCGGGGATTTGGTTTCCCATTGATTTTTATCAGGGAAATATACCTGAGAAAAGAGGGGAGAAAGTAATCCGATGAGGGTTAAGGTTAGAGTAAGTTTTTTCATGGGTGGTGGACTAGCTTGCGATTTTACTGATTCCAAAATTGAATTCAGCACCACTGATCAATTTGTGCAGGATTTCCTGGATTTAAAAACCCTTTTGAATCAGGGAAGTTAATGGATCAACCACTATTTATTTTTCTATAGAAAAGAAGCTTTTATATTTTAGCCATCAGAAACTTGACCCATGGAAGATCAGAAAATATATATAGTAGGAGCGGGAATTGCGGGCCTTATAGCAGCGCTTGAACTGGAAAAGGCCGGATTTTGTCCTATCATTCTTGAAGCAACGGAAAAAGAAGGAGGCAGAATGAAAACGGATGCGCAAGAAGGATTTTTGATGGACCATGGTTTTCAGGTTTTGAATACGGCCTATCCTGAGGCAAAAAAATACCTTGATTTTCAGGCTTTGAACCTTAAGACCTTTGATCCTGGAGCGGTGATATTTGACGGGAAAGACTCTTTTATAATCACTGATCCCATGAGAAATCCCCTGAAAGTGGTCAGCATGGCCTTCTCCAAGGTGGGAACTTTTTTGGATAAGGTAAAAATGTTTACGCTGACTCAAGAACTGAAAAAGAAGAGCAATGAGGAGATTTTTAATTCTCCTTCTATTCCCACACATCAGTATTTGAAGAATTTTGGTTTTTCAGACCTGATTATTGATAATTTCTTCAAGCCTTTTTTCAGAGGAATTTTCCTCGAAAAACACCTGAATACTTCCTCAAGGATGTTTGAGTTTGTATTTAAGATGTTTGCCTTGGGCCATGCGGCGATACCCGAAAAGGGGATGGGAGAAATCCCAAAAATGATCCGTAGGCAACTAAGCAAAACGCAGATTTACTTCAATTCTCCAGTCAGGGAAATTCAGGGAAATGTCATCGAATTGGAGAATGGGGACAAACTCGAAGCGGATCGGATAATTATTGCAGTCCAGCCCGATCGAGTAATGAAACAACTTCAAGGGCAATTTGCTTCACCAAGACAGGTCATCAATCTGTATTTTTCTCTTCAGAAATCCTTATTGGCCCGCCCAATGATCGGATTATTAACCGGGGATCGTTTGGTGAATAATATTGTTTTTATGGATGATGTGTCCAAAGCTTACGCTGAGAATGGACGATCCCTTCTTTCAGTGACTGTTTTGGAAAGCAAACTTGGGGAAAAAGAGCTAATTAAGGCTGTTCAGGACGAGTTGGAAGAAATCTCAGGGGTAAAATCTGAGTATTTTAAATTCGTCAAAGCTTTCCCAATCGCCTATGCTTTGCCTCATGTGGATGATTTGAAATATGCTATTCCATTTACGGAATGTAAAATCACCGATCAGGTCTATCTGGCTGGAGATTACTTGCTCAATGCTTCCATCAATGCGGGGATGACTTCAGGAAGAATTGCAGCTGAGGCGGTAATTCATAGCTATATGCCAACCCACTAATTCTTTTTCCAATAAGGAAATAAAAGAAATGCCATAATCGGAGCGCTAAAGGCAAAACTTATTTCTTTCCTAATTTAATTTAGTAGCGTTGAGCAGTAGGTTTTCGTTTTTGAAATATGGTAGGTAAAAAAGAATTCCTCAATACACTTGGTAAGGTTTTCATCCTTTTTGCAATTCTCATTTCGGGATGTCAATCCGAAATTGAACCTGCTGATTGCTACAAGATTGAGGTAATTGGACCCGATCGATGTGGGGGTGGTTTGTTAGTTTCTGTCAAAAATTCTAGAACTCTTGGGGAATCTATTACCTATTATGACGGAAATTCATACCCAAACGTGATTCGGCTCTTTACACTGGTCTCAGTTCCAGAATCAAGAATTGGATTTGTTAGAATCAGAGACTTTGATCCAACTGAGGATGAAAACTTTTCAGTAATCTGTCAAGGGCTTTATGCTCCTTATCCTGTCCCCACCAAAGTAGCAACATTTTGGAGTGAGGATCCTTGTTAAAATAAACAGCTCACAGATTTCTCAGATTGGCACAGATTATTTTAATAGCTATGCTCGTCTTACTCATCAATGAGCCAAAGATCATCAGATTATGGGAATAAATTCAATTCTCCCATTGTACGTTCTCCGTTTTCCTCTGCGGACTCTTTGGTTAATTATTTTTTAAGGGAGTTTCATCACATGTCACATCTCCTGCCACATATTGCATTCCATCAAGGATGAATTGAAGCAATTGGGGATTATCGTAACTCTGCGCATTGTGGGAGGGAGAGGCATACATGACTTTTCCTTTGCCTTCTGGTCTGATCCAAGCTACATAGGTTTTGCCTTCGGTTTTTTCTGATCCTTTTCTCTGATTTTTTATTTCTGAATTATTGAAATAAAGCAGGGGCGTGAAGTCTCCCTCTTCATAGGCATTTTTGTAAAAATAGGGTTCGTCTACGTGATTGAATCCTTCAGGTGAAAAAGCCTGAACCAAAGGGTGATTGGGATTCTCCAATCGCACCTGAAAAGCCTGCTGAGGAGGATGATAATCAAAACTGCCTCCGAGGAGCCGACTGAAATCCAAGGAGTTATTCAGGATTGTATTTCCCCCGTGAAGAACCAGTAATCCTCCGCCTCCAGCTACGTACTTTCGGATATTTTCCTCCAGTTCCAGCGCTTTTTTCATGGTGGCAGCAGAGTCACCATAAGATTGTATTTTCAACTCATCCCAAAAAAGATTGCGCTTATCGGGTTTGGAATTGGTATTGTTCAACACAAGTACATCAAACTTTTTAAGATTTTTCAATTCCATATAGTTGATATCCCTGCTGCCGATGACTTCAAATGCTCCGCTTTTTTCTCCGAGGATTTTAACCACTTCTTCAGTGTGAGGTCTTACCCAATGATTGAAGCCAGTATGCAGAGAAAAGACCAAAACCTTCTTCTTCTTTGAAGTTGGAAATGTTGATTTTTCTGGAGCCAAATCCTTGATTTTCTGCTTCCAAGACTCATCCAAAGTTACCTCAGGTAGGCTTTGTGCACTGACAAACTGAAACGAAAACAGGAAAACGATTCCGTAGATAATGGCTCTGATCATGGGTTTATTGGTTTGAAAGTTGGATGGTTTTTAGGGGATTTTAATAACTTCAAAATCACAAGTCCAATAACCTTAAATTTCCATGTCTTTCAAAAGAATTTTGACCTCTTCGTTCTTTTTTGCCCTTTTTTCTACGGGATCGTTTGCGCAAGATGTCGAGCTCAGAGACTCCGAAAAGGGAGTTGATTTCTACTTCGGCGGAAAGAAAGTTTTGACCTATCAGACAGTCAAAGAACCTGTGCCTCGGGGAGTCAAAGAGGCATTCAGCAAATCGGGATTTATACATCCGATCAGTTCTCCAAGCGGTCAAGTGCTCAGTAGGATACAGCCAAAGGATCATTACCATCACTACGGTGTTTGGGGACCCTGGACCCGGGCTACAATAAATGGCCGGGAAGTGGATTTTTGGAATTTGGGTGACGAAAAGGGCAGAGTGGATTTTTCCCACATCCTATCAAAAAAGGTAGCTGGAGGTGCTGCAGAACTGAACGTGCGGCAGAATCATATGGATCTAAAGGCCCCAGAGTCAGAAAAGTTGGCTATCGAGGAGGATTTGAGAATCAAGTTGAAGCCGGCAGACAATGGCCGATATATGGTAGATTATACGACTACCATTTCAACCAAAATTCCCGGAGGAATCCTTTTGGATGATTACCGATATGGAGGAGGGATTGGTTTCCGTGCCACCGAGGTTTGGGGAGATGACAATAGTACCATTTTGACTTCAGAGGGCCACGATCGCAAAACTGCAGATGGAACGGAAGCCAAATGGATCATTGTCAAAGGAAAAACTGATTCTCCCGAAGGTCAAAGCGGGATTCTTTTTCTCAGCCATAATACCAACAAAGCCCATCCGGAACCTTTGCGGGTTTGGCCTGTCGGTCAATACAATGGAAAGGGGAATGTGTTCATTGAGTTTTGCCCCATCCGTCACGAATCCTGGGAACTACAACCAGAAAAGCGCTACTCCCTCAAGTACCGGATGATCGTATTTGACGGTGACCTCAGTTCCGAGGAAGCTGAGGCTTATTGGAGAGCTTTTGTGAAATAAATAGCAAGCAACAAACCATTAACGATATGCAAAGAAGAGATTTTATGAAAAAAACGGCCCTTGCAGGAGCTGCTTTTGGCTTCCCTACCATTGTTCCAGCTTCTGTTTTTGGAAAAAACGCACCGAGTAACAAAATCAATATCGGGCAAATCGGTTGTGGAAGAATTGCCCGTGATCATGATCTACCAGGCACTTGGAGACATGATGTTGCTCGAATTGTAGCGGTATCCGATGTGGATAGCAAGCGAATGGCAGATGGGAAAAAACTGGTCGAAGACTACTACACCAAAAAGCTGGGCGAAAAATACATGGATGTGAAGCAGTATGGGGACTATCGGGAAATGTTGCTCAACAAGGATATCGATGCGGTGATCATTTCCACTCCGGACCATTGGCATTCGCAGCCTGCCATGGAGGCAGCCTTGGCTGGAAAGCATATTTATGTGCAGAAACCCACCTCTCTGACCATCAAGGAAGGGCGGCAATTAGTCGAAGTGGTCAATAAAACCGGTGTTGTTCTTCAGTTGGGAACGCAGCAGCGCTCGAGTGAGCAATTTAGAATTGCTGCTGAATTGGTTCGAAATGGCCGAATAGGAAAACTTCATACGGTCCGAATTGGTCTTCCGGGAGATCCTGCCGGACCGGATGCCCCGCCCATGCCTGTTCCCTCCAATTTGAATTTTGACATGTGGCTCGGTTCGACTCCAGAAATCCCTTATTCAGAAATTGGCGTGCATCCACAAAACGATTACAGCCGTCCGGGCTGGTTGAGACACGAAAATTATGGAGCTGGTATGATTACCGGCTGGGGTCAGCATCATTTTGACTCAGCGGCATGGGGAATGGATACCGAATTGACCGGACCCAGATATATTGAAGCCGTAGCTGAATTCCCTCGGGCTGGTTTTTGGAACGTTCACGGTGACTTTATGGTCAAAGCCGAATACGACAATGGAATCGTCATGCTGACTTCCGGTGGCTATCCCAACGGGATTCGATACGAAGGTACTGAAGGATGGATTTGGGTTTCCCGAGGAAATTATCAGGCCTCTTCCTCGGATCCGGTAGCGCAAAACAACAATGCCAAAGCTCTGGACGCTTCAAATCCCAAAATCCTGACTTCTCAGATAGGAGAAAATGAAATCCGATTGACCCGAAGTGATGAGCATCACGGCAATTGGCTGGATGCGATACAGGGCAAAACTGAGTTGCTTTCTCCTGTAGAAATCGGACATAGGGCCTGTTCAGTGTGTTTGATTAGCCATATCGCCATGAAAATGGGCAGAAAACTGGCTTGGGATCCAGTGAAAGAAGAGTTTATCAATGACCCGGAAGCTAATTCGCATCTCAGTAGGCCTCAGCGAAGACCCTGGGGAACGGATTATGTGAAGGTCTGAAGCAAAAAGTCTGAAGTCTGAATTTAGAAAGCTGAAGAAGTAAGTCATCAAACCTTTGTTAAAACTTCAAAAGCATGTAATGAGAAGGTTTTCCCAACTCACAGAAAAATGGAAATGAATCTGAGAAATTATACATTAGGGGCCTTTGCGGCCCTTTTGTTCGGGGCTTGTAGCTCGACAGAACCTGAAAGCAATATGAGTGAATCCACCATCCAAAATGTAACCATTATGACTTTGGATCCCGGTCATTTTCATGCCGGCTTGATCCATAAGACCATGTATCCGCAAGTGGATTCAACTGTTTACATTTTTGCACCTCCAGGAGATGAATTGAAGGATCATCTGAAACGATTGGAGTCTTACAATACCCGTTCAGAAAATCCAACCGCTTGGAATTTGGAGATCTACTCAGGAAATGATTACCTGAAGAAGATGATTTCCCAAAAACCCGGCAATGTGATGATGGTGGCCGGAAAGAATGACAAAAAAATAGATTATATCCTTGAGGCTGTCCAAAATGGGATTCATGTATACGCAGATAAGCCCTTGGTTATCAATCGCGGAGGATTTCAAAAGCTGAAGAAGGCCTTTGAGATAGCTAAAGAGAAAAATTTGCTGGTCTATGATATCATGACGGAGCGGTTCGAGATTACCACTTTACTTCAAAAAGAGCTCTCCAGAATTTCTTCTGTTTTTGGTGAATTGGAAAAAGGAAGCCCGGATAATCCCGCAATTACCAAAGAATCCGTGCATCACTTTTTCAAATATGTTTCTGGAGTTCCTTTGGTAAGACCAGATTGGTTCTTTGATGTAGATATCGAAGGAGAGGGAATTGTGGATGTGACCACCCACTTGGTGGACTTGATTCAATGGGAAGCCTTTCCGGATCAAATCTTGGATACCACTGACGTGACCATGCTCTCTGCCAGAAGATGGGCTACACCGTTAAGTTTGGAACAATTCCAGCAGGTGACCGGAAAGTCTGATTTTTCAGATTTTCTCCAAAAAGATGTTAAAAAAGGTTCATTGGAAGTCTATTCCAATGGTGAGATGAATTACACCCTGAAAGGTATTCATGCCAAAGTCAGTGTAATCTGGAATTTTCAGGCACCAGAGGGGGCAGGGGATACTCACTACAGCTTGATGAGAGGGACCAAAGCCAATCTGGTAATTCGTCAGGGAAAAGAACAAAACTACCGCCCGGAGCTATACGTGGAGCTTTTGGGAGACCAGGATGAAGCTTTGGAAGAGGCTGTAAAAGAGACCCTTCAAAGTACCTATCCCGGAATCGATTTGGAAAAAACCACCACTGGCGAATATCGGGTGGTTATTCCTGACCGATACCACAATGGGCATGAAGCACATTTTGCCCAAGTGACGGAGCGTTTTTTGGACTATTTCCAGAATGGAAATCTTCCGCTTTGGGAGGTACCCAATATGATTACCAAATATCACACAACCACTCTGGGGAGGGAATTTGCCCGAAAATAAAATACCAAGCCTGCTGAACAGACTGGAATTGAATTAGTTTATCTTTCAGTTCCAGTTTTTTTATGTCTATATCCAGCTCTTCCACATCCAGGCCTTTGACTGTTGCCATAGCAGGGGCTGGAGGCTATATCGGAAGTTGGTTTATTGAAAAGTTCAAGTCTAAGTATAACCTCATCGGCCTCAGCCGGAGAAAAGTCAAATCCAACCCTTATCCGGAATTGGAATGGAGGCAGGTGGAACTCTATTCGATTTCCTCTACCATCGAGGCTTTAAAAGGGGTAGATGTAGCCATCTATTTGGTCCATTCCATGAATGCATCCACCCGGTTGAATCAGGGAAGTTTCGAAGATACTGATTTGCTTTTGGCAGATAATTTCAGCCGGGCAGCCGAAATGAACGGAATCAGACAGATAATTTATCTGGGTGGATTGATTCCCGATGAGCCGGAAGAAAAACTATCTCGGCATCTGAAAAGCCGCTTAGAAGTGGAAAAAACACTGGGATCAAGGGGCTCCAAATTGACTGCGTTACGGGCTTCGATCATCGTAGGTCCAGGAGGTTCAAGTTTTGACATGATCAAAAATTTGGTCAGAAAACTTCCTGTTTTGATGTGTCCACAATGGACCGAATCTTTGACACAGCCCATTTCTTTACGGGATACCCTGGATATAATTGATACCTGCATTGGCAATTGCTCAGTCTATGGTCAAGTCATAGAAATAGGCAGCAACGAGGTGATGTCCTACCGTCGCATGCTGGAAAAAACAGCAGCATCCATGGGTAAAAAACGCCTGGTTTTTTCTATTCCGGTATTTTCTCTGGGGCTAAGCAAATTCTGGGTTGGCCTTTTTGGAGAAAGTCCCCCTCAGCTGGTATCTCCTTTGGTGGAAAGTCTCAAACATACCTTGATCATTTCTGACCGATTGGCATTTAAGGAGAAGCAAATCAGGTACCTCACTTACGAGGAATCTGTTCAGGTTGCTCTCACGACTAAGGAGTTACCCAATTTGCCTGACTTTTATAGAAACAAGGGAGTCAAAAATACGGTTCGCTCCATTCAGCGAATTCCCAACAAAGGCAGGAACTCTGCACTTTGGGTAGCGAATCGCTATTATTTGTGGTTGCCCAAGTTCTTTCGGTTTTTGGTCAATGGTAAAGTATCCAATCAGGGAGAAATCGGATTTCATCTCCTTTGGGGGAAAAAGCCGATGCTTCAATTGACGTTGATTCCTGACCGCAGTGATGAACAGAGACAGCTTTTCTACATCACCGGAGGCTGGCTGGTCAAGCGGTTTGATTACGGATGGATGGAGTTTAGAGAAGTGCTGGACAGCCGATATATCGTTTCTGCCATTCATGAATTTGTTCCCCGCCTTCCATGGATTATTTACATCAATACGCAGGCTAAGTTGCATCTTTGGGTGATGAACCGCTTCAAGCGATACTTGGAAAAAAAGTCGGAATGAAAACCCAAATCCACCATCTTTAATGCTCTAGAGATCGTAAATACTTTATAAATCAATCCAGTCGAAGTCTTTCGATAGATCCATAAAATCAACAAAACAGATGAAAACCCTTTCTTTTAAAAACGGAGATACCCTGCCAGCCCTAGGCTTAGGTACATGGAAAAGTAAACCTGGGGAAGTAAGAAAAGCAGTCTATTGGGCGATACAGGCAGGATATAGGCATATCGATTGCGCAGCTATCTATCAAAACGAAAAAGAGGTAGGACAAGGGATTTCCGATGCTTTTTCGGATGGATTGGTCAAGCGGAGTGATCTTTTTGTGACCTCCAAGCTTTGGAATGATTGCCACCGACATGAAGATGTGAAGCCGGCTTTGGAAAAGTCTTTGGAAAATCTTCGCTTGGATTATCTGGATTTATATCTCGTTCACTGGCCAATCTCTTTCAAACATGGGGTGACGTTCGCATCTCATCGGGAAGAATTTTACACCTATCAGGATGTGCCCCTAACTCAAACCTGGGAGGCCATGCAGGAACAAAAAGCATCTGGAATGGCAAAACATATCGGGGTATCCAATTTCAACCAAACCAAACTGAGGGAAATCCTCGCCATGAAAGGAGAATCCCCTGAAATGAATCAGGTGGAGATGCATCCCTTTTTGCCTCAGCTTCCTCTGGTCAATTTTTGTAAGGAAAATGGCATCTTAATGACTGCTTATTCACCTTTGGGCTCTCCAGATTCCAGGGCTGAGAAGCATAAAAATGACCCTGTTCTACTCACTAATCCTATGGTGGAAGAAATAGCCAAAAAGTATGGAGTAAACCCGGGTGTGATTTTGATCGCTTGGTCCTTGCACAGAGATATAGCTGTCATCCCCAAGTCTGTCAACCATGACCGGATCTTCTCCAATTTTGAAGCCTCAAAAATCCAGCTCAGAGATGAAGACATGTTGGAGCTTAGGGATTTGGGAATCGCTCATCGATTCATTGATGGCAGCTTCTTTACAGGAGCACATAGCCCGTACAAGCAGAGTGACCTTTGGGATTGATACTACAAAGCCCGGACTGAACGTAAAAAGGTCCGGGTTTTTTGTTGCTAGTCTTCGATTTCCAAAGCTTCGAGGATATCCGCCATTTGGTCAAAATCCCTCAGCCCGGCTTTGATCTCTGTTCCTCCCTTAAGGGAGATTCCATACACCGGTAGGGTTCCTATTACTTCCAAAACATCATTCGGATGAAATCCATCGGCCAAAATCACTGGAAACTTATCCGAAAGCACTTGGATTTCTTTTTGTTTCTGAAATGCTGATTCAATATTTGTCAAGTGAAGGTAAAGGGATCGCTGACCTAGTTTTTCCTCCAATTCCAAGTCCAAGTGATTGATTTCGTCCAGATCGCATTGGTAGATCAATGGAAGCCCCAAATCATTTAAAGACAAAAGTGTGTCCAGACGATCATGCTCCACCCAAGAAAGTCCCGGATATTTGTCTAGCAGAATCCGGATTTCCTCTTCCGGAATCCCTGCTGTCTCCCCTACAAATTCTACTCCAGAGAGCCAACCCGTAATCTCTTGGAATTCTTCGGGACTCACAAAATTGGGATCTTCTGAGTTGAGACAAAAACCCAAGAGATTGACCGTCATCCCCGCACAATACCGAGCATCGGTGAGGTTGTTGATGTGATTGATTTTTACAAAAGTTTTTAAAGCCATTTTTGGATCATGTAATTGGACAAAATTACTCCACAATATTTGCCCATAAAAGAAAACAGGGCAGAAGTAAAACGGCTACTTCTGAAAATCTAGAAACAAAATCTGCTATTTTTACTTCTCTGATTAGTTATGCGGAAGATTTATCTGATTTTTTTTATTTCCCTGACAGGCTTGATTTTCTCTTGCGAGGAGGAAACAGAGCCCGCTTTTTTTGATCCACAATTTGATTTTCAGCCTTTGGAGATAGGCAGGTTTTGGATTTACGAAGTGGAGCAGACTATATATTTTGGAGAAAATGATGCTGAAGATTTCTCTTTTTTCATTCGGGACAGGGTAAGGACATCCTACCTCAATGCAGAGAGAAGTTTAGTTTTTGTGGTGGAAAGAAGTCGCTCTGCGGATGGGATATTTTGGTCTAAAGAACTGGAATATACCCTTCAACTTCGAGATTTATCCTTGCTGAGAACAATCAATAATCAAACTTTGGTTGTACTCAATTTTCCTCCTGAGTTAGGCAAGGTCTGGAATGGATTGGCCTATCAGGCCGAAGGTTTGGACGAATTTGAGATAGAGGCAATCGATGTCGAACAGGTCAGAGTAAAGCAAGAGGAAGTGGACGATGAAGTGACAGTGAGGGATGTTCGGTATGAGGTGTTTCAAAAAGGAGTAGGATTGGTGGAAAAATATTCAGAAGTGCTAACTTATTGCTCGAGAAATGACTGTTTGGGACAGCAATTGATTAATGGAGGAGAGAAAATTCACCTGAGACTGAGCGACTATGGGAAAAATTAAATCGGTTTTGTTTGCCTTGGCTTTTTTGGCTTTTATCTCTTTTTCAGAAGCCCAAAATCGCTTTGCAGTTTATTACAAATACAAACCTCAATCTGGATTTACTCTATCCAACCCTGGGGAGTATCTCAGTGCCAAAGCCCTCCAAAGGAGACAGCGAGAAGGGCTTTCTGCAGATAGTTTGGATCTGCCCGTTGCAAAAAAATACGAAGAGGTGGTTAGCAGTCAGGCTACCTATTTGCTCTACAGCAGCAAGTGGTTGAATGCCTCGGTGGTCATTGCCGAGGAATCCCAAGCCAAAGTTCTGGAAGCCTTACCCTTTGTGGACCGGGTTGAGTTGGTGGCAAGAGGATCTATTCCTCCGCCTTCCGGAAGGGTAAAAAATTACCTCAGAGTGAGCGCGAGCAGTTCGGTAAATTGTGAGGATCCCAAATTAAACTCAAGGATTACAGAAGTGGGAGCTAATCAGTCCTACCAGTTTCAAAATGAAATTCTCGGAATCGATGTGATGCATGAAGAGGGATTTACGGGCAAGGGGATTACTATCGCGGTATTTGATGCCGGATTTCCGGGTGTGAATCAAGCCAAAGGTTTTCAAAATCTGATGGCAAATGGACAGATTATTGGGCAAAAAGACCTTATTCGTCCTTGGAATCCTTCCGTATTTACAGACCATCCTCATGGAACCAATGTGCTTTCTTTGATCGGTGCCAATGATCCCGGAGTTTTGGTGGCAGGGGCTTATGAATCGGAGTTTGTTTTGGTCATCACTGAAGAAGTCGCCACCGAATACAGAATCGAAGAATTGAATTGGGTGAGAGGTGCCGAATATGCTGATAGTCTAGGGGTAGATATCATCAGCAGTTCGGTAGGCTATTGGGATTTTGACGATCCCTCAATGGATTACACAGTTTCAGATTTGGATGGGAATACTGCCACGATTACAAAAGGTGCCTCTATCGCTGCAAACAAAGGAATTTTGGTCGTAAACAGTGTGGGAAATTATGGGGCCAGGGGCACTTCCTCCTTGGTGGCACCGGCAGATGCCATAGGTATTTTGGCAATCGGTTCGGTCAATTCCTCGCTCGATGTCTCTGGATTTAGTTCGCGGGGTCCAACAGGAGATGGAAGACTCAAACCGGATTTGGTAGCCTACGGAGAGAGTCCGATTTTATTGAGGGCCAATGGGACTTCCGGTGCTGCAAGTGGTACTTCCTTTTCCGCTCCACAGGTGACCGCATTAGCTGCCGGACTTTGGCAGGCAAGGCCTGAGTGGAAAAAAGCTGAATTGATCCAAAGGCTTTTGGAGAGTGCGAGTAAATTTGAAAACCCCGACAATAACTTTGGATACGGTATTCCCAACTTTTATCAGGCCTATTTTGGTGAGATTCTTTCGGCTGAAACAGAGGAAGAAGTAGAATGGAAAGTCTTTCCTAATCCTTTGGTTGGAGAAGAGTTGAAGATCTATTTTGGCACGGGTTTAGAAAGTCAATTTGAATTGATTGATCTTACCGGCAAAGTTTTGATTCAAACCAAGCTGATTCGGTCAGAAGCCAAATCCCCATATGTTGTTCAGCTTTCGGGAGTAAAGCCCGGTTTGTATTTGGTGCAAATGACCGATGGTCTTCTCGTCAATCAAGCCAAGCTCCTTAAGCAGTAGCAATGAACCACTTTCTAAATAAGCATTCAATCAGCCTATGAACCCTCTCATCGCTCCTTCCATTCTTGCTTCTGATTTCGCCAATTTGCAGCAGGAGGTGGAGATGCTGAACCAATCAGAAGCAGATTTTATCCATGTAGATATTATGGATGGGGTCTTTGTACCCAATATTTCTTTTGGGATTCCGGTCACAGAATCTATACACAAGCATGCAAAAAAACCTTTGGACGTTCATCTGATGATTGTTCATCCGGAAAACTATCTGGAAGCTTTCCGAAATGCTGGGGCAGAAATCCTTTCTGTTCATATTGAAGCTTGTCCCCACCTACACCGAACGCTTCAGGCGATCAAGCAGCTTGGAGCCAAAGCCGGTGTGGCAGTCAATCCGCATACTTCAATAAGCATGTTGTCCGAAATAATCGAAGAGGTGGATTTAGTTTGTATAATGTCGGTTAATCCTGGATTTGGAGGCCAAAAATTCATTGAAAATACCTATTCCAAAGTTTCCAGATTAAAGGATTTGATTCTTTCAAAGGGGTCAAAAACGTTGATAGAGGTAGACGGGGGGGTCAATTTAGACAATACACCCCGTCTTTTGGACGCTGGGGCCGATATCTTGGTTGCAGGGAGTTTTGTGTTCAATTCTCCGGATCCGACTCAGCTTATTTCCCGAATGAAAGAGTCGGTTTGAGACCCCAACCGCTTATCATAAAAATTCTTAAATCGTCAAATTTGAACTTGTAATTCCTTTCCAAGGTTGGTTTATTGTAAGTTGTATTCATTTAAACCAAGATAGTTATGAGAAAAATTTGGATGTTTTTGGCTCTTTTTATGGGGTATAGTTTGTTTAGTGTAGCTCAGGAGGCAGATGAAAAAGTGACAGACGAGGATTTGGCAAAGTTTGCTAAAGTAGAGGTAATGACGTCACAATATGTAGAAGACAAAACCGAGGAGTTGAAAAACATGATCATCAATAACGAGGTGATCGATGGAGGAGCGAGATACAACGAAATCAAGGCCGCTTGGGGTGATCCTGAAAAGGAAACAGAAATTGAATTGACAGATGAGGAAAGGGCAGCCTATCAAGCCATCAAAGAATTTCAGGACTCCTTGCAGCAATCCGTGGTGGACTACAAGACCGAATTGATTAAAGACGACGAGATTCTTGGTGTATCCATTTACAACAAAGTAAATGGTGCAATTAAAGAAGATCCTGCTCTTAAGGAAAAGTTGGATCAAATGATTGAGGAAATGAAGACAAATGGGGGTTCCTAATCGGAGTTAGGCGAGATAATGGCAATAAATTTGAAGAAGTCTCTAAAAAAGAGGCTTCTTTTTTTATAGGTTTATGCTATTGAGCGTTTTCCATACCCATGCAGACATTGAAATCAATTTTACTACTTATTCCCACCCTGTTTTTGGGGAGTTTGGCCCTAGCGCAGGATGAAGATATTTTCGGAATTAGTACCAAAGCAAAAAACCCGAAGAGTGAATCAGGGGTTGGTAATGCGTTTAGAAACGTGATCGAGCAGTTTGCTTTTGAGCTTTCTACCGGAGCAGCCTATCATCAGATGGGAATGAGTTTTTATTCCGAAAACCCGAGCCTGTATCCCTTGACTCAATACCGGAATTTTGAAACACCATTGGATATCAGTCCGGAGAATCCACTGGAAATGAGTTCAGGAGATTGGACTTTTCCTTTGTTCAACGGGGGGGTGAGAATTAACCTTTTTAATCTCCTGACCATTGGAGGTGGGTATGGGATGGAGTGGGGAAATCTCTCACCCATGCAGGGAGGAGATTTTGAATTTCCCTTTGAAGGGGCTTCCTATCAAATTTCAAAAACCTATGGTACAGTTGGCTTGGTGCTTTATGACGCCAAGAGGAGGCAGGGATTTTTGAAAATGAGGTATAGAAAGTTCAGCTCCAATAATTTATACATGCAGTCTGAACTCAGGCAAAGAGCTCGGCAGATTTATCCCTGGAGATTTATCCTGGAAGGAGAGTTTGGGCAGCTCAAATTGAAAAATGCCTATGACCCAGCATTGGATCAACCCAATCAGCCCTATGAACCCCGATTAGCCGTTTCAGAGGACCCTTATTTTGGATTGGGATTGAGGATAGAACGTGATTTTTCTGAATATACCAAACTATTCATCAAAGGGGGAGGGGAGTTTCGCTCATTTACTTACGCCTCCTCGGATTTTTCTGAATTTCAGGAAATCAATCAGTCCCTCTACTCCATGCAAGTAGGACTTGCCATCCGAATACCCGGTACCAAACGTTGCAAAGTGCAGGGATGCGGTGTAGTGATGAAGCATATGCACAATGGAATTGAATACAGGGGAAGTTCTGTCTTCAATCTACAAAACCGAAAAGTCGGTCAGTGGTATTGATGGAATAATATCGGGCTTACTTTGAATGTGAGGTTTTAAAAGCCTTCTCTTTTTGCTATCTTGCGGCTTAATTTGACCCGCGAAAAAGCATTTTATGGCCCAAGGAGAAAACGAGAACATCATACCGATTAATATTGAAGAGGAAATGCGTGGTGCCTACATCGATTATTCGATGTCGGTCATTGTTTCTAGAGCACTTCCTGATGTCCGTGACGGACTCAAACCAGTTCATCGAAGAATTCTTTTCGGAATGCAGGAGCTGGGAGTTTTACACAACAAGCCGTATAAAAAATCAGCCAGAATAGTAGGGGAAGTACTGGGTAAATACCACCCGCACGGAGACTCTGCCGTCTACGACACCATGGTCCGAATGGCCCAAGAATGGTCCCTCAGGTATCCCATGGTAGATGGTCAGGGTAATTTTGGTTCCATTGATGGAGACAATCCCGCAGCCATGCGATATACCGAGGCAAGACTGAGAAGAATAGCTGAGGAAATGCTTGTGGACATCAACAAAGACACGGTTGATTTTCAGTTTAATTTTGACGATTCCCTAAAAGAACCCACCGTATTGCCTGCTAAAGTCCCTGCTTTGCTGCTTAATGGAGCATCGGGAATAGCAGTAGGTATGGCTACCAATATGGCTCCCCATAATTTGGGTGAGGTTATAGACGGGATTGTAGCCTATATAGACAACCGGGATATCACCGTATCGGAACTGATGCAGCATGTAATAGCTCCGGATTTCCCTACCGGGGGGATTATCTATGGTTATAATGGCGTCAAGGCTGCCTTTGAAACCGGTCGTGGCAGAATTGTAGTAAGGGGCAAGGCCAATGTAGAGACAAAAGAGGGTGGAAATCGGGAGATGATAGTCATTACCGAAATTCCATACATGGTCAATAAGGCCAATATGGTCGAAAAAACCGCCCAGCTAATCAATGAAAAGAAGATTGACGGGATTTCTGCCATCCGTGATGAATCCGATCGATCCGGAATGCGGATTGTATATGAGCTCAAAAGAGATGCGGTGCCGAGTGTGGTACTGAACAATCTTTATAAGCAGACTCAGCTTCAAACTTCATTCTCTGTCAATAATGTTGCCTTGGTTAAAGGCAGACCTCTGACCTTGAATTTGAAGGACCTGATTACCCACTATGTGAGCCATAGACATGAAGTGGTAGTCAGAAGGACAGAATATGAATTAAAGGAAGCCGAGAAACGCGCGCATATTCTGGAAGGTTACCTGATTGCTTTGGATCATTTGGACGAGGTGATTTCCCTCATCCGAAACTCAGCAGACCCGGAGACCGCCAGAAATGGATTGATGGAGCGCTTCGAGCTGAGTGAGATCCAAGCAAGAGCCATTTTGGATATGCGCTTGCAGCGGCTTACAGGAATGGAGCGGGACAAAATCGTTCAGGAGTATAAAGAAATCATGGCCTTGATCGAAGAATTGAAAGAAATCCTGGCTAATGAAGATAAGCGGATGGAAATCATCAAGGGAGAACTCCAAGAGATGAAAAGCCGCTATGCAGATGATCGAAGAACTGAAATCGAACATAATGCCGAAGATTTCAGCTATGAGGATATGATTCCCAACGAGGAGGTGATCATTACGGTCTCTCATCAGGGCTATGTGAAGCGAACTGCCCTCACCGAATACCGTACCCAAGGCCGGGGAGGAGTAGGATCAAGAGGGGTAAGCACCAAAGACGATGACTGGACGGAATATCTCTTCACTGCCTCTACCCACAATTACCTTCTGATATTTACTGATAAAGGAAAATTGTTCTGGCTCAAAACCTATGCGATTCCGGAAGGATCCAAAACGTCAAAAGGACGGCCGATACAAAACCTGATCAACATTGAGTCGGGAGACAAAATCAGATCCATTATTCAGGTGGATGACCTGAATGATCAGGATTACATCAACAATCATTTTTTGATCATGGTGACCAAGCAGGGAATCATCAAAAAAACCACCTTGGAGCAATATTCCAGACCAAGATCCAATGGAATTATTGCGCTCAATATTCGTGAGGATGACCAATTGGTCAATGTGGACATGACCAATGGTGCTCAGCACATTGTCATCGCAGCCAAGTCCGGCAGAGCAATTCATTTCCACGAATCGGCTGTAAGACCCATGGGCAGAACGGCCACGGGAGTCAAAGCCATCACGTTAAATGATGCCAATGACTTTGTCATTGGCATGGTTTGTGCCTCCGAAGAACACGCCACCTTGCTCGTAGTCTCCGAAAAGGGATATGGAAAAAGATCCATGCTCGAAGAATACAGAATCACCAACCGGGGAGGTAAAGGAGTGAAAGCAATGAACGTGACCGAAAAAACAGGCGCACTTGTTGCAATCAAAGAGGTGGTGGATTCGGACGATCTCATGATCATCAATAAATCGGGAATTATCATCCGCATCTCGATGGAACAATTGAGAATCATGGGAAGAGCAACACAAGGTGTACGGCTGATCAAAGTAGGCGAAGGGGACGAAATCTCCTCCGTAGAAAAAATTTCCAAAGTGGAAGACGAAAATGAAGAATCTTCCGATCTTGCAAACGAATCTTCCGAATCCAAAGAAGATATAACCGAATAATCAAACAAAAGAAAACAATACGAATGAAAAAGCTAATTTTATCTTTAGCACTTGTAGCTTCTACCACTTTTGTATTTGGACAAAAGAAAATGGTAAGAGAAGCTGAAAAAGGTTTCAAATCAGGCAACTTCACCGAGGCACTTACTGCTATTGATGCTGCTATTGCCAATCCTGAGACAGGAGGAGATCCAACTACCTATCTGGTAAAAGCCCAAATTCAAACTAAAATGTTTGGTTCTGATTCTTCCAATACCATGAGTACACTGGAAGTTGGAAATGCTGCCCTGAATACCTTCATGGAGGCTTTTGAAAAAGCCGGAAGTGATAAAAACTCCGATGCAGGCAAGGCTATCTACAAGGAAGATCTTGCTGGAGTTCCGGACAACCTACGTCCTTATTCTATCAATACCCTGAAGAACGTTTCTTTTGACAAAGCTTTGGAGCGATTTGAAAGTGAGGACGTCGAAATGGCTTACGAATTCTTCAATTTGGCGGGTAAAGTAGATGAAAAGGATTCCACGATCCACTATAACGCAGGCTTTATTGCCAATGATCTAGGTCGTTTTGAAGATGCAAAAAGACACTTCGGCTACCTTCTTGAAATCCCTGAATACAATAAAATCAATGCCTATTATTTCATGGTTCAGATTTTGAGCTCTGAAGACAAAGACCCGGAAGCTGCTTTTGCTTTGGTAGAAAAGGCGAGAGAGGAATATCCTGACGACAAAGTCTTGGCAGAATATGAAATCCAGCTTTTGCTTCAGTTGAATAAAATGGATCAGGCCATGGCTCAGATCAAGGATGCTTTGGCGAATGACCCTAACAACGCTGGACTTTGGTTGAGATCTGGCTATTTGAAAGAGCAGGCAGGTGATTTGGAAGGTGGATTGGCCGACTACAAGAAAGCAACTGAGGTAGATCCTGAGTTTTATCAAGGCAACTACTACACGGGAGCTTTGTTGCTGGAGATGTCAACCAAGATGCTCAACGAGTTGAATAACCTTTCTGACGAAGAGTGGGAAAAACAATCTCCTATCGTAGGCGCTAAAGCTGACGAAAACTACAAAGAAGCTGCGAAATACTTCGAAAAAGCTTCTCAAATCCAGCCGGATAACAATGATGTATTGATCATCCTTTATCAAGTACATACCCGATTGAAAAACACGGCAGAAGCAGAAAAAATCAATCAGAAATTGACTGAAAGATTGGGTGCAAACTGGATGGATAATTAATTTTCTTTCACTTTAGAAAACCCAAAAGAGGCTGTTTCATTTCCTGAGACAGCCTCTTTTCTGTTATTTTTTCTGATTCCAAGTCCTGAGGAAAAAAATGCATGGAATTGAACATCAGTATTTTCTTTAGATTTAGTTTATTTGAACCGGATTTGATCCGCTGAAAATGAGAAAAGCTATTCTTCTTCCTTTAGTCTGCCTGCTTTTTACCATTTCCATACTTGCACAGACCAAAAGTCAAAAATTTCTTAATATTTCCTATGAGTCTGGCCCCATGCTTAGCAATGGTACAGAATGGGGGGACAATATCAAAGACCTTGTCAATTACAAGGCATTGGATCTTCAGATGGGATGGAGAAGTCAGTCCAATACGCATTTTGACTATTTGTATCGATACCCGGTATTTGGGATAGGATTCAATTCTACCTTGACTTATACATCTGAGGTAGGTAGGCCCATGGCTGTCTATGGATGGATGGATATTCCTTTTTCTCTCCCTCGGGTGGACAGAAAATTGAGCTTCGGTTACTACACTCAAATGGGAATAGGATTCAATCTCACCCCCTACGATCCGGATATCAACCCTGAAAATCAATACATAGGCTCAAATATCAATGCTTATGTCAATCTTGGTTTTTATTCCAAATACCAAATCAATGAACGCATAGGTTTGAGGGCGGGATTGGGTTTGAAGCATTATTCCAACGGGGCCACAAAAAAGCCCAATGCAGGGATCAATCTTTTCCCTTTGAATGTGGCAGTCAATGTCGGTTTGGGTGGATTGAGTTCCTTTGATTATACCAAGCCTGATATTTCTGAAAAAAAGCTTCGCTCCTTTGTAAATTTCGCTTTGTACACCGGGATGAGAAATTATGAGATCGGAGATCCATCCTATTTTAGAGGAGGATTGGGAATCAATTACCTGATTGAGCCGTCTTACAAATATCGATTGGGATTGGGATTGGATTTCTTTTGGGCTCAAGGAATGGAATTGAGATTTCCGGGTGAAAGTTTTTCGTTTAGGGACCAAACTTCCATTGCCGTAGTCGGATCTTGGGAATGGCAGTTGACCTCTAGATTGTTTGTTCCGATCGGTTTGGGAGTCTATTTGTATAGAAATGAACTCAATCAGGAATTCACCTGGTTTTATGAGCGAATCGGAGTACGATATCGGTTTGGCAGTGACTTTTCAGCAGGTATGTCCATCAAAGCTCACAAAGCAAAAGCAGACTTTTTTGAATTCACTCTTGGCTATACAATCCCAAGAAAGTAATCGGATGTCTGCATCCAATCTTTTCCATTAATAAAAAAAAGATTTCTTTTCGCGGATAGTTGGGATAGCTTTCGGAGTATATTCAGCCAACTATGCTCAAACCCAAAAATTGCCTACTATCCACGGTTGTGATTCTGTTTGCATGGATTTGTAACGGTTTTGCTCAATCACTTCCGTCCTCACAAATCTATCATCAGCTACTTCAGCTCAATGAAACCAAGCGTGTTCTGTATGTGGCAGCCCACCCAGATGATGAAAATACCCGCCTCATTGCCTATTTGGCTAACGGAGAACATGCAGAGGTGGCCTATTTGAGTCTGACCCGGGGAGATGGAGGACAGAACCTGATAGGAAAGGAGCTTGGAGTGGAATTGGGTCAAATCCGCACCCAGGAACTTCTAAAAGCCCGGGCTACAGATGGAGGAAGGCAATATTTCACCCGCGCTATGGATTTTGGGTTTAGCAAAAATCCTACTGAAACGCTCCAGAATTGGGATAAGGAAAAAGTCTTGGCAGATGTAGTCTGGGCAATTCGAAAGTTTCAGCCCGATATTATTATCACAAGATTTAATACCATTCCTGGTGTTACTCACGGGCATCATACGACTTCAGCGATTTTGGCAGGAGAGGCCTTTGAGCTTGCTGGTAAAGAAGATGCTTTTCCAGAACAATTAAAGTATGTTTCTGTATGGTCTCCCAAGCGGATATTCTTCAATGCCTATAATTTCCGCGGGGAATTTGAGCCGGAAGAAGGGAAAAAGTACCATGCTTTCGAAGTAGGAGGTTTTGATCCGCTTCTTGGAAAAACCTATCATCAAATTGCCGCAGACAGCAGAACGATGCATAAATCCCAGGGTTTTGGATCCACAGCAGGTAGCGGAAGAGCCAGAGATTTTATCGAGCAAGTAGGAGGGGAGACCTATGTTGATTCACCTTTTGAAGGTGTATTGGATAGATGGGTAAGTATATCCGGTGGTAAAGAGGTGAAAAACAAAATTGAAGAACTGATTGAAAATTTCAATTTTATCCAGCCGGATCAAAATGTACCTGCCATGCTGGACTTGAGAAAATCCATGCTAGAGTTGAACTCAGAGGAAACCTGGCTAAAAGAGAAGATTGAAAAATTGGATCAAACCATCTTTAAAGCATTAGGATTTGAATACGAGTACATTACCCGAAAGGAAATTGGTTTCCCTAGAGAAAGTATATCTACCGAGCTGATTTTGAACAACCCTTCTTTTTTGGAAATTGAGGATGTTACCTTTCAAGTATCTGAAACCTATTATGTTGGCAAAAACACCAAAGAAAATGAAACAGTCCAGCTTCCTATTGAATTAAAAATTCCTGAGGAAATTTCTTATTCTCAGCCGTACTGGTTGAAGGAGCCATTAGATGGAGCCATATTTTCAGTTTCCAATCAAAAAAATATCGGAGTTCCCTTTTCCACCCAAATTATCGGAGGCGACCTTTCATTTACGATCAGTGATCAAAAGTTTGAGTTACCTGTTCAACTTTTTTATAAATACAATGATCAGGTGGATGGAGAAATCAAGCAGCCGTTTATTATAGTCCCCGAAGTTGATTTGACCGTATCTAAAGACAATGTTTTCTTGATATCTGGTGCTGAGCCAACCGTTACAGTCACGGTTAATTTCAGAGATCAATTCTTGGAAGGGAACCTGGATTTTGAAGGAATAGACCCATCCCAATTTCGGATTTTGAGTATTGAGGATGTTGCTTTTCAAAAAAAGCGAATCTATCAAGTAGCTTTTTTACCCAATGGAATCGGAAAAAAGGTAGTCACTGCGCGATTCACCACAGCAGAGGGAAAGACATACAATCAGACCACCAAGACGATCTCTTATAAACATATCCCTAATTTGACTTACTTTATCCCTGCATCCATTAATTTGATACAAGCCGATTGGAAAGTCTCTTCAGCGAAAATCGGGTATATTCCCGGAGCAGGGGATGATGTGCCAGGTGTTCTTTCTGCCTTAGGGTACCAAGTGACCATGATCGGTCCAGGAGATTATTCTGTGGATTACCTTAGCCAGTTCAAGGCAGTGATTGTCGGTATCCGAGCATATAATACCAATTCAGAGTTGGCGGCTAATCAGCAGGCACTCATGGGGTATGTAAGATCCGGAGGGAATTTGATTGTTCAGTACAATACCAGCTCTCCACTGCTAATCAATCAGTTGGGCCCTTATCCGTTTACCATCGGAAGAGATCGGGTCACCGTGCAGGAGTCTCCTGTGGTTGCCGATTGGAGTCATCCTGTAATGGCGGGACCTAATCCGATCAAGGAATCCGATTTCTCTGGATGGGTACAAGAAAGGGGCCTCTATTTTGCCTCCAATCCGGATGAGAATTACAGCAGTCCTTTGACCATGCAGGATCCTGAAGAAAAAGCTTCTCAAGGCGCATTAATCTACACGAAGTTTGGGAATGGAACCTTCGTATACACGGGGATATCTTTCTTCCGACAGCTACCGGCAGGGGTTCCGGGTGCGATTAAATTATTTATCAACCTAATCGAGCAATAAAGTGGGCGAAACTCAAATTCGTTGGCGTAAAGTCTACCTTCTTTTGATGGCAAGTCTTGTGCTGATGATTGCGCTTTTTTATTGGTTAACCCTAGCCTACCAATGAGCACTCTGGATTGGGTAGTTTTATTCTGGACTTTGATTTCCATTGTGGCTTTTGGCGTCTACAAGACCCGAGGCAAGAAGAATTTGGATGCCTACCTCCGAGGCAAGAATTCGATGAACTGGTGGACGATCGGCCTATCGATTATGGCAACTCAGGCCTCAGCGATCACCTTCCTTAGTACTCCCGGGCAGGCTTACGAGGATGGGATGCGTTTTATCCAATTCTATTTTGGTCTGCCCTTGGCCATGATTATCATTTCGGTCAGCTTCATCCCGATTTACTACAAGCTCAAAGTGTACACAGCCTATGAGTATTTGGAGGGGAGATTTGACCTCAAGACCCGTACGCTTACTGCTCTGCTCTTTATAGTTCAGCGGGGATTGGGGGCAGGAATTACGATCTATGCTCCGGCCATTATTCTTTCCACCCTCCTCGGCTGGAATCTAACCTTCACCAATGTCCTAATCGGGGTATTGGTCATCGTCTACACCGTTTCTGGAGGGACAGAAGCCGTTTCCATAACCCAAAAGCAGCAAATGGCTGTGATGATGGGAGGGATGATTTTAGCCGGAATCATCGTTATTCAGCTCTTGCCTATTTCCTTTCAGGAAGCTCTCCATGTGGCTGGAAAGATGGATAAACTGAACGTGGTTAGTTTTGAATTTGACCTTTCTGACCGATATAACATCTGGTCGGGAATGACAGCGGCCGTTTTCCTATTCCTAAGCTATTTCGGTACGGATCAGAGCCAGGTGCAACGCTACCTTTCCGGACAGACTCTGACACAAAGTAGAATGGGGCTGATCATGAATGGCTTTTTGAAAATTCCTATGCAGTTTTTAATCCTCTTTATCGGGGTCATGGTCTTTGTGTTTTACCAATTCACCCAGCCTCCTGTGGTTTTCAATAAAGTGCAGACCGAAAAGCTCCAACAAAGCCCTTATGCTTCCGACTATAGTAAGCTGGAAGAAGATTATTCCAGAAGCTTTCAGGAAGGAAAAATGGCCTATCAGGCTATGCTGGAGGCGGTAGAAGGGGAGGATGATCTCAAAATTGCAGCGTTTAGGGAGCGGATCAAAGAAATCAAGTCGGAACAAAGCGAAATCCGGGATGAAGTCAAATCCTTAATCCTCCAAAATGATCCAACTGCTGAAACCAGAGATACCGACTATGTTTTCATGCGCTTTGTGATGGATTATCTGCCTCAAGGCTTGGTTGGGCTTTTGTTTGCGGTAATTTTCTCTGCGGCGATGTCTTCCTCCGCCTCCGAACTGAATGCTTTGGGTTCGACCAGTACCATTGATTTGTATAAGCGCTCCCTGAAAAAAGAAGCTTCTGACCAACACTATCTGTTCTCCTCAAAGATTTTTACTGCTTTTTGGGGACTGGGAGCCATTTTGTTTGCCACCTATGCATCTCTTTTTGAAAATCTTATCCAAGCGGTCAATCTTTTGGGGTCCCTGTTTTATGGAACGATTTTGGGGATTTTCCTGGTTGGATTTTTCATGAAATGGATCAAAGGAAAAGCAGTTTTCTTGGCGGCTCTTTTCTCCCAGGCCTTGATTTTGGTCATTCATTTTTGGAATGGAATAGGCCTTTTTGGGATGTATTGGGATATCGGTTTTCTTTGGTACAATGCCATCGGGTGTTTGGCTGTCATGGGGGTAGGTGCTTTTCTTCAACTGATCCTTAAGAAATAAAAAATGCCTTTGGAGAACTTCCAAAAGCATTTTTCTTGGTTTTAAGATAAGACTCAGATTATTTGACACTTTTGATCAGGCGTTCATTTAGACCTACATAGTCTGGATTTTTTGCCTCAACAGCCATGTTCTTGGATTTGGTGGCAGATTCTACAGCTTCCGATTTTAAGCCTATTGCCAATTCAATTTTTGCTCTCAGATGCATGGTCCAATATTTCGGATCCTGATCGGTAGACTGTTTGATCCAGGAATAGGCCTGATCCATGTCCTTTTTATTGGTAAAGTAGTAGTTCGCTGCTTGGTAAAGCAGGGCTGAATCAGTCGTCTTGGCATCGATTACCTGTTTTTGGATTTCTCCCATGACGATTGGGTCTACTTCAGTGGTGATTTTGAAGTCCACTCGGGTTTGTTCCCATTTTAGTGACAAGTCAGCACTGTTATCCGTGAGGTTATTGAAAGTGATTTCGAAGGTTTCGTATTTTTTGCTGGTTTTACCAGGGGTGGCCGAAAATCTCAGCAAGTCGTCATCTGCATTGTATCCTATTGAACCCCAAAGATTGGTGTTTTTGCTAAGGATAAGAGTCCAAGTACTCTTTCCCGGAATGGAATACAAGGCATACGAGCCGGCGGGTACTTTTTTTCCTGCAATACTTACTTCAGTAGAAAAAGTTAGTACGGTGGCACCATTGGCACCTGTTCTCCAGACTTCACCATATGGAACAAGCTCTCCAAAAATTTTTCTTCCTTTGGTGCTGGGCCGACTGTAATCTACGGTCACGTCTGTAAGTCCCACTTTTTGGGAAATTCTAGCACTTGGACTTGCTTGTGGCATGGGGATTTGCTGAGCAAAAGTCATCGATGCCAGCAGAAGAAAGGCTACTAAAGAAATTCTAAATTTGGTTTGCATGATTTTTTTATGAGGTTAAGTTTATTCTCTAATTCAGATTGGAAAGTCGAGGTTCCAAAACTCTGCAATTTGGGGCAATTCTTTCTTTTTATGCTTAGCCTTTCTGCTTAAATTTCACTTGTATTTTTTTCGGGGAGAGGATTCCGTTAATTTTACTACTCAACCTTTTTGATCAATGAGTATTGCCATAATCAGTCCAGGAAGAGATCCTAAAATTTGGATAAATGTTTTAAAAAAGTACCAAACAGACCTGGATATTCAGGTTTATCCTGAAATAGAAAGACCTGAAGAGGTGGAAATGGCCTTACTTTGGCAGCATCCGCCCGGCTATCTTTCCAATTTTCCCAACTTAAAACTGATCAGTTCACTAGGCGCAGGGGTAGACCATATTCTCAGTGATCCAGCCGTCCCTGAGTCCATGCCGATCGTAAGGATCGTCGATGAAAAGCTGACCTGGTCTATGACGAACTATGTGGTGACCGGAGTACTTAATTTTCATCGTCAGATCACCCGCTATCAGGCAGATCAAAAGCGTAGCGTTTGGGATATGTCCAATCCTGAGATTCCCGTTAAAGTAGGAGTGATGGGCGTTGGGGCTTTGGGAGGGGATGTGATGGATAAGCTTCATTACTTGGGGTTCCCCGTTTATGGTTTGGGATTTACGCTAAAAAAGGATTTCCCCTATCCCTATTTTTCCCGTGATCAAATGGATGATTTCCTTTCAGAAATCAATGTCCTCATCTGCCTTCTTCCTTTAACTCCAGAGACAGAAGGAATTTTAAATATTGAGCTATTCAAAAAATGTAATTCGGGCACTTATCTCATCAACGTGGCTCGGGGCAAGCATCTGATCGAAGAAGATTTGATTCCTGCATTGGACGAAGGTTACCTGTCTGGTGCGATGCTGGATGTCTACCGAAAAGAGCCTTTGCCTGAAGATCATCCATTTTGGGAGGAAAGCAGAATCCTCTGTACTCCTCATATTGCCAGTGTGACCAATCCTGAGGCAGCAGGTCCTCAAATAATTGAAAATTTCAGAAGAATGAAATCCAACCTCGATCTGCTGAATATCGTTGACCGCGATAAAGGTTATTGATTTTCTTATGGAAAAACGGTTCACTATTTTATGTCCAACAGATTTTTCGGAATGTTCATTAAATGCCATTGAGTATGCCGCTCGATTGGGAGAGAAGTACCAGGGACGACTATTTCTTTTTCATGTGCTCAATCGGGAGGATTACCAGAAAATGTCTCCCGAAGATACCCATGGCCGGTATCAGGAAGAATTTGTTCAGGAAAAGCTAAACAATCTGCAAGACGCCGTGTGGAAAGAAAGTGAGTCCAAGGGACTTTACAGTTGTGAAACGGCCATTCGTGAAGGCGGAATCGTGCAAGGTGTCTTGGAGTTTTCCAAATCCGTTCAGGCGGATTTAATCGTGGCGGGTACGGAAGGAATCAATGAATTGAGAGAAAACATCATTGGAAGTCGGGCTTCCCGATTGGTTGAAAATTCCGATCGGGATATTTTGATCGTACCCCGTAGAGTTTTTTTTAAAACCCCAAGAAAACTTGTTTTTGCCTCCGATTACCTGGAGGAGGACAAACTAGCAATTCAAAAAGTAGTGGAAATGGCTGGTTTTTTTAAAGCAGAGGTTGATTTTGTCCATGTCTCCACTTCTTTAAAGATCATGGACAAAACTTTGCACGAAACTATGGTAGAAGAAATCAGGCCCTTTGTCCGATACGATAAAGTGAACTATGTGCTGAAATCCTACAGAGACGATTTGGCTTTGGCGCTGGAAAATTACCTTCAAGTAGCCAAAGGAGATATGCTTGTCACCTTGAGTAAAAAGAAGAGTTTTTTTCAAAAGGTGTTTACTAAAAATATCTCAAAGAAAATGTCCTATTTTCTCAGCAAGCCTCTTTGGGTAATCAAGAGTTTTTAGGCTTATTTCCAGAAAACAGACCTTTTACAAAACTCATGAATTCCTTTCTGGACCCCTTGTCTGTAAATACGGACAGGAAAGTTTTCCAAAAATGATCTACGTTTAATTTTCGATCTTCAGTTGCTTTGAGCAATTGTACCGGGGTTTCTGCTTTCTTTGAGGAAGTCCCAATAGGTGGAAGTTCCGGGCGTTTGGACTCGGGCTTGTAGCCCACCAAGTCATCCGCTTTGCTGAAGCTCTTTTTCGCCATTTCGCGATAGCCCATTTTCTCTTCAACCAGCCCCTTGTTATTGTGTGCCACCGCATCTTCAGGATCCAGCTCGATGGCCTTGTCATAGTCCTCAATCGCACCGGCCAAATCTCCGATTCGATCCTTGAAAAAAGCCCTGCTGCTGTATCGGTAGGGATTGTTGGGGTCCAAATTGGCTGCCCGATCAAACTCCGCCAAAGCTTCTTGATTTCTTCCCAGAAGATGCAAGACCACCCCTCGGTCACTGATGTAGTCTGTATTGTATGGCTCTATCTGAACTAATAGATCAAAATCCTCCAAGGCTGCGTCCCCTTTTCCGAGCCGGGATAGAATTCTTCCTCGGTAAAGGTGAAGCTCGGTTTTTCCACTTTCTTTTTCGATCAACTGATTAAAACATTCCAAAGCTTCCTCAAATTTTCCCTCTTTGTACAGATTAAAGCCTTTCTCAAAATTCATGTTATCAACTTTTGGGTCTCACAAAGGTAAACCCCGAAAAGGAAATCAAAGTTTATTTCAGGTGATTTTGTACCCAAATGAAGTGGGCTATTATCTTTAAGGTCCGGAGATTTCAAAGAATATGGCCCATACCCCAGAAGCTGTTCTCAAAGACCTGAAAGCGAATAAGTTTGCCCCGATATACTTTTTGCAGGGCGAAGAACCTTATTTTATTGACTTGATTTCCGACTTCATTGAAAAGCATGCGATCCCGGAATTTGAGCGAGGATTCAATCAGCTGGTGATTTATGGCAAAGATTCCCCGATGAACGTTGTGCTGAGTAATGCACGGAAATTTCCCATGATGGCCGAGCGGCAGCTGGTCCTGGTCAAGGAGGCGCAAAGTATTCCCGATTGGGGAAAAGAAGACGCTCAAAAGCTGTTGATGGGCTATTTGGCTAATCCCTTGCCCAGTACCATATTGGTTTTTGCGCATAAGCATAAAAAGCTGGACGGAAGGTCAGCCCTGAAAAAGGAACTGGATAAAAAAGCTGTATTCGTAGAATCCGAAAAAGTCAAAGACTGGAAACTGATTGAGTGGGTTGAGGGCTATTTCAGAAGTTTGGGCCATCAGATTGATGCTAAGGCTGCTCAGCTGCTGTCCAATTCTATTGGCAACAACCTGGAAGTGATGACCAATGAAGTGGGTAAAATGCTGATTAACTTCACAGAATCCACGACTTTCAACTCGGATCATATTTCCAAGTACATCGGGATCAACAAAGACTACAACAATTTTGAACTCACCAAGGCCATTGGGTTTAAAGACATTGCCAAAGCCAATCAAATCATTCATTATTTTTTACAAAATCCAAAAGCCCATCCTGTTATTCCCATTTTTTCCCTCTTCTACTCCTATTTTTCCAAAATCGCCCTGATTCACAAATCCGGTATCTCCTCGGAGTCCCAAGTAGCCAGTACTATTGGGGTTCACCCGGTCGCTTCGAAAGAATATTGGGTAGCAGCCCGAAACTACAATTTGGGCAAGGTAATTGATGTATTCGGCTATATCAGGGAAGCGGATGTTCGCTTCAAAGGAGTAGACTCCGGCAGCATGACTGAAGGGGAAATCCTCCGAGAACTGGTGTACAAGATTTTGCATTGATCCAGCCAATTGTCATCCTGGCAATCAAGCCAAATTTCACTCCCCATTCCCTGTTTTGCTTAGGTGGTTTTGGAATGAATTCGAAATCATTGCAGCTCCCAGTCGAATTTATGTGACTTTATTAAACCAACTGTAAACGCATGAAAAACTGCCTTTTCGCCTTGTTGGGCCTAAGTGTGAGCCTTAGTGTCTCTGCCCAATCGACCTTGTATCAGTCCGGCAGCCAAGTCTATTTGGATCAGAATCTGGAATTTTTTGACAAACAGCTTTTTTCCGCTTCTTCCTTCGAAAACTCCAGACTTCTCCGGCACGCCACGCTATCAGGCGAGCAGCAAAAGTCAGCCGAACTCTACCTGGCCATGAGTGCCTTGGAGCTGGAAAGCCCAGCAGGACCCGGATTGATGAAAGCCTATATCCTCGAACATGGAAAGCACCCTTCAGTGGCCATGGCGGGCTTGTATCTGGGAGATCATTTTTTCTACAAAAGAAACTACAAGGAGTCAATTGAAGCATTTGAATGGATACAGCCTGAGAGTCTTAGCCCTTCAGAGCGGGCGGATGTTTTGTTCAAACAGGGCTATTCCCATTTTCAGCTGAAGGACTACAATAAAGCGGCTCCATTCTTTGATCAGGCAAAAGGTCTGAATCAACCCATCAGTGCGGATGCTTATTACTACAGTGGGTTTATCGCCCTAGAGCAAGGAAACAACACCAAAGCCATAGCTGACCTTCAGGCCGCATCCAAATCTTCAGAATACGCCACCAAAGTTCCTTATCTCTTAACTGCGCTGTACTATCAGCAGGGAGCATACGATCAGGCGATCAGCTACGCAGAACCGCTATTGGCTTCCGGTCAAAATCTGGATAGGAGAGAGACTATTCATTTGTTTCTGGCTGAGTCCTACTATGCCAAGAAAGATTTTGCCAACGCTTCCAAAAACTACGACGCTTTTATCAATGCAAAAAAAGGGACGCTTTCCCGCGAAGAAGTGTACAAGGCGGGTATTTCTTTCTTCGAAACCGGAAATTACCAAAGAGCCACAGACTACCTCAAAGTATCCGCATCCGCAACGGATGAAATCGGTCAGGCATCCAGTTTTTACCTAGGTCATGCCTATTTGAAATTGGATAATTATCCTTTTGCATCAACCAGTTTTCAAGCTGCATCCAAGGCTAGTTTCAACCGACAAATCCAGGAAGAATCCCTGTTCAATTATGCCAAAACCAATCTTCAGAGAGGGAGTTTCCAAACGGCTATTTCGACCCTTGACGAGTACCTGGATACCTATCCCTCTGGAAAATTCAAGGGGGAGGCTGAGACCTTGCTTTCTGAGGCCCTGATCAATACCAATGATTACCTGCGTGCGATCGAGCAGATGGATAAAATCCGCACCAAATCCCCCCGTATCCAAAGTGCCTATCAGAAGGTGGCTTTTTATCAAGCCATGGTTTATTACAGAGACCAAAAGTTCAAGCCAGCCCTTACTTACTTGGATAAGTCACAGGCTTTTCCGGTAGATCGGGATTTGTTTTTGGAAACGCATTTTTGGAAAGGAGAGATATTGACTGCAGATGGTAACCTGCCTCAGGCCATACGCGCCTATGAGGCGGTGAGAGCACTCAATCCGGCAAGCAATCATCCCTTTTTGATCAAGACCCACTATGGTTTGGGCTATGCTTATTTCAACTCCAAGCAGTATCCTAAAGCTGAGGAACAGTTTAGAGCTTACACTCAAAAACTCCAATCTGCTTCGGAAAAGCAATATTACGACGATGCTCTGCTCCGGCTTGGGGATTGTCAGTACGTGCAAAAGAAGTTTTCCGAATCAGAAGCGACCTTTTACAGGGCAATCAGTGAGCAAAATTCAGGTATCGATTATGCCTATTTCCGACTGGCGGTAGTACAAAACTTTCAAACCAAAAATATGGAGGCACTTTCCAATCTGGATCGGCTGATTTCTGGATTTCCATCCAGTTTGTACAGGGAAGATGCGATGTTTCAGAAAGGGCAGATTAATCTGGAGGAACTGAGGTATCAAGAAGCTTCACGAGCGTTTACCGATCTGATCAGTAGCAGGCCTAATTCTCCATTTGTGCCATTTGCTCTGGAGGGCAGGGCAGTGGCCAATTTCTCCCTAAGAAATTACGAGCAGACCATAGCCGACTACAAATCCATCATCGATCAGCACCCCAATTCCCAAAACTCAGAGACAGCACTAAAAGGGCTTCAGGAAACTTTGGCTTTGCAGGGTAGGTCTGCCGAATTTGGCGATTACCTGTCTCGCTATAAGAATTCCAATCCCGGTGCTGGGAATGTCCAATCTCTGGAGTACGAAGCAGCTAAAAGCTTGTATTTGGATAAAAACTATGCTCAGGCAGCCCGAGAATTTGAAAGTTACCTTCGTTCGTATCCCCAATCTGCACAAAAGGCCGATGCACTCTACTTTGCAGGGGATGCTTTCCTTCAGGCAGGAGATACGGAACGTGCTTTAGGTTTCTTTAAGCAGCTTGAACGGGAACCTGCCTCTCCTCAGCGGGTAAGGGCCATGCAAAAAATGGGAGTTTTGGCCTTGGAAAAAGGGGACTATGCAGCTGCAATTCCTTATCTGGAAACCGCTGCACAGAATGCCAGAAACAAAGTCGAAGAAGCTGAAGCGGTCCAAGGTTTGATGATTGCGAATTTTGCTGTTGGGAAATATCCGGCTGCTATTACCTATGCTGACCAATTGGCGACTCTGGACGGAATTCTGCCAGAAACTACCCCTACAGCCCTTTTGACCAAGGCAAAAGCCCAAAAACAGCTCAGACAACTACCTGCTTCCGAGGCCACGTTGAAAACTTTGATTGCTGATTTTAAGACAGTGCAAGGTGCAGAAGGATTATATCTTTTGGCACTTTCCCTTCAGGAGAAGCAGGAATATCAGCAATCCAATGATGCCATCTTTGAAAATTCAGGTCCTTTTGTGGATTATGGGTATTGGTATGGAAAGATGTTCCTACTGCTGGCTGATAACTTCCTCAAAACCGGAGAGCAATTCCAAGCTAAGGCTACTCTGGAATCCATCGTGGAGAATTCCAACGATCCAGAAATCAAAGCAGAAGCTGAGTCCAAACTTAAAACGCTGAACCAACTATGAAAATGAGGCTCTTGATTTTCCTCCTGACAGGAACGACCCTCTTGGGCATTTCTTCACTTCAGGCTCAAACCCAGCAAAGAGGAGAGGTGCAGGATCAGGAATTTGTGATCCGAAAAGACCGGGTTTTGACCGTGCCTACACAGCCTAGATCTTTTGAACGCTTGCCAGTCCTGCCTCAGTCGCAAGGCATGCAGGATTTTGTGTACAACATGACTCCTTATTTTCTGACCATTCCTGCACTACAGGTACAGCCTACAGCGGTGCAAAAGAATTACAGAAAACCGAATTTGGATCTCTATCCGGGTTTTGTCAGAGCTGGATATGGGAATTTTGCTTCTCCTTTGCTGGAAGCAAGGTACATGTCTACCAGCTCGGACCCGATCAATTTTGCGGTTGGTTTCAAGCATCAGAGTTTTGGAAAAGGGCCCGTGACAATTCAGGAGGAAGAAAGTCCGGAGTCTCATACTGTCCTTAGTGGAGATATCAGCTATTTTCTGGAAAGTGCAGAAGTTTTCGGAAGCATGAAATGGGCTCAGGATAAATATTCCTTCTATGGAGTTGATCCCAACTTCGTTTCAGAGGATCCGATAGAAATCATCCAGGGCAACGTTCAAAATCACTTTCAGATAGCTGCAGGAATACGGGATATCCAAAAAGTGGGTCCATTGGGCTACGAGGCACAGGTTAGCTTCAGAAATTTCAAAGACAGTTATTTAGCCAGGGAAAATGAAATAGGCATTTCCGGCCTGGTCAAATTCAACCCTGCAGCCGATTGGTCTGGCAGTTTAGGCTTGGAGTACTTCTCCACCAATCCTGAAGATTCCACCTATCAAGTGACCAGAAATTATTTTGCGATTCGACCTCGGGTCAATTATACCTATGGAGATTTCAGGTTTTCAGCAGGATTGAATGTGGTTTCAGAAAATGACTCCATTCCTGATAAATCCAGTGATTTTCGGATTTTCCCTGTTTTGAAAGCCAGTTACCAATTCGCAGAAGAGTTTGGCTTTTATGGAGAGTTTTCAGGGGACGTTCAGCGAAACACTTACTTTTCCTTTGTTCAGGAAAATCCTTTTTTGGGCCCAAGCGATCAATTGCTGAATACTGTCAATAATTATAAAATAGCTGCCGGTATTGAGGGGCAATTTCAGGGAGTATTTCACTATCGAGCAGGGATAGATGTGAGCAGATACAATCAGCTCCACCTTTTTGCCAATTCCGAATCGGATACGGCAAGATTTGAATTGGTCTATGATAATCGGTCCACAGTGGCCAATCTAAATGCAGAATTAGGTTTTAAGTTTTCAGATACGTATACGTTGGGTACTCGTCTCGACCTGTATCAATACGACTTGTCTGTTCAGCAAGAGGCTTGGCATCGACCGATTTGGACTTTTTCGGTCAACAATCAAATCAAGCCTGTTGAAAAATTACTTATTCAGGCCAATCTGAACTTTATGGGAGGAATCAAGGCGAGAGGAGATGCAAGTATACGGGCTATTTCTCCTCCGGAAATTGAACTGGTATACGAGACAATTAATCTGAAAACGATAGCTGATCTACAACTCAAGGCTGATTTCAAAATCACCGACCGAATTTCTGTATTTGCAGAAGGAAACAACCTGACCAATGGAAAGAACATGAGATGGCTTAATTATCCTGTGCGAGGTGTACAGCTGATCGGTGGAGCCAGCCTTAAATTCTGAATATCCTGAACAAAGGGTTGGGCTTTCCATTCCTTTGGGTTAGTTTCGTAGCTTTTCCAGACTGAAGATGAATACAAAAGGATCCGATAAAAAGCAGTGGACTGATCCCAAAGATTTTGGATTGCCATGGGTGGAGATTAAACCTTTGCAAGCCAATCCAAAGAAGAATAGAAAACCGGTTGAATCTTTTAGTGCAGAGGCAATTCAAAATCCTGTTCAGGCAGAAATAGAAAAGCCAATTAGTTCGGTTTCCACTGAAAAAAAAGAAAGCAAAAAAGTAGCTGAGTCTTTTTCAAAAGCTTCGCCGTCTACACCAGTTCAGGACAAAAAGAAAGGTACTCCGACATGGGCTTGGCTCGTTTTTGTCCTTTTCGCAGCCATCTTCGCAGTGTTGGTGTGGCAAATATTATTACAGACAAGACAGACTGATTCACCAGTCACCACGAATTCATCCTCAGTCCAGGAGGTCAAGGATACTCCATCTACAGAACAGATGCAACCTGAAATCACTTCTAATGAATCTATTCAACCTGCTGATAATGAAGTAGCTAAAGTAGAAGAGGTTCAAGTTTCAGAGAATAATCCACCAGCCGCTCAATCTGGTACAACAATTGCCCAGAATATCAGTGGAAATTTGATCCGTATAGAATCTCAGGCAGAAAGGCCGCAGTACTTTATTATCGTGGGCAGTGTGCCATCAGAAGCTGACGCATTAAAGCTGATTCCTGACTTTCAGGGCAAGTCTTCGGAGGTGTATCTGATATCACCTTACACTGAAAGTAAAAATTACAGGGTGGCCATAGGAAAGTTTACCAGCTTCCGAGCTGCTGCTGAGAAACTCGACGAGATCAAATCCCAATATTCCGAGGAATTGTGGATTTTGAAATATTAATATGACCCTTCTCCAAACCCTATCCGTGGACAGCTTGTCCACAGCAGACAGCCTGGCACTAGAGGCTACCAAAGAAAACATCGGATTGCTCGACCTGCTCATCAAGGGCGGTTACATGATGATTCCCCTTTACCTGTTGTTTGTCTTGGCTATTTTCATTTTTGTGCAAAAACTGCTCACGCTGAAAAAGGCTGCCAAAACTCCAGCCCACTTGTTGGACCAGGTAAAAGTACTGGTACAAAGTGGGCAGATTGAAAAAGCCAAGGCACTGTGCATGGGAGAAAATACCCCTGTGGCCAACATGATTTCCAAAGGAATTGAGCGAATAGGCTCTCCATTGAAAAACATCGAAGTCTCTATCGAAAACGTAGGGAAAATTGAAATCTATAAACTCGAAAAGAATCTCGGTCTTCTGGCCACCGTTGCCGGGGCTGCGCCGATGATCGGCTTCCTTGGGACGGTGACGGGTATGATTCAGGCATTCATTTCCATCGCGCAGGAGGAGGGGATGGTCTCTCCCAAATTACTTTCCATGGGTATTTATGAAGCCATGATCACGACGGCTACAGGTCTTGTGGTGGGTATTATCGCTTATTTGGGTTACAATTATCTGGTTACCCAGGTTTCCAAATTGGTTCACAACATGGAGTATACTTCTATTGAATTCATAGACCTTTTGCAGGATAAATAAGATGGGACTTCAGCAGAAAAACAAAGTAGAAGCAGCATTTAGTATGTCCTCCATGACGGACATTATCTTTCTGTTATTGATCTTCTTCATGTTGACCTCTTCCTTCATTACTCCATCAGGGCTACCGGTCAATCTGCCATCGAGCGAGACTTCAGACATTGTGATGCAGGAAGTTACCGTATCAGTGACCAAGGATCTCCGCTATGCGGTCAATGACCGGGTCGTATCGAGAGATCAGTTGAAGTCGGAATTGACTACCTTACTGGAAGGAAAAAAAGGACAGGTAGTTTTGCACATCGACAAGGAAGTTCCCGTAGAACACTTAGTGGAAATAGGCGGAATCGCTGCAGGATTGGAAGCGAATGTGTCTATAGCCACTCAACCCTATAAATAAGATGCAAGCCTGGAATACCGATCAGATAGAAAAAGACAGTAAAAGAAAATCCACGGTAATCACCATCGTGATCAATGTTCTTTTGCTTTTGGCTTTCTATTTTATCGTGGTTTGGAAACAGCCCATTCCTCCTTTGCCCACCTATGGTTTGGAGTTGAATTTGGGTTTTTCTGATACAGGATCCGGTAATCGAAACAGTCCCAATCCTCCCTCCGAGACTCCCTCTCAAAGCACTGAACAGGCCGCAGCCGGAGAAATAGCCCAGGCGGTGACTCAACCTGCTACTCCTGCACCCAGTCCTCAGACCCAAACTGCAAAACCAAAGACTAGCTCCAAACCTGCTGCAAATCAGGCAGTGACTACCAAGCCTTCTCCTATCAAAGGAGAGGAAAAAGCCGCTGAGCGGACCAAAAAACCAGAACCGACCAAAACCGAACCTGCAAAAACGGTAACCACTCCGGCCAAATCAGACGCTGAAACCACTACCCAAAAAGCACCTGAACAACCCAAAATTGACCAAAGAGCGATCTTTGGAGCGGGGGGTACATCAGGCAAAAGCTCAACTCCCGCCTCCGGTGGGGCTCAGGGTAGTAGTAATGCCAAAGGGGACGAAGGAAAACCAACCGGAACCGTGGATGGTAGAGCCATTATGGGCGAGGGCAGTGGCAAAGGAACCAATTCGGGTTCGGGCTATAGTTTGGATTTGGCGGGTTGGGATTTTGCTTCCAGACCGAATATCAATGACCAAGTTTCTACCCGAAACGGACGGATTGTTTTTAAAATCACCGTGGATGATGCTGGGCGAGTGGTACAGGCGGTTCCATTGGAATACAATGTCTCCAACGAAGTGCTGGCCTATTACCGTCAGGTGGTCAATCAGATTTCGTTCAAGAAGTCGGGAGGAACAGCTGCAGCCGATTTTTCTACAGGAAAAATCACCTTTTTGATCAAGGTAGATTAATTCATGAACTACCAAGAAACGCTGGATTACCTTTACCAATCCCTTCCCATGTTTCAGCGCGTGGGAGATTCCGCTTTCAAAAAAGATCTGGGGAATACGCTCGCTCTTTGTTCTCACCTTGGGAATCCGGAACAGAAATTCAAATCCATTCATGTCGCAGGAACCAATGGAAAGGGGAGCACATCTCATACTTTGGCGGCAATTTTGCAAGCTGCGGGATATAAAACAGGCCTTTACACTTCCCCTCATCTTAAGTCCTTTACCGAGCGGATCAAAATCAACGGACAGGAAATTGAAGAAAGTGCCGTCGTTGATTTTGTAGCGGAAAATCGACAGTTTTTGGAGAATCTTAGGCCTAGTTTTTTTGAAATGACGGTGGGAATGGCCTTTTGGTATTTTGCCAAAAACGAGGTGGACATCGCCATCATTGAAGTAGGGATGGGGGGTAGGTTGGATAGTACCAATGTGATTTTGCCCGAATTGTCCCTAATTACAAACATTGGCTATGACCATCAGCAGTACTTGGGGGAGACTCTTCCATTGATAGCCGGTGAAAAGGCAGGAATCATCAAATCAGGTGTGCCTGTGGTCATCAGTCAAACTCAGGATGAGACCACTCCTGTATTTCTACAAAAGGCCAAAGAAATGGGGGCTACCCTCATTTTCGCCGATCAGATAATCAATGTAGAAAGGGTAACTTCTGAAGTTAAGGGAATAGCGAAATACTTGATTTTGGACAATGGAAGGCAATTTCACCTCGAATTTGGCCTTCTGGGAAATTACCAGAAATACAACCTACCGGGAATAGTGGAAGCTGTGAATCAGTTGAAGCTCATGGGATGGGAGATTTCAGATGAGGCCTTTATCCAAGGTTTGAGGGAGGTGTCTTTCATGACTGGATTAAAGGGACGTTGGCAAATACTTGGGGAGAATCCTACCATCATTGCTGATACCGGGCATAACGAACCTGGAATTCGTGAAATTTTGGCTCAACTTAAGACTTATTCTTTCCATCAGTTGTGGATGGTAATCGGGATGGTTCAGGATAAGGATGTGAGAAAAATCCTCGAAATTCTCCCCAAAGACGCTCAATATGTGTTTTGCCAGGCGACGATTCCCCGTGCTATGCCAGCCGATATTTTAGCTCAGAAGGCACAAGAAGCAGGATTGAAAGGATCAGTGATTCCTTCTGTCAATGAAGCTTTGGTTTTTGCCCAAAAAAATGCCCAAAGTCATGACCTGATATTTGTGGGAGGGAGTACTTTTGTGGTCGCAGAAATCGACGACCTCTAGATGAGCAGAAAAAAACTGGTTCGTTTTGCTGAAAACGAGAAAAACCCTAATGTAATCCAAGCCGGAAAACCGCTTTTTGAAACTATTAAGGGCAACTGGCACGAAGTCCAATTTCAAAATCAAAATCCTATCGTAGTGGAATTGGCCTGTGGAAGGGGAGAGTTTACCGTGGGATTGGGAAGAGAGTATCCCCATCAGAACTTTATCGGAGTGGATATCAAAGGAAGCCGAATTTGGAAAGGAAGTTCCACGGCTGCTGCGGAGGGACTAAACAATGTGGCTTTCCTGAGAACCCAAATCCAAAATCTGGATCAGTTTTTTGCTGAAGGAGAGATAGCTGAACTTTGGATTACTTTTCCCGATCCATTTCCAAGGGATGGTGATGAAAAGCGCAGACTTACTTCACCCAAGTTTCTGGAGATGTATAAGCCCATGATCAAAAAAGAAGGCCTGGTTCATTTCAAGACTGACAACACCGGACTTTTTGACTATACCTTGGAGCTGGTTCAGGGCCGAGAAGATATTGAGGTGATCGCCTTTACCCATGACTTTTATCAAAGCGAGATGAAAGATGACCACCATGGAATCAAAACGCGCTACGAGAAGATTTTTTCAGATAAGGGTGAGAAGATCAAGTACCTCAAATTTCGATTTAAAGTATAAAGTCTTTCGACTTGTACGCTGGATGAGGGTACTGGTAAAAACCTTCTCCGGATTTTTCTCCCAGTTTTCCGTGGTCCAGATATTTCTCTTTCAAGAGCTTCGCAAATGCCTGAGAGGCTGCATCAGGAAGCTTGTGAGTCACATGCCAGGCTGTATCGAGACCAATGGAGTCCAATATGCCAAAAGGTCCCATTGGCATGTGAAAATTGACCATCCAGGATCGGTCCACGTCTTCGATGGAGGCTACTTCCTTGGTCAGGAGTTTCCCAGCCGCACCAATGAGGGCCATGAGCATGGTGTTGAAAATGTATCCTGGATTCTCTTTTTTCACCAATACAGGCACCTGATTGAGTTTTCGACCCAGTTCCTCAAGCATAAGAATCATTTGAGGATCAGTACCCGGATGGGGCATGATGTCTACTACTCTGGAATAGAACACATCATGAAAGTGAAAGGCGCAAAAACGGGCTGGGCGACCTGAAACTTCAGCAAACATGGAGGGGAGCAGATAAGAGGTATTGGTCGTGAACCAGGTCTTTTCAGGGGCCAATGTTCCAAACTGCTTCCAGACTTTCTTTTTGACCTCAATTTCTTCGGTGACGCTTTCGTTGATGAAATCGGCATCTTCCAAGGCTTTTTTTGGATCTAGGGTAAATTCAATTTTCCCCAGAACTTCAGGAATTGCTTTTTCCTCCAACTGTCCCGCTTTGACTAGTTGATGGAGGATTTTTTTCATGGTATGAAGGGAAAAATCCAGAGCCTTTTGGGTGAGATCATAGACCTTCACCTCAAAGCCGGAAAGGGCTGATTGCAAAGCTACTCGAGAGCCCAAGGTTCCTGCTCCGAGAATACAGATTGTTTTGATATTCATGGGTTTATATTTTTTCAGTGAGAATGGATTGTTCTGCTTTTTTTCCTGCAGCATTGACTACATGGATAAGGGCCGCAAACCTGGGGTCATTGGCAAATCCCTGCTTGTGTCGCTTGTATATTTGCTGGGCAATTACACCCACCTTGAACAATCCAAAGACATAAAAGAAAAGCATGTTGCTCAGATCCAAAGGGCTTTTAATATCATAATAGTGGATTACCTCGGCACGGGTCATGTTTCCCGGAAGATGGGTAAGGTTAAACATTTTCAGGATATCCGGATCATCTTCCTGAGCCCAATAGGCTAAAGAAGTCCCCAAATCCATCAAAGGATCTCCGACTGTGGCCATTTCCCAATCTAACACAGCCTTGATTTCGGTCAATCTATCCCGATTGACTACCACATTGTCGTATTTGAAGTCATTGTGGATAAATCCCACATTTTCCTTTTCCGGTCTGTTGGATTTCATCCAATCCGCCACTTTTTCCATTTCTGGTAGATTATTCGTTTTTGCCCGGAAATATCGGTCAATCCAGCCCTCTACTTGCCTTTGGATATAGCCCTCAGGCTTCCCTAAATGGATCAGTCCTGAATTTTTTAGCTCTAAAAGGTGAAGTTCCAAGAGACAATCCACAGTGTTTTTGGATAAAAGTTCAAACTCTTCTGCAGAGGGAAGCATACCAGTGGGGTTTCTATTTCTTAAGACCAATCCATCAACAAACTCCATGATGAAAAAAGGGGCCCCGATGATGTCTTCATCCTCGAAAAGAAGAATAGGCTTGGGTGCTTTTGGGTACCCAGCTTTCTCCAATGCCACCAGGATATTGCATTCCCTGGCCATGTCATGAGCTTTGCTGATTTTTTCTCCGTAGGGAGGTCTTCTCATCGCAAATTTTCCTAAAGGGGTTTCGATCTGAAAAGTCAGATTGGAAAAGCCCCCTGCAATTTGGGTTATTCCGATTTCTTCCGGTTTCCAATAGAGCCGTTCCTGAAGATGCTTTTTCAGCTTGGAAAAATCTCTTGGGTTATCCATCGGCTTTTTTTTGATAAGACTTCAAAATACTCTTTGCCAAAGAGGATTTATGTACCTCGTCCGGACCATCGTAGATCCTCGCTCCTCGCTCGTGCCGATACCAAAACGATAACAGGGTGTCGTCGGTGATTCCCAAAGCTCCATGAACCTGTATGGATCGATCGATCACCTTCATCAAGACATCAGCAACAAAGAATTTGATGGTTGAAATATCTTCCCGAACCGCTTTTGCACCTAGCTCCTGCATTTTCTCGGCCGTGTCTAGTACCATCAACCGGCTTGCCTTGATCTCAGCCCGGCTTTCAGCGATCCAATTTTGGATGGTTTGTTTTTCTGAAAGTGGCTTTCCCATGTCCAATTCCCTAGTCATTGCCCTTCTGCACATCATATCAAAAGCACGCTCGGCAATTCCGATCCAACGCATGCAATGATGAATTCTTCCCGGACCGAGTCTTTCCTGTGCCAAGGCAAATCCTTGACCTTCCTCGCCGATCAAATTTGAAGCGGGAACCCGGCAATTTTCAAATTTCACCTCAGCATGGGAAAGGTAATCTTCGCCTGCCTCACCCATGATGGGGATATTCCTTATCAGTTTGAATCCGGGATTATTGAGAGGAACGATAATCATACTTGCCCGCTGATAGGGGGAAGGGGCCTCAGGATTGGTGACTGCCATCACAATGGTGAATCTGGCTCCATCTGCTGCTGTGGTAAACCATTTGTGTCCATTGATCAAATAATTATCTCCATCTCTTACAGCTGTAGTAGCCAAATGCACAGGATTACTTCCTGCCAATTGAGGCTCTGTCATGGCAAAACAGCTTCTGATTTGACCTTTTTGAAGTGGGACTAACCAGGTCTTTTTTTGTTCAGCTGAACCAAACATTTGAAGCAATTCCATATTGCCGATGTCTGGTGCTGCACAATTGAAGACATAATGCCCGATGGGACTTTGCCCCAAGATTTCAGACACCCTGGCAAACTGAACCAAATTCAAACCTACTCCTCCTTCTTCTTGAGAAAGGTGTGGAGCAAAAAGGCCCAAGGCTTTGGCTTCTTCCCGGAGAGTCTGAAGTTGGGGAAGGAAGGAGGTGAACGGACCTTTGACCGCTTCAAGGTCAATTGGAAATAGCTTTTTCTCCACAAAATCGCGATACTTTTCCAAAAGGCCGGAGAGTGCTGATGGAGCAATAGGGGAAAGACTAGATAGGCTCATTGCTTAAATCGTAAATCCTCCATCTGCTGTAAATACGCCTCCTGTGGTGTAGGAAGAGGCAGAAGAAGCCAAAAACAAAGCCATCGCTCCGATCTCTTCGCTGGTGCCTGCCCGCTTGATGGCAAGCTGCTTGATGATCATTTCCATGATTTTTTCATTGGACCAGAGGGCTTCTGAGAATTTGGTCTGAATCAGGCCAGGGCAGATGGCATTGACCCGGATTTTGGCATCACCCCATTCCTTGGCAAATACCTTGGTCAGGGAGATCAAGGCTGCTTTGGACACGGAATAGATGCCCAAGCCCTGCTCGGGAGAGATTCCTCCAATCGAGGAGATATTGATCACAGAGGCATGGGAGGATTTCCGAAGGTGCGGAAAGCAAAGTCTGCAGAGTTCAAAGGCTGCTTTGACATTGACATTCATGATCTTGTCGAAGGCCTCAAGACTGGTCTCATGAACCGGGCCAAAGACAGGATTGGAAGCGGCATTATTGACTAAGATGTCCAAGCCTCCGTAGATTTCAACCGTTTTTTCCACAAGTCCCGGGAGCTCGTTCATATTTCCGACGTTACAGGCCACTCCGGTAGCCTCATAGCCCTTGGCCCGGAGCTGGTTGGCAACTTCATCGAGTGCATCCTGCTTTCTGCTGCTGATAACGACTCTTGCTCCGGCCGCTGCGAATATTTCAGCGATGCCTAATCCTATACCTTTACTAGCTCCGGTAATGAGAGCGACTTTTCCGTTTAGAGAAAAAACAGATGATAAATCCATGCGTTTTGGGTTATATTACTCGCTTAAGATAAAAAAAATAAAAGTTTAAAAACTAAAACTAAGGGTTTCCAAATTCAAATCATCTCAAAATCAAAGACTATTTTAACTTATGAAAGAAATTATTTTCGATCAGCCCGGATTGCCTTTGGAGGTTCTCCAAATGAAAGAAAGTCCTATTCCAACTCCAAAAGCAGATGAAGTTTTGATCCGGGTCACTGCCCGAAACATCAATCCTTCCGATCTCATGTTTATTCAGGGGATGTATGGGATTACCCCCCGACTCCCGAGTAGTGCAGGATTTGAGGCCAGTGGAATAATAGAGATGGGAGATCAGGAAGGAAAAGTAAAGAAAGGCACCCGGGTGATGTTTACGGCCATTGGGACTTGGAGAGAATACCTTTGTCTTCCTGCTTCCCTTGTGATTCCTGTTCCGGAAGGGATGCCCGATGAAGTCGCCTGTCAAGCTTTTGTCAATCCGATGACGGCATTTGGGATGTTGGAAGAATCCGGGCTTCAGGAGGGGCAATGGTTGTTGATTACGGCTGGCGCATCGGCCTTTGGTAAATTTGCCATCCAAATGGCTAAGCAGAAAAAGATCAAAGTGGCAGCTACGGTACGAAATGATGCCCAGAAAGCAGTGCTGGAACAGCTGGGAGCTGATCTGGTAATCAATTCTGAAACAGAAAAAATCCAAAAAGTAATCCCGGAAAAAACGGATGGAGGAGTTCATGTCATATTTGATGCAGTAGGAGGGATGCTCGGAGCTAAAGCCCTAGCCGGTCTAAGGTCCAATGGAAAAATGATGGTTTTTGGAGCTTTAGCCCTGGAAAATATGCCGGTCAATAGTGGCTTGCTTATTTTCAAAAATCTCAGTATCAGTGGTTTTTGGCTGTCTACCTGGATAGAAGAAATGAGCGCAGAGCAGAGAATGAAGGCCTTTGGAAAAGTCTTTGGCTTCCTGATGCAAAATTCTTCCCAAATAGATGTAGCAGGGAAGTTTGACTTGAGTGAATTCAAAGCGGCAATAGAAGCCTATGGGACACCAGGCAGGAATGGCAAAATTCTTTTGGTAAGTGAATAATCTCCGATTCCTTCGGGTAAAAAACCAAGATTTCCGATCTTTGCCTTTCAATCATAACAAAGAATCTAAAAACGAAGCTTCATGAATTGGGAACAGCTGGATAAGCAACTTACCGAACTGGTCAAAAAAAGAAATCTACTCCATCAGATGGATTATAGCGATGAAAGCTATGATGATCTGGAGGAAGAACTGCACGATTTGGAGGATGATTTCAATGAAGCCTATGAAAGTGTATTAGAGCCTGAGCTGGAGAAGATTTACGCCAAATTGAAGTCCGATACGGATATTTTGCTGCCAACTGCCTATTTGGCCAATCATTATAAAGAAATGCTTCCAGATGCATCTGGGGTGGTTACCTACGAAGTAAGTGGATCAGAAGGTGTCCCGATCGAATCCGATCAATTGGGAAAAGTAGACATGAGAATCGTCTTGGTGCCCAATCCGGCCCGATTTGTACTATTGGTCAATGGACATCAACTGAAAGAGCTCTGGAAAAGCAGGTAGAAAGAAAAAGTCTGTCTCGGAATTACGGGACAGACTTTCTTTTAAAATAAGCTGGCTTGAACTACTTGGGGCTTGGAGGCTTGAATCGTTCCCCTTAGCATATCCTGCATCAATCGGATGCAGCCTGGCTTCCAGGCATCCGGACTGACCTTGGTTTCTTTTCCTTCGTATTCGATCGGCCCCACCATTTTTTCATAGCCGATCAGCATACCCCATATCATGTAGAAGGTGATCTCCGGCTGCAACTCTGGACGAATACTGCCATCTTTGATTCCTTGCGAAATCATCTGTATTCCCATTCTTACCGGCTCATGATGCACCTCCAAAAGCTTGTGAAAGTGGATGGAATCCAAGATCAGAGGATCAATTTCTTTCCTCAGACTGGCATGGTTGTATTTTCTAAGCACATCCAGAAAATTGAGGATTGCTTGATAATAAACGGGGTGATTTTTTGAGAATAGGATGACTTTTTCAGCCAAATCAGTGATCATTTCCAAACCATTCTTGCCTTTGGTTCTCAGCACTTCCCGGAATTCTTCCCGGAATTGGTCAAAAGCTTTTTTGGTCAGAGCCATGAAGAGATCTTCTTTGTTTTTGTAATAAAAGTAGGTCAGCCCCTTAGAGATGCCCGCTTTTTTGGCTACATCTTCCATTCGGGTTGCTGAATATCCTTTGGTGGTAAAAAGGGCAACCGCTGAGTCGAGGATGAGTTTTTCTTTGTTTTTTTCTCCGGCCATGAGTTAAAAATATTGAGTCAAAAAGGAGTTCAAAGATATTAAATTCGGGTCAATAATTGTAGGCGATCGTTGAAGCAAAGGAATAAAAAAAGGCCTAAGAGCATTCATTTAGGCCCTTTCTCTTGAATTCCAAGGGCTTACTTTACTTCCAGGATGAAGTAGTTCTTTTTTCCTTTTTGAATCAACAAATATTTTCCTTGTAGCAAATCAAAGTTCAAGGCCCCATTAGGATCATTGACTTTTTCTTTATTTATACTCAGTCCACCTCCCTGAATCATTTTTCTTGCTTCTCCTTTGGATGGGAAAATCTGACCTTGAGTTTTTTCACCGAAAAGCTCCAACACTTGGTCAATTTCAGCGTAGTCTGAAGACGAAAGTTGAACTTGGGGAACTCCTTCGAAAACGGCCAAAAAGGTTCGCTCATCCAGAGAGGCCAAGTCCTTGGTAGAGGATTTCCCAAAGAGTATTTCTGACGCCTTCACTGCCATTTCGTAGTCCTCAGGACTGTGCACCATTGTGGTGACCTGCTTGGCTATTTCTTTTTGAAGCAAGCGCAGGTGAGGTGCTTGGGCATGCTGGGTCTCGAGCGCTTCTATTTCCTCTTTGGACAAAGTGGTAAATATCCGGATGTACTTGGAAGCATCTTCGTCAGATACATTCAGCCAAAACTGGTAGAAAGCATATGGAGAGGTTTTTTCCGGATCCAGCCAAACAGACCCACTTTCAGTTTTTCCAAACTTGGATCCATCGGCCTTGGTGATCAAAGGGACTGTCAAGGCATAGGCACTTCCACCGCCCATTCTGCGGATAAGTTCGGTACCCGTCACAATATTTCCCCATTGGTCCGAACCTCCGAGTTGCACGGTGCAATTCTTGTTTTTCCAGAGATGATAGAAGTCGTAGCCTTGGATCAATTGATAGCTGAATTCGGTAAAGGAAAGCCCGCTCCCGTCTTCCAGTCGTCTTTTGACACTATCTTTGGACATCATGTAGTTGACTGTGATGTGCTTTCCGACATCCCGGATAAATTCCAAAAAGGAAAATTGAGATATCCAGTCGTAATTATTGACCAGTTCGGCCTTGTTGGCTGAGTCTCCTGAAAAGTCCAAGAACTTGGAAAGTTGGTTTTGGATGCAGGCTACGTTTTGATCCAAGGTAGCTTTGTCCAATAAGTTTCTTTCGGCTGATTTGAAAGAGGGGTCACCGATCATCCCCGTAGCACCCCCCACTAGGGCAAATGGCTTGTGTCCGGATCTTTGAAAGTGAAGCAGCGTCATTACCCCTACCAAATGACCGATATGAAGGGAATCTGCGGTGGGGTCAAATCCCAGATAGGCAGAGGCCATGCCTTTGTCCAAATGCTCTGCCAGTTCAGGAGTCATATCCTGTACCATTCCTCTCCATTTCAGTTCTTCAATAAATGAATTCATTCTTTTGGGGTCTTTTTTACAATGGCGCAAATATAGGGTCTCTTAAGGAATATGGAAGGCTGCCCATTAAATTCGCTCTGCAAATCCCATCAGTATTCTATGCAACAGGATTGAAAAAAACTTGAATTAGATCCAAGAGAAAAGTGCTTATTTTGAAGAATTCGAAATGATTTAACTATGAGAAAACTCTTCAAAGTCCTTGTTTTTGGCTTGTTTTTGATTTTATCCGATGCAGCCTTCGCTCAGACTTCTCCACTATGGCTTCGATATCCTTCTATTTCACCCGACGGAGAGCAGATAGCATTTACTTACAAAGGCGATCTTTATTTGGTGCCGAGTTCTGGCGGAAAAGCAACACAGCTTACTTTTCACGAAGCGCATGATTTCAAGCCAGTATGGTCTAAGGATGGAAAACAGATTGCCTTTGCTTCCGATCGGTATGGCAATTTTGATGTTTTTGTGATGGCTGCTGATGGTGGGGAAGCCACCAGACTGACTTATCATTCCCATGATGAGCAACCTTTTGACTTCAGTGCGGACAATGAAAAGGTAATTTTTGGTGCATCCAGATTGGACATTGCCTCGCATAGACAGTATCCTACCGGTTCTCAGCCTGAACTATATCAAGTAAGTAAAAAGGGAGGCCGTGTAGACCAGATTTGGACTTTGCCTGCCGAATATGTTCAGGCCTCCAAAGATGGATCCAAGATGATCTATCAGGATAAGAAGGGTGGAGAAAATGAATGGAGAAAGCATCACCAGTCCGGAATCGCAAGGGATATATGGATGTATGATGGAGCTACCAATACCCATCAAATGCTGACTTCTTTCTATGGAGAAGACCGTAATCCGGTATTTTCTCCAGATGAAAATGAGATATTTTATCTCAGTGAAGCCTCTGGCAGTTTCAATGTATTCAGTATGGCTCTTGACAATCCCAGTCAAAGTTCAGCGCTTACCAACTTTTCCAATTTTCCAGTTCGCTTCCTTTCGATAGCCCAAAATGGTTTGATGAGTTTCAGCTTTGATGGTGAGCTCTACACCCTGAGAAAAGGTGAACAGCCTAAGAAACTTGAAATTTCCCTGGCTACTCAGGCGATTTCTAATTTGGATCAATACATTTCTATCAACGGGGGAGTTCAGGAAATGGTGGTCTCGCCCGATGGTAAGGAAATCGCCTTTATTGCCCGAGGTGAAGTGTTTGTGACGGCAGTAGATGGCTCCATGACCAAAAGAATCACACAAACTCCTGAGCAGGAGCGGTTTCTGGAGTTTGCCCCAGATGGGAAGTCTTTAGTCTATGCATCAGAAAGAGAAGGGAAGTGGCAGATTTTTAAGAGCTCCAAAGTACGGGCTGAAGAACCTTTCTTTTTTGCTTCAACCCTGATCAAGGAAGAGCCTTTGATTAGTTTGGATACTGATGTCTATTTGCCAAAATTCTCTCCAGATGGAAAGAAATTGGCTTATGTTGAGGGAAGAAGAAGCTTGAAAGTGATGGATTTGACCACCAAATCCACTGTGACTTTGATGGGACCAGATTTGCTTTTCCACATGCGAGATGGAGACCAATATTTTACCTGGAGTCCGGATAGTCGATGGCTTTTGGCGAGCTATCGTCCTACCATGACCAATTCTGAAGTGGTTCTGCTTGATGCTTCCGGAAAAGAAAAGATGCGAAATCTGACCTTGAGTGGCTATTCGGATGACAATGCCAAGTGGATAGGGGACGGAAAGCAGGTCATTTGGTTTTCCAATAAAGATGGTCTGAGGAGTTATGCTACGAGCGGTAGAATGGAAGAAGATGTATATACGCTATTCTTTGATCAGGCATCTTGGGACAAATTCCGATTGAGCAAAGAAGAATTTGACTTGCTCAAGGAAATGGAAAAATCAAAGAAATCTGAAAATGGAGAAGAGAAAAAAGAGGATAAGTCAAAGGCAAAAGAAGCAGAACCTATTTCTTTCAATTGGGATGGATTTGAGGATCGAAAGGCCCGTTTGACTATTCATTCCTCCTCTATGGGAGATGCAGTGCTTTCTAAGGATGGAGAAAAGCTTTTTTACCTAGCTCGATTTGAAAAAGGCATGGATCTCTGGTCCACCAATCTGAGGACCAAAGAAACCAAATTGGAGATAAAACTCGATGCCAATTCCGGTAGGCTGGAATGGGATAAAGACCAAAAAAACCTCTTTTTGCTGGCAGGCGGATCAATCTCAAAAATTAATCCGGAAGGGATGAAAAGAGAATCCATCAAAATCTCCGGGGAAATGACTTTTGATAAAAATGCGGAAACGGCTCATTTGTTTGAGCATGTTTGGCTGAGAACAAAGGGGATGTTTTACACTCCGGATATGCATGGTGTAGATTGGGATGCTATTCTTCCAGAATACAGAAAATACCTTCCGCACATTGGAAATGGATATGAAATGGCTGAAATGCTTTCTGAAATGCTGGGTGAGTTAAATGTCTCCCATGCTGGAGCGAGATATTCCAGGACCGTACCCATGGAGGATGCTACCGCATCTTTAGGGATATTCTTTGATTATGGGTTTGAGGGAAATGGCTTAAAAATTACTGAGGTCATTAAAGGAGGTCCTTTGGATAAGGCAGACATTCCAATCAGTGCAGGGATGATTATCGAAAGAGTAGATGGTGAGTTGATCAGTCGGGATTTGGACTATGCCAAAATGCTCAACCGAAAGTCGGACAAGTTTACTTTGATTGAGGTGTTGGATCCGGCCAATGGGACGAGAAGTCAATATACAGTGAAGCCGATTTCCCTAGGAGCTGAAGGACAGTTGTTATATAAAAGATGGGTAAGAAAAAATCAGGAAGAGGTGGAGAAGTTGAGTGGTGGCAAGCTGGGATACGTGCATATTCCAGGGATGAGTGATGGGCCTTATCGAAATGTATTTGATGAGATGATGGGTAAGTATTATGAAAAAGAGGCAGTCATCGTGGACACCCGATTTAATGGAGGAGGAGATTTGGTGGCAGATTTGGCGATGTTTTTTACTGGAGAAAGCTTCTTAACTTATGCTACTGAAGATAAGCTGGTGGGAGGAGAGCCGACTTCTCGATGGACCAAGCCTACTTTGGCTATGTTTAATGAAGCCAATTATTCGGATGGTCACTGTTTTGCCTGTGGATATACGGATTTGAAGATCGGAAAAACGGTGGGTATGCCTACTCCGGGGACTTGCAGTTTTGCGGGATGGGAAATGCTACCCAACGGAGTGCGATGGGGAGCGGTTCCGATTTCTACCAAGGACAAGTCCGGAGACTGGCTGGAAAATAAGGAGACCAAGCCCCAGTTTGAAGTGAAGAATATGCCCGGCAAAATCGATCGGGGAATCGATCAACAGTTGGAAAAAGCAGTGGAAGAGCTGTTAAAAGAAGTCAATTGAACAGAAAAAGACCCGGTCAGAATTCTGATCGGGTCTTTTTAATGCTTATCCACAAGAAGTATTTACTGGTATTGCTTGGAGTTCAGTGATTCGTCATTCTTGAAAAACTGAGTCAATTTTGCAAAAGAGCTATCGAAGTATCCTTCTAGCATTCTTTTGATGATGAATGTTCGGTACTCATCTTTTGATACAATAGGAAAATACTCATGGCTTTTGCCATAGGATTTGTGACTGACAAAGCCTTTTCTTTCCAGAATCCTAACGATCGTAGAAACTGTGTTGTAAGCTGGCTTAGGCTCAGTCATGGGTGAAAGGATATCTTTAACGAAGCCTCGCTCAATATCCCAGAGGATCTGCATAATTTCCTCTTCTGCTCTGGTTAATGGTTTCATATATGTTAAGTTTTAATGTGATAGAAAATTAGAGCTTTAGTTTCTCAAATGCAAAAAAAAATTCTTAATAGTATTAGTATTTAGTTGAAATTTTTATAAAATACTGATATTCAGCAGAATAAATTTTTAAAAAAAATAGCCTTTTTTTTAAAAGGCTACTTAATCAAGGGCTTTACACAGTCTTTAACTTGATGATGCCCGTACTGTGGAGCAGCTTTACGATGGGGTAAGTAGGATCAAATTCGTACCACTTCACCGCAAAATTGGGTCTGTTGGGTAGTTTGTGGTGGTTGTTTTGGAAAAGCTCACCCAGCATCAATACATCCAGAAGAAGGCTGTTTTTCGATTTGTCGTTGTTGTCAAAGTTCGCATACCCATATTTGTGCCCGCTCCAGTTTACAATGGCTCCATGTACCGGTCCCATCAAAAAATGGATAGGCAATAAGAAATACATCCACCAGTGTGTCCCGGGCAATTCAAAGACAGAAATACATAAGACATAGATCAAAACGTATAGTAAGCCCCAACCTACTCTTACAGCCATACTGTCGGCAAATCTATCAAAGGCATTCCAGTCTGGAATATCTTTGGAGAACCGTTCTTCAGGCTTCAGTCTGAAGCTGAAGTAATCGTTGTAAATATTTTTTGTTTTCCACATCATGGTAAACAGGTTTTCTGTATGATGAGGGCTGTGGGGATCCTTGGGGGTATCCGAATAGGCATGATGCATGCGGTGAAGGATGGCATAGGCTCTGGGAGAAAGGTAAGAGCTGCCTTGCCAAATCCACGTAAAGAAGTAAAAGAACTTTTCCCAATACTTATTCATCACAAACATTTGATGAGCAGCATAGCGATGGAGGAAGAAACTCTGGCAAAACAAAGAGAAATACCAGTGAAGTAGGAAGAAGATAATAATAATCACTCGGGTTACTTTTAGATTTAGATGACAAATATAACAGGCAGGATTTTATTTATCCCGAACAAGTTTAACTTGTCACTCGATGAAATGATCTGATTTTAATCAGTTTTTTTTCGATAAATTTTCTGAACCTATCTTCAAGCTTATGGAACAAACCAATAAACCAACCTCTATCCTTACCAAAATACTGGTAGGTGGGATTTCCGTATTGATTGCCGATCTATTGCTTAGTGGAACTCAACTTGACTCTTGGGTGACTGGATTTATCCTTGCAGGTGTGATCATATTAATCAATTTCACCATCAAGCCCATCCTGATTATCCTGACCCTTCCTGTTACTCTATTGACTTTCGGGCTGTTTCTTTTGGTCATCAATGCCGCTGTCGTCTTGATTGCTGCATATTTTATTCCCGGATTTACAGTGGATGGATTTTGGTGGGCTTTGGGATTTGCGATTGTCCTGAGCATTATTAACGGTATTTTTGGAATAAGTTTTAATTTCTGAGTGCTACCGTTCGGTCACCTTGGCGGATGTAGGTGATTTCCTCTCCAAGGGTGGTTTTATATTTAACTGGGGCTTGGGGATGGGGATCGACCCACACCAGGAGCAAAGTGATTTCCTCTTCTTCAGCGTTTTCGGGAAAATCGGGGTTAGTCATCTTGATTTCATGATGGCTAATTTTGACCTGTGGCAGGCAGTGGATTTGGTTGGCGGCATCGATCATGTATTTCTCTTCTTCAGGATCAATGCCCCGGATTTGTCTTTTATCAGTCACACCGATTACTAGAAATCCCCCAATGGTATTTGCAAAAGCAACTAGAGTTTTGGCTATTTTTTCTTTGGACGTGATTTTGTTTTTGAAATCCAGGGACTTACCTTCTTTTTGTTTGATTAAATTTTTAACAAAATCTTCATCAAATTTTGTTGGATTCATTTTATTCCTTTATTTTCTTTTTGATTAGATAACAAGACCAATTCGATTAAGTCAAGGCTCACCCAAAGAAAAACTAAAATTTTTACTTTATGCATTTTGAAAACCCTGGGTTTGATCCCCAAAACATTGAAAAGTTAGAAAAAGAACTTTCGCGAGCAGGAAAAAATCACAAGATCATTCCTGATGATGGAAACTCTGAAGAGTTTGTTAATTTTTGGTTCATTGGAATGTTTGAAGGGAAAAAAGTGATCTATGATGCTGCTTTATATACCTTAAGGCTTCATCATTCCAGTGAGGTATATGAATTGGCTGAGCACGAAGCAGCTAAAAAATTTCCCAACTTCAAAGGCATCAACTACGAAGAAGACGAAGAAGGAAATCTTAAGCCTTTATCCAGTGAAGAAGAAGAAATCGGGTGGTTTATAACCGAAATCATCATGGAACTGGAGGAGGAAGAATCAGTCAAAGTTCAGGAGTTTATCGATTTGGACACAAATCATGACTATGGAATCGGATTGGATGCAGCCTTAAACGTAGATGAGATCAATGAAAAAGTGATATCTAAATTCGTGACAGAATTCAATGAGGACACCTTGGTCTTGGATGACACGATGTACTCATTCCAGACTGAAGAAGATGAGATTTAGAAGAATGGATTTTGAACAACCTCTTGAGACGCTGGTTACTAAATCAGCGTTTTTTTCATGCTCAAAATAGCTTGGTCACCCCTTTATTCCCATCCTCTACCTGAGGATCATCGATTTCCGATGGAAAAATATTCACTGCTTCCCGAGCAATTGCTCTATGAGGGGACAGTAAGTGAAGACAATTTTTTTGTTCCGGAGATGCTGGATGAAAAATGGATTCTCAATACTCATGATGAAGCTTATTTTACCAAACTCAAAAAACAAAACCTGAGTAAGGCCGAAATCAGAGCAACGGGGTTCCCTCTCAGTCCGCAACTTGTCGAGCGGGAGATTCAGATAGCAGGCGGTTCAGTCCAAGCGGCTTTGTTTGCCATGGAGTTTGGTATTGGGATGAATATAGCCGGAGGTACTCATCACGCCTTCACCGACAGAGGTGAAGGATTTTGTCTGCTAAACGACCTGGCAATCACAGCAAATTACCTGTTGGACCATGGGTATGCCCGCAAGATCCTGATCGTAGACTTGGATGTCCATCAAGGCAACGGGACTGCTGAGATTTTCAGAGCCAAATCCGAGGTATTCACCTTCAGTATGCACGGGGAGAAAAACTATCCCCATCGCAAAGAAAAATCGGATTTGGACGTGGGGCTCCCCGATGGAATCAAGGATACGGAATACCTCAGGATTTTAGAGAAAAATCTCGACCATATCCTGAGGAGATTTGTCCCGGATTTTATCCTGTATCAATCTGGGGTAGATGTATTGGAGACGGATAAATTGGGCAGACTTGGGCTTTCCCATGCAGGGATTCTACAGAGAGACAAGCTTGTCCTTTCTCTTGCCCAATCCATCCAAGTGCCGGTGATGTGCTGCATGGGTGGAGGCTACTCTGCTAGAATCAAAGATATCATCGACGCCCATGCACAGGTCTTTAGATTAGCCCAAGATTTGTTTTTCTGAGTCTTAACTCAATTTAACCTTCCTATTTTGACATGGTCCTTGATAAATCAATACTTTCTCTATATTTGCCGCCTGTTAACCATACCCTTAATCAAGTGAAAAGAGCGTTATTTATTGTCGGACTACTGAGTTTAACCTCGGTTTTCTTCTACTCCTGCAACCCAAATCCATCCACTGAAAGTGCTTCCGGTTCTTCTGAATCCACCTCAGCGTCAGGGGATTTGAAGGTGGCATTTGTTTACACTGACTCTGTAATTAACAAGTATGATTTTTTCAAAAAGAAGTCAGAAGAGATTACTGAAAAAGGCAAAAAGTTTGAAGGAGATCTGCAGTCCAGAGCGAGAGGTTTTGAGCAGGAAGTTGCTACTTTTCAGCAGACCGGTGGCAACATGACTCCTAATCAGCAGAGAGCCAAGCAGGAGGAATTAATGCAGAAAGAGCAAAACCTCATGACTTACAGAAATAATCTCATGCAAGAGCTTTCATCTGACGAATCTACGCTTTACAATGAAGTTTACGATCAGGTTCAGACTTATTTGAATGAGTATGCCAAAGAGCAAGGCTATGACGTGATTCTCAGCTATACCCGAGGTGGTGCGATGTGGTATGCATCCGAGGCCATGGACATCACGACTGCCGTGGTCGAAGGCTTGAATAAAAAATACAATCAAGGAGTCACCCCAGCACCCGCTGCCAAAAGCGACTCCTCGGCTACTAAGTAATCCTCAGCGAACAGCAATCAGGAACCCAGAAATTTTCTGGGTTTTTTTATGGGCAAAAATTGAATAATTTTGCAACACAATTGATCATTCCATCTTACTTGTAGACTGGGATGAAACAGCTCATTGCTTATTGGATTTACGCGGGCAGCAGTCTTGCCCAATTCCATACCTAATAATTAAAACATGAAAATTACTGAATTTTTAAAGCACAATTACAGACACTTCAATGCTGCAGCTTTGATTGATGCTGCAGAAGGCTATAAAACCCACCTGGATAAGGGAGGGAAAATGATGGTGACCCTTGCGGGGGCAATGTCCACGGCAGAGCTGGGCATTTCCCTGGCAGAAATGATCCGTCAGGATAAAGTGCAGATTATCTCCTGTACCGGAGCCAATTTGGAAGAAGATGTCTTCAATCTCGTGGCTCATGACTACTACGAAAGGGTCCCAAATTATAGAGAACTTTCTCCAGATCAGGAGCAAGAGCTATTGGAGCGGCACATGAACCGGGTGACAGATACCTGTATCCCTGAAATGGAAGCCATGAGAAGGATTGAAAACGTTATTCTGGAAGAATGGATGAGAGCTGATCAGGCCGGTGAGCGTTATTTCCCGCATGAATTTTTCTACAAAATCCTTCTATCCGGCAAGTTGGACGCCTCCTTCCAGATTGATCCTAAGGATTCCTGGTTGCTTGAAGCTGCAAAAAAGAACCTGCCTATCATCGTGCCGGGCTGGGAAGATTCTACCTTGGGGAACATGTATGCTGGCCATGTGATTTCAGGTGACGTGAAGAATGTTCACACGGTAAGGAGTGGAATCGAATACATGACTTTCTTGGCAGAATGGTACACCGTCAATGCCACTGAAGAAAGTACTGTTGGTTTTTTCCAAATTGGCGGGGGAATTGCAGGTGATTTCCCTATCTGTGTAGTGCCGATGTTGCATCAGGATTTGCAGCGAGGCAATGTGCCACTTTGGGGCTATTTCTGCCAAATCTCCGACTCGACCACTTCCTACGGATCTTACTCCGGAGCAGTGCCCAACGAAAAGATTACTTGGGGGAAACTGGGAATGAATACACCTAAGTACATTATTGAATCTGATGCAACGATCGTAGCTCCATTGGTATTTGCCATTGTGCTGGATCAATAATCATGAAAAAATCCTATATCAATCTCCTTAAAGCAAGCAGCCTGGTCTGTCTTGCTTTTTGCTTTTATTTTCCCATCCAGGCTCAGGACATCCGGTCGCTTTCAGGTGCCAATTCACCCAACGATGACTCAAACCCGGTTTGGATAGGCGATAACACCTTGCTTTTCACCCGGGCTTTTCATCCTCAGAATGTGGGTGGCGTCCAAGACCCCGGAGATATCTGGATGACGATCAAAAAGGCCACCGGAGAATGGGATGAGGCGGTTCATAGACCTGATTTAAGTACGGCAGGCTATGACTTGGCTTTGGGCTTGGAAGATTATCTGACTCTGTTGGTCTTGCGGACGGAATCCGGTCGAAACTCCATTCATCAATACACTAAATTTGGAAAAGATTGGAATTACCTTCGGGAGGTAAATTTTCCCTTTTTGGCCCAACTGAGCGGGCCAATCACGGGAAGGGTAGCATCTGGGGGGAATTTACTTTTTCTTTCAGGAAATACCTCCTCAGGGTTTGGTAACGAAGATCTATACCTAAGCCGGAAAACTGGTCCTGTCCAATGGTCTGATTTCGTTTCCTTGGGTCCTCAGGTCAATGGAAAAGGACAGGAGGTAAGCCCGTACTTTGATCCGGTCACTGGGAGACTTTATTTTTCCTCCAATTCTCATCCCGGGGCTTCGGGAAAAGACATCCTTATCAGTAAAAAAATGGGTGATTCCTGGGACAGCTGGTCAATTCCTGTGAAGTGGGAACAGATCAGTTCCAAAGGTTCTGATATTTCAGTTACCTTTTTGGAAGGAGAAGAGGTGGTGTGGTCCAGTACCTTAAGCAGTGATGGATATGCGGATTTGCTTACTTTTTCTGTTCCTGTTCCTTTGCTTATTCCGGAGGAATTTCCTGCCCCGGTTGAAGCAGCCACTATCAGAAATGAGGAAAGAAAAGATGCAGTAGGGAAGGTTTCTGATTCTTCCTTGGTAGCTATCACTTCTTCCGAAACTCCGAAGAAAACCGAAGCTGAGGACGGGGAGAATACCACCAATGAAGTGAAAAAGGCGGAAGTTCCTCTGGAATGGACCGTCTTGGACAATAAAACCAAGTTCCCTTTGGAGTTTCAATTAGAAGGACAAAAAGGAACTAACCTGGAAATTCTGGATCCAACCCTTTTGCTTTCCGAATTGGTAAATGATAAAATTACTGGTCTGAAAATCAGTGCCAAAGGTTATTTTCCAAAGTATTTGGGAATCAATGAGCTGCCTGAAAATGGACGAATTTTGGTCACGCTTATCAAAGCCGAAGCGGGTAGCATCGTCCTGCTGGACAAAGTGAATTTTAAACGTGGTACCTCAGAATTGGAAGAAGGGGAAACCGAGATCATCCTAGCTGACCTTGCTGTATTTTTGGTTGAAAATCCTGAAATCGTGCTCAGGATCAATGGACATACGGACAATGTAGGAGATCCGGGATTGAATAAGCAACTTTCTTTGGAAAGGGCAGGAAGTGTACGGGATTTCTTGGTTTCCAAAGGGGTAGAATTTGAAAACTTAAGAATTTCCGGATGGGGTGGGACAAGACCTATTGCCTCGAATGTGACTGAAGCAGGCCGGGCAAAAAACCGAAGAGTAGAATTGGTAGTCGAAAAATAAAAAAAAGGCGGTCTCATAAATCGTTTTGTTGTCAGAATGAGTACCTGAGAGACGGAATCTCGAAGTCGAAGCCTATTTCCAGTTATCTGGAACACATTTCGACTTCGCTCTATGTGACAAACTTTATTTTTGAGACAGCCTTTTTTTTCAAAGAGAATAACCCTCCCGATATGTTCTCCTGACAAATTGATTGGCTGGTTCAAAATTGGTAATCTTCATAGTGGGGCCATCCCATACTAGTTTGATTCCCCTTCCAGGGTAGTCAAACTGGGTGGTTGAGCCATCTCTTGGAATCCGATAATCGTAGCTTCTGATTGCCAGATTTCCCATCAATACGGATTCGGTAAGCGGACCAGCTACTGAAAATGGAGAACTCAGCTTTTTGTATTCCTCTGATCCATATCCTCCAATGCAAGCCTCTACCCAATTGTTGTAATGGCCACGATCACCTTCAGGAACCCGATATTCCGTTTGTGGTACGTTGACTTCCTGAGTTCTGCTGGTTGGGAGTAGTTTGGGATTGGCCCCATAAGTCGCGCACATCATTTTTCCTTCAGTGCCTTCGATAATTACTCCGTTTCCTCCGTCACCCATGATTTCATTGGGTTCCAACTCTTCGGGACGGGTAGGCTGAATTCCTCCGTCCATCCAATGAAATTCCAAATCAGGCTGTCCAGGCCGGTCAAATCTCAAGGTGATATGAGAAGAAGGAGGGCAGCTCTCCGGGAAATATCCTCTTTGGAATTCGCCTACATAGACAGAGCCAACGGAGCATTCAGCAGATTTGGGGTATCCCAATCCCAAAACTCTGAAGGGGGGCTCCATGATGTGACAGGCCATATCTCCCAAAGCCCCTGTGCCATAATCCCACCAACCTCTCCAATTGAATGGAACTAGATTACCCACGTAATCTTTATAAGGTGCAGTACCCAGCCAAAGATCCCAATCCAAATCCTCAGGAGGAGTGACCGGGGTCTCAGGCCATTGAATTCCCTGAGGCCATACAGGTCTGTTGGTCCAAGACCAGACTTTGGTAGCCTCTCCAATCAGCCCTGCCTTGTACCATTCCACCATTTGTCTGACTCCATCCCCTGAAGATCCCTGATTGCCCATTTGGGTTACAACCTTATAGTTCTCGGCAGCCTCAGTAAGCATCCGGGCTTCGTAGATATCATGGGTCATAGGCTTTTGTACGTAGACATGTTTGCCCATTTTCATAGCCATCATGGCCTGAACTGCATGCATATGGTCGGGAGTACTGATGGTCACCGCATCAATATTTTTCTCCTCTTTTTCGAGCATAATGCGATAATCTTTATAGTAAGGAGCCTTTGGATGAGCTTCCCTGGAGCGGGCAGCTCGGGTGTCATCCACGTCGCAAAGCGCAACCATATCCACTTTGCCACTTCTGAAAACTCCGCTCACATCATTGAATCCCATTCCACCGATTCCTATCCCTGCCACTCTCAGGCGATCACTGGGAGCCACATATCCAGGGCCACCCAAAACATGTCGTGGTACAATATAAAATCCGGCTAGAGCCAAGGATGAACTTTTGATAAAGTTTCTTCTTGAACTCTGTTCAGGTTTGTGGTTTTTATCTTTCATGGTCAAATGGTTAATAGGTTGTACTATTTTGGATTTCAGGTTTCAAGAAAAGGAATTTTTCTTAGAAATACCCGAGAATATCTTTCATTGGAGTGGGATTTTTATCAGAGTTTTCATCAAGTGCAAAAGAAGTCCAACAGAAAGTTCTCTTCCTCAATTCCTTCAATAATTTCATGAGCCCGACAGAGATTTATAAAAAAATAGACTAAGTTTCGGAAAATAACCATCTCATGAAAAAAATATTTACCTATTGTTCAATGGGGGTCTGCTTACTTTTCCTGGCCTGCAAGCCGGCGCCCAAACTCAGTGAATCCTCTTTGGTTCCGTATCCTCAAGAAATGAAGGACGGCAATGGGGTTTTTGAATTAAATGCGGAATCCGGGATTCATTTGATCGGCAGCAGTGAGCAGCTGACCGGGATTGGGGAGTATCTCGCCGAGCAACTCCGTCCTGCTACGGGTTTCGAAATCCCTGTGTCCTATGATGGTGGTGATATTCGTTTGGAACTCACGGAAGGAGAAAATCCTGAAGCTTATTCCCTAGTTATTGAAGAGAATCAAGTCTTGATTAATGCTGCAGGAGAGGCAGGTTTGTTTTATGGAGTTCAGTCCTTATTGCAGTTGTTTCCTCAAGAAATAGCCCATAAAAGTAAGCAAGTTCAATCTTGGGAAATCCCAACCGGGTCAATTAGTGACCAGCCCGCCTTTGGGTACAGAGGAGCCATGCTCGATGTAGCTAGGCATTTCATTTCCGTAGAAGATGTCAAGCATTATATTGATCAAATGGCTGTGTACAAGTTGAACTTTCTGCATTTGCACCTGACCGATGATCAGGGATGGAGAATCGAAATTAAATCCTGGCCTAAACTCACCGAGATTGGTGGCAGCACAGAAGTAGGAGGGGGAAAAGGAGGCTTTTACACGCAAGAAGAATATAAAGAGCTGGTATCCTATGCTGCTGATCGATTCATTACCATTGTCCCTGAGGTAGACATGCCCGGACATACTAATTCTGCCTTGGCCTCCTATGCCGAACTGAATCCGGGAGTAAACCTGCCAAACGGGAAACTGGATTCGGTAAATAAGCAGCCCTTGGACTATCAGATGCCGCTCAGAAATCCGCAAGCTTCCGAATTATATACCGGAATTGAAGTCGGCTGGAGTACGTTCGCTCCAAAACTTGAAATCACCTATGCTTTTGTCGACAGTGTAGTGCGGGAAATTGCCGAACTAACTCCCGGACCTTATTTTCACATAGGCGGTGATGAGTCTCACGTGACCGAAAAAGAAGATTATGTCTACTTTGTGGAACGAGTCCAGGATATTGTTTCCAAGTATGGGAAGACGAGCATTGGTTGGGATGAGATAGCCACTGCCAAACTCCTCCCGGGAAATGTAGCCCAGTTTTGGGCAAAGGAAGAAAATGCCAAGTTGGCGATCAATCAAGGCAATCAAATCCTGATGTCTCCTGCGACCAGAGCCTATCTTGACATGCAATACGACAGTACTTCCCGAATAGGACTACATTGGGCAGCTTACATTGAGCTCGAAGATGCTTACAGTTGGGATCCTTCCTCTTTTTCGGACAGTATTTCTAGCCAACATATCCTTGGCGTAGAAGCGCCCTTATGGACTGAAACGGTCACTAACAGAGGAGATATGGAATACCTTTCTTTTCCCCGACTTCCTGCTTTGGCAGAAGTGGCTTGGACCTCCAGCGACAGGCGTTCCTGGGAAGGATTCAAATCAAGAATTCAAAAGCATGGGGCCAGGTGGACGATTCAGGGAATCGGGTACTATCCTTCTCCCCAAGTGAATTGGGAAGGCAAATGAATTAACGCCTGATGAATATTTCATCGGGCTTTTTTATTCAATCCCTCCAAAGGCTTTGTTTTTGTACAAATTGGACCTATTATCGAGATCATTTTCGATTTGAAAGCAACTAGCACTAATTCATGGGAAATATAATTGTCGAATTCAGCAACTGGATTTGGGGAACGCCGATTTTGATCTTGCTATTGGGCGGAGGTACCTATTTTTTCATTCACTCTGGATTTGTTCCCTTCAGAAAAATGGGGCATGCCATTGGTCTGCTTAAAGGTAAGTATGACCATGAGCTTGCACCGGGTCAAATTACCTCCCGACAGGCACTTTCTGCAGCGATTGCTTCCACTGTTGGTCTGGGCAATATTTCCGGAGTGGCTATTGCGCTGAATATGGGAGGACCTGGAGCTATTTTTTGGATGTGGGTAGCTGCATTTGTAGGGATGGCTACCAAATTCTATACCTGTAGCTTGGCTATTATGTACAGAGGAAAAGATTCCCGGGGAAATATTCAAGGTGGGCCAATGTATGTGATAGAGGAGGGGATGGGAAAAAAATGGAAGTTTCTTTCCTATATCTTCAGTATCGCCGGTGTGATCGGTCTTTTGGCCATATTTCAAGCCAATCAATTAACGGCTGTCACTCAAGCTGTGCTTTTGGAGCCTGATACCCTGGAGGAAACAGTTAGAAATCGATGGGTTATTGGGATTATCATGATGTTGCTGACGGCAATGGTCATTTTGGGAGGCCTTAAGCGGATTGCAGCCGTTGCTTCCAAAATGGTGCCTTTCATGGTTGGTGTCTATTTTGCAACCGTATTGATCATTGTTGTTCAATATTTGGGTGATATTCCTTCAATTTTCAAATTGATTCTGGTCGATGCATTTACCGGAAATGCAGTGATGGGAGGTGCTGTTGGTTCTGTGATTATTGTTGGGGCTAGAAGGGCCGCTTTTTCCAATGAAGCGGGAATCGGAACGGCTCCCATGGTCCATGGCCAATCCCAAAATGACGAACCTATTCGAGAGGGCTTGATTGCCATGCTTGGTCCCTTTATCGATACAGTAGTGGTTTGTACCTTGACAGCCTTGGCGATTTTGCTGACCGGAGTATGGCAATCCACCGAAAATGACGGCGTAAAACTTACCTTGGCTGCATTTGAAATTGGTATTCCAGTCGTTGGCAAATATCTCCTTATGCTATCCGTTTTGGTTTTTGCCTTATCCACCATGTTTACTTATTCTTATTACGGACATAAGTGCACCAATTATTTGTTTGGAGCGGATAAAGCGGATTATTATAACTATTTCTACTTGATTACTATCGTCATCGGTGCTGTTGCTTCTTTGGAAGTGGTAGTCAGTTTGGTGGATGGGATGTATGCCGTCATGGCTTTTCCCAATATGATAGCGGCGATTTACTTGGCACCAAAGGTCAAAGTAGCCATGAAGGACTATTTTAAGAGGATGAATGCCAGGTCATGAGATTTCTCATTGCTCCCAATGCCTTCAAAGGAACTATCACAGCCCAGAGAGCGGCCCAATTGATTCAAAAAGCCATTGAAGAAGTATTTCCTGCATCCCAACTTGTGATCCAGCCAATCGCTGATGGAGGGGATGGTACCTGCCAGCTATTATTGGAATCCTTACACCTGGAGAAAGTATCCTTACCCGCCCTCAATGCGATTGGCCAACCATGTTTGGGTTTTTTTGGCTGGGATGAAAAAGAAAAAAAGGCCTTCTTGGACGTCTCCACCTGTTCGGGGCTGGGGGTTTTGGCAGATGAACAGAAAGACCCTTGGCTAGCTTCCACTTTTGGAACAGGTCTGATGATTCATGCTGCACAGGAAATGGGAGCAGAGAAGATCGTATTGGGACTGGGAGGCAGTGCCACTATGGATTTGGGAACCGGGATATTAGCTGCTTTGGGTTTTGAATTTCTGGATGAAAAAGGAAGAAATATTCCAATGTATTCCCCAGGATGGATGACTCAGGTCAAGCATATTCAGAGTTCTATACCCAAACCCAAACTTACTTTCACCTGCCTTTGTGATGTCCAAAACATGTTTTATGGACCGGAAGGAGCTATTTCTGTGTTTGGACCACAAAAAGGACTAAAACCAAAGGATAGGACGGAGTTTGAAAAAGCCGCCTCAGATTTTCATCAATTATTGGTATCAAAGGCAAGGAAAGAAAAGAGAGATAACCCGGGGTTTGGAGCCGCTGGTGGTATCGCCATGGGGCTTTCTTCCTTTTTTGATGTAATTATTGACTATGGAGCGGCTTATTTTTTTGAGCAAGTAAGGATGGAGGAAAAAATCCAATCCTCCGACTGGATTGTCACCGGTGAAGGGAAATATGATCAGCAAAGTACCCAAGGAAAAGGGTCCTTTGAACTGCTTCAGTTGGCCAAGAAGTACGGAAAACGAAGCGCATTGATTACTTCAGGAGGTTTGGGAGAGTCATCAGGTTTTGATTTGGTATTGAATCTTCCAGATCTGGATTTTAAAGCCGAAAACTTGGAGAAGGTGGCTGAATCAAGCTTGTTGAACGTGGTGAAAAGCGCTCTCCAATCCGGTGGCTTTGACTGATTACACTCTTCTATAATCCCCCTTCCAATTCTTTATGCTCTTTTTAATCTCTTTGGGAGAGAGGGACAGGTTGATCGCTTTTTCCAGTAAAGGAAGTAGCTCTTCGTCACTTGCAAACCTCAGCGCTATGATTTGTCCCAGTTTCAATTTCTTTTCTTTGGCGTAAAAAGGTTCTCCGGCAAGATGGAAATATCTCAGGCTCATTTCATTCAAAATAAGTCTGTTCTGAAGTTTGAGTGCATAAATTCTAGCTAAAAGCGGAAGGAGAACCAGCAATAAAGCTCCAGTCAGAAAATAGAAACTGGTAATGATTTCACCTTTAGAAGAGAATTCCACTCTTAAAATTGTCCATAAAAAGAACAGCAAGGAGAGAGGAGTAACGATAAAATGGTGAAAAGGAAAATATCGTGTATGATTTTTATAATTCTGAGTTTCCATAGAAGGGGAATAAAAAAAGGAGGTAGAAACCTCCTTTAACGTATCTTTTAATGATCAGCTTTCTTTTTCTTATCGAGAGTGCTTCTTGCATCCATCGCGGAAAGTCCGGCGCCCAAGCCAATAAGAATACACACAATGAGGAGGAACAACTGAGCCCCTGACATGAGTGGAGAGCTGAAAATATCCAATAGAATCATGATTTTATGTTTGAGTTGCTAAAGACAGGGCGAAGATAAAGCCGGGGTCTCAAAATACCAAAGGCACTTGGGGTACTGGACTGTTTTTTAATCCAAGTCGTCCAGATCTTCTTCAAAATCTTCATCTTCGAAGTCATCTTCATCTTCATCGAAGTCAACGAAATTGTCATCTACAAATTCGTTTTCTTCCTCAAGATCATACTCGTCTTCAAATTCGTCATCAAACTCGTCTTCTTCTTCGAAGTCATCAAACTCATCGAATTCTTCTTCAAAATCCTCCATAGCTTATTTTTTAAAGGGTTTTATTGATTCAACGGTACGAAATAAGAGAAAAAATCAATTAGACCAATACAGCTGACTTTAATTTTTTTTCAGGAGATAAATTCACCTCTGAACCTTGCTGAATCAGCCATTTTTCCCTAAGTAAGGAGGCCCAAACCTTCATGTAGAGCACCACATCTTCTCTTGAATTTTTATTCAGCTGATCTCTTTTCTCCTTCGGAATTGATTTTAATATTTCCGGATCTGAAAGTCGCTCCAAATGGGCAAGATCATCCAAAGTCAAGCCGTAATTCAACATTTTGGAAATCATCATGTCCATGGGATATCCGCTTGTGGGGCAATAGTCGAGGATCTGCTCATTCCAATCCCCATAGCGCTGCATGGCAAATTGGTGGATTTCCGCTTTGCTCAATTGAGTCAGTTCCTGAGCTAAATTTCCACAATTGCAGGCGCCCATATGTCCCCACTGATAGGCGGCACCATTGGAAAGTTTGGTGATCGTCTTTTCTAATGCAGCTATTAATTCAGGGTTTGCTTTTGCCATATCCTTTTTTCTTTGATAACTCGTATTTGCTATTGTGGTTTTCTAAAGATAAAAAAGATCAAAAAAAAACTGACCATAAAGTCAGTTTTATCAGTTGAAGATGTTTTTAATGTATTTTTTTATTAGAGGTTTGGAAAGGTAATCCCTTACGATCTGGTATTGACTGGCTTTGTTGATGTCCCTTTCGTCCACAGAACTGCTCAGTATGTAGATTTGAGCATCTGTGTCCCTAGGCTGGAAATGATCCAAAAAGTCCCATCCCGTCATTTCCGGCATGTTCAGATCCAAGAAGAGGTAATTCGGATTGATCGTGTCAATTTCCTCCAAGGCTCTTCTGGCACTCTGATACTTAAAAAACTGACAAGGCTCCTTAACATTTTTGGAGATCAGCTTTTCAGTAACAAAAGTACTGATAGGATCATCATCTATGAGAACTATCGTTAGCATCAAAATGCGTTATATGGGGTTTGAAATACAATAATATTTATACAAAAATGCCAATTAAATATTTATTTGCAAATACTTTGCCAAAAAAGATTGTAAGGATTAATTCAATTATTACTCAGGGTTGAATTTTTGTTTTCCTAAAAGAAGGTCAAAAAACAGTTTGAAATCAGAGGCCAGGCTGAAGAGAGGATATTGAAAGGTAGCTGGCTTGTTTTTTTCGAAAAAGAAATGACCAATCCAAGCAAATCCATAGCCGACAAAAGGGATAGAAACAAGCCAAGTGTAATTTCCTGTCACCAGGGCTGCAATCAAAATGACGAACAATAAGCCTGTTCCTACAAAGTGCAGCATTCGGCAGGTGGCATTTTGATGCTCCTGCAAGTAGTAGGGGTAAAACTCTTCGAGGGTTTTGTATTGCTTTTCCATGGTTATTTTGCAATGATGGGGTTAGTTTTGAGGAAAACTTGTGTAGCTGAACTTAAGGATTTCAGCACCTTTTTTGGTTTGGTTTTGGGGTTGCTAACTTCGGTTACTGCTGTCAGCGTCATCAGGTATTTGTCCTGTACTGGGTCAATAAAATCCAGAATTACCTGCAAAAGCTCATAGTTGGATACACTGACCCGATTCATATTTTGCATGTTGTAGGGATTAAATAACCAAGGATCATAGACCCGATATCCCCAAAATGGATAGGGGTTGACATTATTGATCGTTTCTTTTTTTCGGGGATCTTCATTGGAATGGTACCGAATGACCAAGTCAGGCCGCTTGGCATCGTAGACCATTCCTGCCTGTTCCAGTTGTTTTTGCAATTCAATTTTCACCATCTCATCTATAAAGTTCTCTTCAAATCCTCTGATATTAAGTTCTTTATTGACAATAACAAAGCTTTGATAGGGTTTAGAAACCGGGATCTCGGTATTTTCTTTAAATACCTCTATCGAACTGCAAGAGAACAGAAGCAGCAAAGAAAAAAGGGCTAAAGGAAAGAAATATTTGGGTACAAACATGGGGGAGGTTGAATTGAGATTACTTCTTGGGAAATTTAATTTTTCTTCTGTAACGGAAAAAAGATTCTCTTTATTCATTTCATTCCCCTCAAAGAGTTAAGGATTATTATTTTTGGCAAATAAATTTTATGAGTAGACCTGATTTCGACGATATTTTCATGGAATTGGCCATCAATCTGGCCAGAAGATCCCATTGCATCAAAAAACATGTGGGGGCAGTATTGACCAAGGATACCAGGATCATTTCCATCGGATACAATGGCCCCCCTGCGGGAACACACAACTGTGACGTGGAATTTCCGGAGCACGGCTGTGCCAGAGATAGCAAAGGGAGTTGTTCTCTGGCCCTCCACGCAGAGCAGAATGCCATCCTTTATGCAGTAAAAAACAATACTTCTGTGGAAGGGTCAACGCTATATGTCACTCTGGCCCCCTGTCTTGCCTGTGCAAGAATTATTTTCTCAATGGGGATTTCTAAGGTAGTCTATCTCTTCTCTTACGCTGAATATAAAGGAATCGGAAGGGATGAGGGGGTGGACTTTTTAATAAAGTTCGGTGTGGATGTGGATCGATACGCCAAGGAGCTGGAAGTTCAGGACCCTTTGATTTAAACGAAATTAACCTCTGGGCTCAGGAAAATTCCAAATTTTTCATTTACCGAATTCTGGATATCCTGCGCCAAACTTTGAATGGCCTTCCCGTCTCCATGGCCAAAATTTACCAAAACCAGGGCCTGCTTGGCATGTACACCTACCTCTCCGATCTTTTTCCCCTTCCATCCAGCCTGTTCGATCAGCCATCCTGCGGGCACTTTCACGCCATTTTCTACTGAGTATCCGGGGATAGAGGGAAATTGAGCTTTCAGATTTTCGAATGCCTCAAAGGCAATCGTTGGATTTTTGAAAAATGAACCCGCATTTCCGATTTCTTTAGGATCAGGCAATTTGGACCTACGTATTTCCACCACCGCGTCACTGACAGCCTGTATGGAAATGTCCTTTACTCCGTTTTGCTTTAAAGTGTCTTGAATTGCACCATAGCTTATGTTGAACCGGGGTACCTTCTGAAGCCGAAACACCACAGAAGTAATCACGTACCTATCCTTCAATTCATGCTTAAACACGCTCTCTCTATAGCCGAATTGACAGGCTTCGCCATCAAAGGTCTCCATGTTCAGGGTATCTCTGTTTAGGGCTTTTAGACTTTCGAAGACTTCTTTGATCTCGACTCCGTAGGCACCGATATTCTGCATGGGAGAGGCCCCAACCGTACCGGGAATCAAAGACAGATTCTCAATTCCAGCCCAATTTTGTTTTATGGCAAAAAGAACCCATTCGTGCCAGTTTTCTCCTGCACCCACTTCTACCCAGATTTCTTCTTCAGTTTCCTGGATCACCTCTATACCTTTGAGTTCTATTTTGATCACCAAGCCCGGAAAATCCCGAGTCAACAATACATTGCTTCCTCCTCCCAGTATCAAAACCGGCAATTGCCTTTCTTTAGCCCACATCAATGATCCTTTGAGAGCATCCAAATCTTCGGCTTGGGTAAAAAATCTGCTTTTTTTATCTATTGCAAAAGTATTGAAGGGCTTGAGGGAAAGGTTTTCTATTATCTTCATGGTTTGGGCTTGTCCTGCGAAATAAGCAAGAATTTTAGCTCAAATCTAGAAAGTTGGTCGGTAACTGAAGACAGTTTATGCGAGAAATACAAATCAATGGCACCCGGGTAAGGTGGGGGCAGCAGGTCAATCTGGAAATTCCCATTGCCAAACTTCCCACACACACCTTGATTGATTTGCCGATTTTTATCCGCTCCTCCAGCAAAGCAGGTCCTATAGTCTTGATCAGTGGGGGGATTCATGGAGATGAAATCAATGGAGTGGTCACTGCCAAAAAGTTTCTTGAAGAAGTAGATCAGGGGTTGGATTTAAAAAAAGGAGCTTTGGTCATTATTCCCTTGGTGAATATCTACGGTTTCTTATCCAACAGCAGGACCTTTCCCGATGGAAGAGATCTGAATCGGAGTTTTCCAGGAAGCAAAAAAGGCTCCCTAGCTTCCAGAATCGCATTTATCCTCAGTGAAGAAATCATTCCCCAAATCGATTATGGGATAGATTTTCACACCGGAGGTAGGATGCTTTCCAATTATCCTCAGATAAGGGTGGACTTTTCTGATAAAAAGGGATTGGAACTTGCCAAGGCTTTTGGTACGCGGTTTATGGTGAATTCCAAGCATATTGAAAAGTCATTCCGAAAGACGGCCTATAAGGCGCAAAAACACATTCTTGTGTTTGAAGGGGGAGAGTCCATGCGATTGGACCCGCTCTCGATTGAGGAAGGGATATCCGGTACCAAGAGAATTCTGCAACATCTGGGTATGATCGAAGATGCCCCCGAGCCTCTCGAAACTCTGATTCTGAAAAACAGCGATTGGGTACGTGCTAAGGCTTCGGGTATTTTTTACTCCTCAGTCAACCTTGGAGACAATGTAAAAAAAGGGCAAATCCTGGCCAGAATTTCGGATCCTTACGGTCAGGTGGTCGTTCCAGTCAAGTCCCCTTCCAATGGATATGTCATCGGAGTCAATAATAACCCGGTCATCAACGTAGGCGATGCGCTGATTCATGTAGGCGATACCTAAAAAAGGCCGATCCCATCACAGAATCAGCCATTTCTTAACAAATTTAAAGTAGGGATCAACTGAAATAGGCCCGTAGTCCTTCCAGTTTTTCGGTCAGTTCTTTTTCTACTTTTCGATAGTCTTCTTCTTTAACCAAAGGAGAATTGACTGAGAAGTAGTATTTGATTTTGGGTTCGGTGCCGGAAGGCCTTGCCGAAATCTTGCTTCCGTCCTCCAAATAAAACTGCATCACATTGGATTTGTCCATATTCAGTTTTTCTACTTTTCCTGATTTTACCTCCGTGACTGTAGCGTTCTTTACATCCACTATTCGCTCCACAGGACTTCCGTTCATTTCAGAGGGTGGATTGGTACGGAAGTCAGCCATGAGTTTCTGAATCTGTTCTGCCCCGTCTTTACCCTTTTTGGTTACTGAAATAAGAGATTCTTTGTAGAAACCGAATTTTTGATAAACCTCAGCGAGCACTTGGAAGACGTTTTTGTCTTGAGTCTTGTAATAGGCGATAGCCTCTGCCACCATGGCACAGGCACTGACTCCATCCTTGTCCCGCACAAAATCTCCAACCAAATAGCCATAGGACTCTTCCCCTCCACCAATAAAAGTCTCTTTTCCTTCCAATTCCCGGATAATGGCTGCGATATTTTTGAAACCAGTCAACACATTGAAGCATTTCACTCCAAAGCCCTCGGCGAGCCGGTTGATCAATTCCGTAGTCACAATGGTGTTGACCATAAACTGTTTTCCGTCAAGCTTGCCGGATTCCTTCCAACGGGAAAGCAGGTAATAAGTGAGGAGCGTACCGGTCTGATTGCCATTGAGCAATTCATAGTCCCCCCCTTCATTGGGAACAACCGCCGCATACCGATCCCCATCGGGGTCACAGGCCAATACCAAGTCTGCCTGGACTTTTTTGCCCAATTCCACAGCAAGTGTGAGGGCTTCGGCCTCTTCCGGATTGGGGTAAATGACGGTTGGGAAAGTTCCGTCCGGCTTGATCTGCTCCTGGACTACATGGATATTGTCAAAACCAAACACCCGAAGTGCATCTGGAACCATTTTGCCAGATGCTCCATGAATTGGGGAAAAGACAATAGGCATGGATCGATGAGCCTGAATTGCCTTGGGTGAGAGACTTAGTTCTTTGACCTTGTGCAGATAAATCTGATCAAATTCCTCCTCGATGAAATGCAAAAGCTCATCCTTTTTGTCCCAATTGACTTGATCAAAGGAAATGATCTTTTTGACCTCGTTGATGATGTTTGTGTCATGTGGAGCGACTACTTGAGCACCATCGTCCCAGTAGGCCTTGTACCCATTGTATTCTTTCGGATTGTGTGAGGCCGTGATCATCACTCCGGATTTGCATCCAAAGTGGCGGACTGCAAAGGAAAGCATCGGGGTAGGGCGCATCTCTCTGAAATAAAGGACTGAGATCCCATTTGCAGTCAGGACATCCGCTGTGGTGCGGGCAAAAAGCGTATTGTTGATTCGGCTGTCATGAGTTATGGCCACTTTTATTTCCTCGTCGGGGAAGCATTGAAGCAGATAGTTTGCCAATCCTTGAGTGGCCATACCGACCGTGTAGACGTTCATTCTGTTTGTGCCTACACCCATCAGACCTCGTAGTCCTCCGGTTCCAAATTCTAGGTCTTGATAGAAGGAATCTATCAATTCTGTAGGGTTTTCTACTTTAAGTTTCTTGATGGCTTCTTTGGTTTGGGCATCTATATTGCCATCCAACCACTTTTGAACTTTGCTTTCGATAGCGGGATCTATTGAACTCATGGGTTTAAAAATTTCAGTACGTTTCTAATTTATGTAAAATGTCAAATTTTGCCACCATTCCCAATAAATGTCTTTCGATCCGAATATTTTTCTGCCTGATTTTCAATACCGAAAAGAGATTCTTTATTTTGGTTCGGCTTTTGCGCCAAATATGTATATGAAAAATCACCTTCTTTTTCCCATTACTTTACTTTTGACTCTTTTCCTTCTTCTTTCTGAATCATTTGTACCCAATAAGGAAAAAAAGCCGCTTTTCTCAGCTCCCTCAGAAAATATTAAGATCAGAGAATCTACGCTGGATCTTCAAGTATCGATAGGGGACAAGCTCTTTGTCTTTGGCAAAAAAAGCGGAACTCTGGACATGGTGAAAGTAGGAATGGACCTATTGCCTTTTGCTCAGCAGCTCGAGGAAAGCAATCCGGAGATCCAGCTGAAACAGATCATGTGGAAAAGACTTAAAAACGGGACAGTTCAGATTATTTCCAAATTCGACTCTTGGCCATCAGGACTGGTTTGGTCTATTTTTCCCGATGGAAAGCTGAAAATGGAGGCCACAGGAGAGGCCTTGACATCGGATTCTTCCTCCCGGTATTTGGGTCTCGATTTTGATTTTCCTGTAGTGGAATTGAGAAAAGTCATCTGGAAAGAACATTCAGGGGCCTATGGAGAATGGGATTTGCAGGCTCAAAGTCAGCATCCTCCGCAATTTTTTGCCTCTTTCGATTTTGTGGATTTGGTCTTTGATCAGATGGGAGTACACGTGAGGTCTGATGGAAAAGACGTGGGATTGGAGTGGAAGTCAAGAGTGGATGGAGATCGAGGTTCGGATATTCGATTTGTACTCCAGGGCATGGAAGAGGAAATTTCCGGTGGCTCCATCGCTTCGGATTTACCCGATTCCTTTTCCGGTTCCGGCAGAAGTAATGCTCCAAAGATTGCAGTGCGATCCATTTCCTTATGGTTTGACTTTCAGTAATTTGAATAAGGTGATTGCTCATAATTAATCCTTGGCTCTTCGGATTTTTTACTTCTTTCCAGCTGGATGTTGTACTGAAATGATTCGGGTTTTTGTGTAGAAACTGTCAATAGGGGATGGAAATCCTGTTTTTTGGAAGTATATTTTTAACGCAAAAACAGGCAAATACCTCTGAAGCTTTGTCCTTGACCTAGCTCTATTGCCAGATCAGACCATTCTTGTAAACCTTTGGATTTTGCAGTTTTTGGCCAGTTCCAGTAAATAATCAACCCTAATTTATCCTTTATGCGAAGTTTGTTTTTGAGTTTTTTTCTGGTGTCATCCTTTTTTGCCAATGCTCAATCAGTGCGGTTGAAAACCCCTTGGACCGATTCTGTAAACCCTGCGGCGCCCCTGCAGGAATACCCCCGACCTCAGCTGAGACGGTCCGATTGGCAAAACCTCAATGGACCTTGGGACTATGCTATTTTACCTAAGGGAAGCCTTCCTGAGACGGGTTTTGCAGGGAAAATAACTGTTCCCTTTCCAGTGGAATCCTATCTTTCCGGCGTGCAAAAGGAAGTCGGTCCGGAAAATGAGCTATGGTACGAGAAGTCGTTTGATTTGGTGCTTCCTACCAAAGGCAAACGTGTTTTACTTCACTTTGGGGCTTCTGATTGGGAGACAGAGGTATGGGTAAATGGGAAAGGAACAGGCAAGCATCATGGAGGATATGATTCCTTTTCCTTTGACATTACCCCTCATTTGAATGCCGGAAAAACTCAAGTAATCCGGGTGAGGGTCTGGGACCCCAGCGATTCGGGACCTCAGCCCAGAGGTAAGCAAGTCAGGGAACCCAAGGGAATCTGGTATACTCCTGTGACTGGGATTTGGCAGACGGTGTGGTTGGAAACGGTCCCTGAAAGCTTCATTTCGGGAATCTATTCCAATACAGATTGGGAAAATGGGGTTCAGGTTTTTTATCCTGAAGTTTATTCAGAAAAAACCGGTCTGGAAGTGGAAGTCTTGGTCAAAGAGGGCCCTTCCGTATCCGGCACTTTCAAAGGTAAAGCCGGTTCTCCAATTCCGGTTAAGCTGAATTCACCCAAAGCCTGGTCTCCGGACTCTCCTTTTTTGTATGAGGTTTTGGTAAGGCTATTTGAAGGAAAAAAGCTGATTGAAGAGGTCAAATCTTACGCTGCTTACAGAGATATTCGCATGGCGAAAACTCAGGATGGTTTCCAACGCCTTTTTTTAAATGGTAATCCCCTATTTCACTATGGTCCACTGGATCAAGGATGGTGGCCTGATGGTCTCTATACTGCACCTACGGACCAAGCCTTGCTTTTCGACATTGAGAAAACCAAGGAGATGGGTTTCAATATGATCCGAAAACATGTCAAAGTGGAGCCAGCCCGATGGTATTATCATGCGGATAGATTGGGGATGCTCGTTTGGCAGGACATGCCCAGCGGAGATATGGGCAATCGATGGGAAGTCCGTCCGGGAGTGATTCGGGAAGGAGTGGAAAAGGTAAGGACTTCCGAATCCGAAGCTATTTTCAAGACCGAGTGGAAAGAAATCATCAACGAATTCAAGTTTTTTCCTTCCATTGTGGTTTGGGTTCCTTTCAATGAAGCTTGGGGACAGTTTAAAACTGCGGAAATCACCCGAATGACCCGTGAACTGGACCCCAGCCGCCTGATTAATGCTGCATCTGGTGGTAATTTTGAAATGGAAGGATCCACAGTAGTGGGGGATATTTTGGATCTTCACAATTATCCTGACCCAGTCATGCCGGATCCAGGTATATTCGGTGAAAAGTCCATCATGGTATTGGGAGAGTTTGGAGGACTGGGACTTCCTCTTGAGGGTCATACTTGGCAGCAAAAAGACAATTGGGGGTATCAGAGTTTTTCCTCAGCGGATGAGTTAAAAGCAAGATACTCCGGTCTGATTGAAGATTTGGCAGAATATATCCCGAAAGGCTTGGCAGCAGCAGTCTACACCCAAACTACTGATGTGGAGATCGAAACAAATGGGCTAATGACTTATGATCGCCAAATCATCAAAATCGCAGTGCAAGAGCTGAAAAAGATGCATGAGAAGCTGTATAAATAGATATTAGACACAAGACATAAGATGCAAGAAACAACTTTTCGCATCTTATGTCTATGGCCTTACATCTAGCGTCTAACTCTTACTCTACAAATTCCCTCTCAATTCCTGTTCTCTTTCAATCGCTTCAAACAGAGCTTTGAAATTTCCTTTTCCAAAGGAAGTAGCTCCTTTTCTCTGAATGATCTCAAAGAAAAGGGTAGGGCGGTCCTGTACCGGTTTGGTGAAAATCTGAAGCAAATAGCCTTCTTCATCACGGTCTACCAGAATATTCAGTTCTTTGAGTGGCTGAAGGTCTTCATCGATTTTTCCCACCCGATCCAAAAGATCGTCATAATATGTGCCGGGAACTTCAAGAAATTCAACTCCTCTTTTTCTCAATTCACTGACCGTGTGAATGATGTCATCCGTAGCGATAGCCATGTGCTGCACCCCGGGGCCTCCATAAAAATCCAGATATTCTTCGATTTGGGACTTTTTCTTGCCTTCTGCAGGTTCGTTGATCGGGAATTTGATGTAGCCGTTGCCGTTAGAAACTACCTTGGACATGAGGGCGGAGTATTCGGTGGAGATATCTTTGTCGTCAAAAGTGATCAGCAGCTTGAAGCCCATCACTTTTTCATAGAATTCCACCCAATGGTTCATTTCTCCCAAAGCCACATTTCCAACACAGTGGTCAATGTATTTCAGACCAATGGAAGTTGCCTGGTAGGTACTTTTTCTTGGCTTGAAACTGGGAAGAAACACTCCTCGGTAGTTTTTTCGCTCTACAAAAGTGTGGATGGTATCCCCATAGGTATGGATCGAAGCCATTTTTACTTCTCCATGCTCATCTTTGAATACTTTGGGTTCTGCAGCAGATTTCGCTCCGCGGGAGGTGGTTTCATTCCAGGATTTTTCCGCATCATCCACCCATAGGGCCAATACTTTTACTCCGTCTCCGTGTTTTTGGATATGTTGATTGATAGGGTGATCTGAGGAAAGGGGAGAGGTAAGCACCAATCGGATTTTATCCTGCTTTAAGACATAGGAAGCACGGTCTTTCACTCCAGTTTCGGGTCCGGAGTAGGCGATCAATTCAAATCCGAAGGCGTATTGGTAAAAGAGTGCACTTTGTTTGGCATTTCCGACATACAGCTCTACATAGTCGGTACCGTTTATAGGTAAGAAGTCTTGATTCATGGTGAGTTAAATTTGGGTCTGAATTCAACCCAAAGTTAACAAACTTCACCAAATAATATTTGGCAGGGCAAGGCTATTCTTCGGGATTTTTATTTCTCCAGAGGGCTATCCATGCCATGAGCAAGAAGGCCAGGCCCCAAGTGCCCACGGGGGTCTCCATAGTCAGCCATAGCAGGAAAAAGTAATAGGGAATAGCGAAGCAGAAACCGATCAAAAACTTCCATGTGGCTGTAAATACCTCGTCTTTCACACCGGGCTTTTTGAGAAGCCAAAGGCCAAAGAGTGGTAAATGGAAGAGCTTCATTACTTTATTCCTGAGCCCGGAAAGTTCGGCTGAGGGATTTTTTGGCTGGCCATGAGCCAGAAAATAATCTACTTCTGCCTTGGAACTTACATCCACCTGATGCTCCAGTATGCGATGCAGCGTTTCTTCATATGTTTTCTCTGGGATATTCACTACCAATGCTCTCAAATCATTTTCTACCCGCTTGGTCAGTTTCCCGGATTGAGCCGGAGGCATATCCACCGGTATAGGAGTTCCAAATGTAATGTTAACCCAACTTCCTGATCTTTTGTGAGCACTGTAGTCGATCCCTACTGGCAAAATTAAAGGTTGAATCCCAGGGTATTTTTCCAATAAACCAAAAGCCATCCGGGTAAATCCCTTGCTCAGTGGCCTAAGGTTTCGTGTCAGACTGTGGCCTCCCTCCGCAAAAATGACCACGCAACCATTTTTTCTCAGCACCTCATAGGTCTGTTCAAATGTTTGTTGATTTTGCTGAATCGTGGAAAATCCATCCCTAACGCGATATACCGGAAGCATCCGGATAAAATGCAGGAGTTTTGCCGCAATCGGGTTTTTGAAAACTGAAGCCCGGGTCAAAAAGTAAGGACGAAGTCGGGTGTGTGTAGCCAAAAGCAAAGGGTCAATCAGGGCATTCTGATGGTTGGCTACCAGAATTACCGGTTTCCCTTGAGGGATATTTTTTTTGCCATGGACGTGAATTCGATGAAAATACCCATGCAGGGCTATTTTCACCAAGATTCTGAGCACTCCGTTGAAAAGGTTTTGTATCATTTGGAATTCCAAAAGGTAGCGACTCCCAAACCGGAAATCAGGTGCCATATTCCCCACCAAGCAGTGATGATTGCCATGCCACCCAGTCCATCAAAATACGTGAAAATCAAAACCAGACCCAAGCCAGAATTTTGAATTCCTGTTTCAATAGTCAGCGTTTTGATATCTGCAAGGGGCAGTCGGGCAATTTTTCCTGTGATATAGCCTGCTAGTAAGGCGACCAGATTATGTGCTAAAACCCAAAGGAAAATCAGCTGAATGTATTGGATAAACAGGCTAAAATTGCCCGCAAAGGCAATCACCACAAAAGCGGCAAAAATCAGAATACTCAATGGACGAAGTATTTTTGAGGTTTTTTCCGCGAATCGGGGTAATTTTTGTCGGGTAAGGATTCCCAAAAAGAGGGGGATTCCTAAAATCAAACCCACGGTCACCAATACATCCACGGTATCCAAAGAAATCTCTTTGAGCATCAAAGCTGTGGGAGCATAAAGACCTGCCCAAAGTGCAAAGTTTAATGGCGTCAAGAAAAGAGAACTGCTGGAAGAGAAAGCAGTAAGGCTTACCGAGAGTGCAGAATTTCCTTTAGCCAAGCTGGTGAGAAAGTTGGAAACATTTCCCCCGGGGCAGGCAGCTACCAAGAACATGCCCAAAGCCACGCTTGGAGGAGGCTGAATCGTCAAAACCAACAAGTAGGTAAGAAGAGGGAGCAGGATAAATTGGGAAAGTAGCCCAAGGAAAAAGCCTTTTGGATTTTTGACTAGGTATTGAAAATCACTCCACTTCAAGTCAAGAGCTACACCATACATGATGAGGGCCAAGGCCAGATTGAGTAGGAGAAGGTCTCCCTGGGAGAAATTGAGTCGTACGGAATCGAGATTGGTTGGGTTCACTGTCTTGCGATTTCTCCAAATTGTGGGAAAAATCAAAATCACAGATGCAAACTCAAGTTTTTTTTAGATGATCAAATCAGATTTTTTCCCAAAACAGGATAAATCAGATTTCCACTCACTTCGTTCGCGTGTTCTGTCAGCCAATCCAAGGGTTCCAAAAGCAATTCATCTGATAGGTCAAAAGTCCCAAAGTGCATAGGGATAAAGTTTTTGCCCCCCATCTCCTGATATGCCTTGACTGCATCCATTGGGCTGGTATGTACGGGGTGCATAAACCATTCCGGCTTAAATGCCCCCACGCCCATCATGGCATACTCAGGTGCGCCAAGGGTATCTCCAATCAATTTGAAATGGGGTCCATAGCCCGAATCACTCATGAAATATAGGCTTTTGTCCCCGCTTTCCATGAAGTATCCTCCCCAAAGCCGCTGATTGGTGTCCAAAAGTCCTCTTCGTGACCAATGCCTTGAGGGGACAAAAGTAATTCTCAAACTTTCTTTCAAATCATAGGATTGGAACCAACCTGCCTCTTGAATTTTATTTTTGGGCATCCAGGGCTGCAAAAGATCAGTCATCCTAAGCCCCGTGAGAATCTGTGCTTGAGGCAGGGTTTTGCCCAGCAGCTTCAAGGTAGCCTCATCACAGTGGTCTCTGTGATCGTGGGAAATCAGGATATAATCGATCCCTTCCAAAGTCTCCGGATTGATGGGTAGATCTGAGTATCTTTTCAAGATCCAGTTTTCCAACCAAACCGGATCAGTCAAAAGCGTCACCCCTCCGATGTGAATCAAATAGCTGGCATGTCCCAACCAAATAATCTGGTCTTTGCCGTTGGGCTTGAATCTGGAGATTTTCTGGATCTCCAGTCTTCGCTTATCTTTTTTCTTTTCTTCAGCCTGGGGATTTCCCTTGAGCTTCCATTTCAATACTTCTGTCAAACTTGCCTCAAAAGGGTGGAAAAGGTTCTGAAAAGTGCCATCACTTCTCAGAGGTGTGCCTTTCCACCCGGAGGGAAGTTTGTCGTAGGGAAGTTTGGGATTGGAAATAAAGCTCAAGGTGGGTTCGGGTTTTATATCCAAGTAATGATACAGAGCAACGGCTGGGATGGCCACACCCAAGCTACCCATAAATTTTCTTCTGTTCATCATTGGTTTGGTCTATTCAAAAGGCATTGAAAATCAAGACAATTGACCCTGAGGATCAGTTGTCTTGAGGGATATTCAGCAAGAGCTTGATTACTTCCTTTGGAGTGCAGGCTTTTCCAAGCCATTCGTCCTGGAAAAACAGCTGAAGGTTGTACTCCAACTCAAAGATCAACCCATTGACAAATACCGGGTCCATATTGAGTTGCTGAATGAAGTGGTCGTTTTTTCGCTCACCGGCCAGAGTGATGCCATAGGAGTGGAAGACCTCTACGGCTTTTTTTAGTTTTGAGAATTGCTGGTTCATAGTTTCAAATAGTAGGCGGTAATAGTTTATACATCACAGGGGTGACAATTCTGGAGAGAAGAGTCGAGCTGATTAGACCTCCTATCAGCACAATGGCCAAGGGAGAAATCAGCGGGTTGGTACTCAATGCAATGGGGATCAATCCGCCTATTGCGGTAATGGTAGTCAAGACTATGGGTAAAAACCTGATTTCTCCTGCCTCTCGGATAGCCAAGTCAAGATACATTCCTTCTTTTCTCAATTGGTTGGTAAAATCTACCAGTAGAATCGAAGTTTTTACCTCAATACCTGCTAACGCAATAAGGCCTATAATCGCTACGAAAGACAAAGAGTTCCCGGTCATCCAAAGTGCTGCTAAGGCTCCCACCATACCCAGTGGAATCACAGAAAGCACGATTATGGTACTCTTAAATGTTTTGAAGAGCAGAATCAATACTGCAATAAAAAGGAATACCGTTACGATAATGATGGTATTGAATCCCGCAAAGGATTCTTGTCGGGTTTCGTATTCTCCTCCCATGGTATAGCTGTATCCATCCGGAAAATCCAATTGGTCCATTTGTGCGATTACCCCTGAAATGACCCGGTCCGCCAGGAAATTTTGGTCGACAAAAGCAGAAACCGATACAGCCCTCTTTTTATTGTAATGATCGATAGTCAGCGTACTGCTTTCCAGTTTTAAATCCGCAAACTGAAATAAAGGAACAGCTGCTCCCCGGGCATTGTTTACATATATTCCTTCAAAGGTGGTCAGGTTGGCTCGATCTGCCTTGGAGCTGGTTACTTTTAGCGTCCTCTCAATGCCATCTGAATCAGTGAACGTACCCAAATCCAAACCGGAAATTGCCAATCGAACAGTACGATCAATATCTCCAATAGAAACCCCCAATTGCCTGGCCTTTTCCTTATCAATAGCGACGCGAATGTCAGTTTTGAGATTGGCTACAGGATTATTGATGTAAATGGTTCCCTGGGTTTGCTTGAGTAGAGCCTCCACTTTTCCAGCCAAGGCGCGAAGGGTATCCAGATTTTCACCCGTGAGCCTAACTTCGACGGGGGCGGTTACCGGGGGGCCTTGCTCGAAGTTTTTGATTTCTACCCTTGCACCGGGAAAATCCGCAAATTTTTCCTTCAAATCCCCGATCAGTTTAAGCTTTTCAGGTGGGGAGGTTTCCGGGTGCAATTGTACAAAAATCTGAGCATAGTCCGTCCGTTCATTTTCAGGGATTTCATTGTAGTAAATTCTTGGATTTCCTTTGCCTACATTGGATGCGAAATTCAAAATGGCCGGTAAGTCCATCAATTCTTTTTCGACTGCCTGAGTCACTTCATCCGTTGTAGTCAAGTTGGATTGAAGTGGGGTGGTGATATTGATGAGAAATTGGGGCTTTTCTGATGGAGGAAAAAGGCTGAATCCAATGATGGGAAAAAGGGTCATGGAGGAAAGGAAAATTAATCCAGCCAAAATCAAAGTCCTTTTAGGGCTGTTGAGTGCTTTTTCCAAGAGAGGTGCATAGCTGGCATGGATTCCCCGCTTGAAGAGTTCGTAGATTTTATTGGAATGGTCGGGCCCCTTGTCTTTCAACAGCCAGGTAGAAAGAAATGGAATGATGGTGAGGGACACGATCATGGATGCAAAAACACTTAAAATCACGGCTATGGGAAGACTCCGAACAAAATCTCCCGATGCCTCAGGCAAAAAAACCAAGGGTAGGAAGGCGATTATGAGCGTGACGGTACATCCAACAACCGAAAGAGAGATTTGCTGCGTGGCTTTCAATGCAGCTTCTTTCTTCGAAAATCCTTCAATGATCCAGCGTTCGATATTTTCTACCACCACAATACTGTCGTCTACCAGCAGTCCCAAGGCTACAACCAGGCCTACAATACTCAACTGATTGAGACCAAAGCCGAGCGTGTTGAGTAAAACCAAGCCTATGGCCAAGGAAAGAGGAATGGAAATCATCACTATCACCGAGGCCCGATTGCCCAAAGGCAGGAGGGTAAGAAAGACTAACCCTATCGCGATCAGGAAATCTACTCCCAATCCTCCCAGCCTCCGATTGACATAATTGGCTTGATCAAAGGCCAGGTAAAAGTCAATGTTTTCGGGAAGTTCCTGCTCAAAGCGATCCAATACAGCTAAATACTTATCCTGAATGGTAGAAATGTTGTTCCCCTCCTTGAGTGCGGCAGTGACAAAAATGGACCTATACCCATTGATTCGGGTGATGTGTTTGCTTTCTTCCCAGTCTTCTGCCACGTAAGCTACGTCGCCTAGCTTTACTTTTTTGCCCTCAAAGGAGTAAATGATCGTTTCTGAAATCTCCTCAGCTGTACGGTAATTTCCACTGGTTTTCACATTGAAAGTTTTGCTTCCTGCATCCAATTGTCCGCCGGGAAGGTTGCCCAATTCGCTCTGAAGACTTCCCAAAACGGCATTGAGCGGGATGTTTTTTTCGGCAAGCTGATCTATCCTTACCTGGACCGTGACGGTAGGTTCGGGGAGCCCATGTATCGTGATTTTCTTGAGTTCGGTAATTTTTTCGAGCTCGTCTTGCAGGCGTTCTCCGTACTTTTTCAACAGGTCCTTGCCGGCGGTCTCACTGATCAGAGCAATTTGAAGGATATTCACATCCGAAGGCCGGACTTTTCTCACCTCGATGGAGTAAATATCCTGAGGTAGATCTGGCCGAAGGGCGTTGATTTCCCGGACTAGTTCCTGATACTTTTGATCCACATCTTCTTCGTAGTTGTATTCGACGAAAAGAATAGCAACCCCGTCCTTGATCTCTGTTTTGATTTTTTTGATGTTTTCCAAGGCATAGACTGCCTTTTCTATAGGATCTACGACCAGTTCTTCCATATCTTCAGGGCTGGTACCGGGATAGATTACAATCACCGGAAACTGGGGAGACTCAATTACCGGATCTTCACTGCGGGGCATATTGAGAAAGGTAGTCAAGCCCACCGCGATGGTCATAAGGAAAATCACCAGGGTGAACTGGTAATTTTTGACTGCAAATTCGGAGATTTTCATTTCAGTCCTGAATTAAAATAGAAGACCCTGCAGACAGATAAGCACTTCCGGATACAATCAGCTCTTTTTGATTTTCAAGACCAGATTTGACCTGAACCTGGTTGATATCCAGTTTGCCGAGCTTTACTTGGACCTTTTTGGCGATTTTTCTGTCCTCAGTCACGAAAACATATCCGATTTCCCCTTCCGCATCCAAAAGCGCTTCGTAGGGTATTAGCCATCCTTCTGTTTTTTGGCTTGGAAAAATCTCGGCTTTTCCGAACATCCCCGAGGCTAAGGCATAATCTATTTCCTTCTCTGCCTGAATTTCCACCCAGTATGCACCAGTTGCCATGTCAGCAGCTTGCGATTTACGAATCACCTTTCCGGGAATTTTTTCCACTACATTTTCCAACAGGAGGGTGGCCGAATCCCCGATGGCTATGCTGGACCAGTTTTGTTCATTGACAGTAGCTTGAAGAGTCCAGGAAGTCTGATTGGCGCCGTTGATTTGAAAGACCGGAGCACCGGGACCCACTTGCTGTCCCGAGTTGACAAACTTTCTCAAAACGTAGCCGCTTCGGTTTGCCCGAATCTCCGAATAGCTTTTGTTGAATTCGGCTGCCCGAAGTTGCTGCTCGGCTATTTGAAGAGCTGTTTTGCTGTTCTGGAATTGCTCCAGTGTGGCTACACTGTCCTGATAGAGTCTCGCTGCTCTTTCTGAGTCTCTTTTTGCTTTTTCAAAGGCCAGTTTTGCCTGAGTGACTCCGGCATCCACTTCAGTCAAATCCAAGGTGGCCAAGAGTTGGCCTTTTCGGATGGGATCGCCTTCCTGAACAAAAATGCCGGAAATTATCCCGCCCGTTTTGAAGGAAAGTAAGGTTTCGTCCTTGGTAGAAAAAGTACCGCTTGCCTGAATCGTGCTGGCAAATGCTCCGCTTTGAAGCGTAACAGTCTTTACCGGAATAGCTTCAGACCTGGAAGGAAGCTTTTTTTCAGGAGTAGATGTGCCACAAGCGAATAGTAGAAGCAGGCCTACAGGGGCAAGTTTGGCTAGAGTAGGGAAGGTGAAAGGTTTCATAGTCAATACGTTTCGGTGGAGAGTTGTCTTTCCAAAGCCGCAAGGGATTTGAGGACATTATAGGAAGCAATGGTTTTTTGAAGGGAAGCTTGGGTAAACTGACTGCGGCCATCGATGAATTCGATCAGGGAATTGGCTCCTTCCCGGAAGCCCCTTTCCACCAATCGAAAGTAGGCTGCTGAGGATTCCAATTTTTTCTCTGCTGAGCGAAGGGCAGATAGATTGGTTTGGATTTCATTTTTGGTGAGTTGGAGTTGCAGGCTTAGCTGATTGTTGACCAGTTCTTTTTGATATTGAATCGTTTTCAGACCCAATTCGCTGCGTTTGATTTGGGTTTGATTTCTGCTACCCTGGTAGAGGGGAATACTCAAGTTGAGTCCCAAAAGTGCATATCTAGATTTTTCGTCAAAAGCCCAATCAAAAGCCTGTGAACCTAAATCTCCAAAGGCATTCACTTTGGGAACCCAATAATTTTTGCTGGCTTGAAGTGCTGTCTCCTGAATTCGCTCAGCTGTCTGAATTTGCAGGATCTCGGGACGGAAGGAGAGATCTTCTTCTTCCAGCCATTGGGCAATTTCTGCCTCTTGGGCTTCTTGATATTCAAAAATGACTTCTTCTTGGATGGGTCTGTTAAGCAGGAAATTGACATAATTTGCTGCATTCTGCTTTCTGTTTTGAGCTTCGATCAGCAATGCCCGGATATTTTCCACTTCACTTTCGGCTCTTAGGACTGCTGAAGGGAGCCCTTTTCCATTTTCATAGAGAATTCGGGTGTCTCTGAGGTTTTGTTGCACCAAGGCCTCAGAGGTTTGGATGACTTCTATCGCGGTATGGGCTACACAAAAGTTGTAGTAAGCAATCTTGATGTCCTGAACCAGCGTCGCCTTATAGACCTGAACTTCATATTCTGACAGCAAAACCTGATTTTGCCTGATTTTCTTTTGGTATGACAGATCGGTATTGAGGATAGGCAAGGAGGCCCTGACTCTGGCATCGTAGAAATTGTCCGGAAGGAACTGCTCCGAAACATTTTCCAGTTGGGGGAAATTCGTGGTCCCTGTCAGCTGGTTCAAAGTAGAATAAACCGGATTCAAAAGATCACCGATGGGAAAATCGATGGTTCTACCTCCTGCAGCCAGGGTATAGCTGCCTTCAAATCCCACAGCAGGCAAAAAATAACTCCTGGCATCCTTCAAGGCTAGGAGGCTTCGTTCCAGTTCAATGTTTTTCTCTTTGAGCACCAAATTGTTTTCCAATCCCAATTCAAGGTATTGATTCAGGATTCCTTGAGCATACATCGGCTGAATCATCGAAGTCAGCAGCATGAGGAGTAGGGAAATTTGAAGTTTACTATTCATTGTTTTTTTATTAAACGATGTTTAATTCAAAGCCAAAAAAAATCAAAGTCTATCCAATACTCTGTAAAACTCTTCCAGTCCATCTTGGACTATATTTGCTTTACTTTCCTCTTTGATCACCTCACAGCGACCACGAATCTGCAGGGACACCATGCCATGGACAGTGGACCAGATGAGAAAGGAGAGCGGCTCAAGCTGATGTCCTTGAAAATGACCATCACTCATGCAATCCTTGATCGTTTCCCTCAGGTAATTGAAGGTTCCGCCACCTTCTTTCCAATCGTCATGCTCGCTGTCATGAATATGGTGAATAGGTGCTTCTTTGATAAACATAAGATCATACATATCAGGATTTTGCATGGCAAAACTTATATAAATACTTCCCATGGCTTTGAGTCTCTCCATGGGATTGCGGACGGAGTTTAAGACTTTCATCATGACTAGCAATTGCTGAAAGCCTTCCTGATGCAGAGCATGGAATATCTCATTCTTGTCCCTAAAATAATGGTAAAGGATTCCCGGGCTGTATTCGATTCGGTCGGCGATGTTTCGGATGGATGTTTTCTCAAAACCCTTCTCCAAAAAAAGAACTTTTGCCGCACCCAGAATTTTTTCTCTTAGCTCTTCTTTCTCTCGCTCTTTTCTGTCTGAAATTCCCATAGTGATTCAATTGAACAATCAAATGTAATTGAACACTGTTTAATATTCAAAATATTTTTGAAATTATTTTTGCTCCTTCATGGCATCACTGTCCCAAGCATGGTCGTTGAGCGAGAATTTCTTTGCTAATTCACCGGAAAGAAGGGTTTCTTGTAGATCGATTTGTTTTTTGACTTTACTGATATACTCTTCCCGGTTGTTTTTATATTGAACCAGGACCTCCAGCGCTTCTTCATCATATTTTTTGAATTGAGCGGCGAGACGATGAATGGTGTAGGCTCTGAAGCCCAGCTTTTTGAGTGCATCTTCTCCCATTCGGATAGAAGTGTCCAGGTGTTCCCGATAAATGTTTTTTGCATTCAGCTCCATGTATTCGTAAGCATCCATGCGGTTTTTTGCTCTGAGCATTAATTCCAAATGGGGAAAATGTTCTTGGCAAACTTCGATTAGTTTTTTGTTGGTTTCCTCAGAACTGACTGCTGAGATGAGAATTTTGGCATTTTCTGCCCCAGCTGAATGAAGCAGATCCACACGGGTGGCGTCTCCAAAAAAAACCTTAAACCCCATCCTTCTGAGCAAATCCACTTGGTCTGGGTTATAATCCAACACGGTAGCTTCTATCCCGTTGGCACGGAGGAATCTTCCCAGAGTAGATCCAAAGTGGGAGAATCCACACAGAATTACAGCGTTTTTCTCTTCAATTGTATCCGCTTCTCTCTTCTCTCCGGTGGATTTCTTTTGGGCTTTTGCCAAGATAGTTTTGTCCAAAATCAATCCTAAAATGGGGGTAAACGTCATACTCAAAGCAGTAATTGCCATCAAAGAATCCGAAACTTCCCCATCAATTATTCCGAGCTGCAAAGCAAAAGCATAAATGACAAATGAAAACTCGCTGACTTGTGCTAGACCAAAGGCATACCCCAAATTTTCAGCAAATCCGAGCTTTTTGGTTTTTCCGATTCCGATCAGCACCAAAGCCTTGACCAGCATTACACCCAAGGTGACGGATAGGATAATGCCAGGATTGGATAGGATCAGATTAAAATTAATCGTAGCACCTACTGCCATAAAGAACAAGCCAAGTAGCAGACCTTTAAATGGATCCAAATCAGATTCCAAGGCATGTTTGTAGGGAGAATTGGCCAGAATCACCCCGGCGAGAAAGGTTCCCAAGGCTGGGCTCAGTCCCACCAATCCCATCAAAAAAGCTATTCCAACCACGATTAGAAGAGCTGATGCGGTAAACAACTCCCTGAGTTTGGTTTTGGAAACCCAATTGAGCAAGGGGCCGAATCCAAAGCGTCCCAAGAGAATGACCAGCCCAATCGCACCGAAAATGGATAGAGTCTGAATCCATCCCGGCTGATGTTCCAGCAAGCTACCATGGCTTTCTGCTGAGGAAATCGGCTCTGCCACGGCCAAGAGGGGTAGGATAGCCAGAATTGGAATCACAGCGATATCCTGCATCAGCAAGACGCCAAAAGACATTTTGCCGGATGGGCTGTCCAGTTCATTTTTTTCCTTGAGGGACTGAAGGACGATCGCTGTGGAAGATAGGGCCATGGCCATGCTCAGCGTGAGGTTGGTTCTCCAGTCATCCAGCAGAAGCATGGCTAATGCAAATATCAACAGGATCGTGATCAAAACTTGGGTCAAACCTACCCGGAGAATGAGATCTTTCATTTTCCAGAGATTTTTGGGCTCCAGCTCCAAGCCGATCAAAAAAAGCATCATCACCACCCCAAACTCAGTGGTATGCATGATATCCTGACCTGCCTGACCGTCTTGGATAAATCCAAATACATAGGGACCGATCAGAATTCCTGCGATCAAATAGCCCAAAACAGAACCCATTCCCAATTTTTTGGCAATCGGAACGCAGACTATAGCTGCCAGAATGTAGATAATGGAATTAAAAAGAAATCCGTCCATAGTGGGTTAGGGCTTTTGGATATATGGCAAAGTGATCTCAGGGCTATCCCGGAGATGGAGAATCAACTCCCGGTAGGCCTGCTGTTTTTGTCGAAGTTCCGATGCAGAAATCTTGTGGGTGCCTCCTACATGAAAGTGGGGAAGGTATCGCATATTGCACAAATAGGCCGTTTGCTCAAAAGGACGCAAAAACTCTTCCATGGTATATCGGTTTCTTCCATTGGGTTGGTACACCTCCTCAGAGCCTCCGGAAGTGATGGCATTGAAAATGTATTTGTTTTTCAGATAGATTCCTCCCTGCCCATAAGCCCAACCAAACTCCAAGACCAAATCAATCCACTGTTTGAGCAGGGGAGGGCAGGAGTACCAATAGATGGGATGATGCCATACCACCACTTCATGTTCAAAAAGAAGTTCCTGCTCCTGTTGCACGTCGATGGAGAAATCAGGATAAAGCTCGTACAAATCCCGGATCGTTACCTGTTCCAACCCATTGATTTCCCGGATCAAAGTAAAGTTTACATCCGACTGTTCGTACTTGGGATGAGCAAAAAGAATCAGGATTTTTCGCATACTCTTATCCCTGAAAACTGATTTTTTTATGAGTACCGTCACAGTAAGGCTTATTCGAGCTGCTGCCGCATCGGCAGAAAGCGGTTACCTTAAACTGCTTTTTGACTTCTCCATCCGGCAGTTTTACCTGAAGATTTCCATAGACCATCAGTGGCCCATTGGAGACTACTTCCACGATCTGTTCACTTTTTTTGTCTTCTTCGTGTTCTTCTTTTTTGTTTTCAAAGTAATAGCCCAACGCTCCGCTGGGACAGGTTTGGATTTGAGCCACTATGTGGTCCGTTCCGGCTCCCATGGGGTCAATCCATGGCTTTTTCTCCGCATTGAAAACTGAAGGCAAACCATTCACACACTTGGCCGAGTGAATGCACTTTTTCGGCTCCCAGGTGATGGTCACCTCGCCGTTGCTGTACTCTTTTTTAATTTCTCCCATGATTTTAAAATATAGTTTTTCATTCACACTATCGGTAGTATCCATTATGCTGTCTTGGAAAGAATCAGGCTAACCTACTTCAAGTCTTCAGAAAAAATCCAAAACAGATGCTTCTTTAAGTTTACCAAAAAGGATTGATTTCTCCCTGATTTTTGGAAAAGAAAAATCCCTGTCAACACGGGCTGACAGGGATTGGGAAAGCGGGTTTTTGATTCCTATTCTGGCTTCTTGAGTACTCTGTAAAAACAGTATCCGGTGATTACCAAAATTGATCCCTGCGTGAGAATAATGAGGATTAATGCGGAGGTATTCATGATTTTTTTGATTTTCGAAGAGAAGATGCATACCAAACTACACCCGTGATGAACAGAAAAAGTAGTAGGAGTTGGGTTCTTGCCCAGCCTGAAAACTTAATTTTCAGATCCAAAAAGGCCTTTTGCTCAGGCGCTTTTTCCATTTCCAGGTAGATATCTTTGAAGGATAATTTGGCCAGAAGAGACTCCGAATCCAGCGGCCAGCCCTTTCCTTGGACCAATCCCTGAATCGCACCTGACCAATCGTTTTGATCGGGAGTGAACAAGGCACCCAGGAAGACCAACAGGAGAAGGACAGGAGTCACATATTTCATCACCCATTTGAAAAAAAGAGGCAATTGAATATCTGCGCCCCGGTTGAGTTCATTCCATCCTCGATCTATCCCAAAAACCCAAGAGAAAAGAATGGTTTCCAGCAAGGCAAAAATCACCAAGCTGACCGTCCCGGCCCAATAGTCATACTCGTCGAAATACCCATAGGAATAAAAAAGCACGGTAGGAATCCCCATGATTAAGGCCAAAAGTCCAAAAGACCAGGCTCCTTTATTTCTGCTCCATCCAAACTCGTCTTTCATAAACCCCATCCAAGGAGTACCCATGGCCAGCGAGGAAGTGATACCTGCGAAAAACAAAAGTCCAAACCAAGACACCCCCGCGACCACCGAAAAAATACCTCCCCACTGCTGAAACAGATAAGGCATAGTCTGAAAGGCCATGCCAAACCCCGCATTTTCCAAGACCCAATCCAAGCCTAAAAATCCTGCGGCTATGGGAATCACGATTGCACTTCCCAACAGCACTTCCACAAACTCATTGGTGAATCCTGCTGTCATGGAATTTAAGGCAATATCCTCATTGGCTTTCAGATAGGATGCATAGCACTGAATGGACCCCATGCCTACAGACAGGGTGAAAAAGATTTGACCCGCAGCGGCAAGCCAGACTTTGGGATCAGTCAGCGTGGTCATTTGGGGAGTCCAAAGGAAATTGATCCCGTCCCAGGCATTGGCATCGGGAAATGCCGGCGACGCATAGGAGCTTCCCATGGTCCAAGCTTTCACTGCCAAAATCACCCCAAAGAGGATCAATAAAGGCATCCCGATTTTGGCTACTTTTTCTATCCCCCCAAGACCGGTAGACAGGATGAAAACATTGATTCCAAGAACGAAAAGGTAGACCAAGAGCGGAAAATAGGGAACTCCAAAATCTGCACCTTCCAGCTGGACATACAGGGTGAAAAAGCTACTGATTTCCTCTTTGCTCCATCCGGTGAAGGTGCCCAGGAGGGTGTGGACCACATAGATAAGCGTCCAGGATTCGATGTAGGTGTAATAGGCAACTACCGCGATATTGGTGAAAATCCCAAATACACCGATATATTTCCAAATAGGCTTTGAACCCATGGATTCCAAAATATACGGCGTACTGTGATTGCCACTCTTGCCCCCAAACCGGCCCAAAGACCATTCTATGAACAAAAGCGGCAAACCCATCAGGACAAAACAGACCAAATAAGGGATAATAAAGGTGCCTCCGCCATTTTCAATGGCCTGAACTGGAAATCGAAGAAAGTTGCCAAGACCTACCGCATTGCCGGCCATAGCCAGAATCAGCCCGGTTCTTGACCCCCAAGATTCATTGGTTTTTGTCATAGGAAAAGCAGGGGAGGATACATCCTCCCCTTAAGGTTTAGTGGGTAATTTCTTGCTCTAAATAGCCCTTCCATTGATTGGCGAGCAGTCGCTCTCCTAGCAAATCCGTGAAGTGCTCCCCGTCGTAAAATTCAAGTGATATGGGGGCTTGTTCCTTATCTTTGGGATAGAGATTTAATGCCAGGTAGTCCAGAATCACCCGTTTTTCCTTTTCCACCACTACCGTATGTGCTTTTTCTTCCACGCTCACTTTGCCGATGGTCTTTAGGTCAACGGCAGATTCCATTGGCTTTTCCCCGTAGCGTTGGTAAACCAGCTTCTTGTTGTCCCTATCCAGTCCGATTTGGTAGGTGTTTCTCCATCTTTCCTTTACCTCCGGTAGTGCCCCGGCTTGTTTGGAAAGAGCTTCAAAAGATTGATTTTGTTGAGCTTCCACCTTCTTTGATTTGATACGGTGGTAAACAAATGGCGAAATAAACGCAGCCATGAATAATGAGGACACCACAAGTGTCCCTGGATCTAAGTCGATCATGAGTTAAGTAGATTTGAATTTCTGAATTGATTTTGGGCGGAATTCAGAAATCTCTACCAGGTGAAAAAGAAATGAAGAAAGGTGATTTTGACATCGAAGAGGGCCTGAGGCTGGTACAACTCTTCAAGAACTTGAAAGCTTGCCTTTTGGAAAGGCAAAAACCTGAACAGATCTTCCGCATTGAACTTGCCAAAGCTGTTCCAGTCGATTTTGAAAGAGGGGATTTCTACTTTAAGCTGATGAGGAACAGCAGTAGAAAAATGCATCGATTCCACCGACCGGACCTGAACTTCCTGGTAGGGCTTTTCGAGAGATAAATCCGGAGCCTGAAACAAAAAAAGGCTGCAAAATCCCAAGGCCCAACTCAGGGAAAGAAATAATGTAGCTAGCCTTTTTGTCATGGATTCAGCAAAAACTCCGCGAAGGTTCAATAATAAAAATCAAATTAGCAATGGGTGTGGAGATTATTTTTTCAGATCATAGACAGTCGCCTTGCTGATGCCATTTAGAAGATGGACTTTTTTCCATGGGGACCGAGGGAAAACAAGGGAAGTGAGGACTAATTCTCCCTCATTGACAAAAACCTCCACCGCGTGTGCATCCACAAAAATCCGTATTGAAGTGGCTTCCCAGCTCATAGGTGCGGAAAAAACAGACCCAAAATCTTCATGAAAATCGGTAATCCCTGATTTGGAACGATCCAAAGACAGGAGATTTCCTTCCTTGAAGATCCTCAGACTGTCACCCTTTTCATTACTGAGAAACAAATTGAAGTTTTCGGAGTCGGAGACTGAGGCTGTAATTTCAAAAGCTTCAGAAGGCAGCCCGTTTTCTTTGGAACCGATCTGGTAACTTCGCTTCCTCAAGTTGGTCAATTCCTCAGCGGGTGTTGATTTCAATAGCAATGTTCCATTGACCTCGAAAAGAGAAAGTTCTCTAGGAATGGTCATGGAAGACCTCCAGCCTTCCGTTGGCACCGCTTGTCCATAGAGCCAATTGCTCATCCAACCTATAAAAAGTGTCCGGTTTTGGTCTTTAGGCAGATTGGACCAGGTGACTCCTGCATAGTTGTCCGGACCGTAATCCAGCCATCGGATCAGGGTATCATCCGGAGTGAAAACTCCGTTTTCAAATTGCCCTATGAAGTATTGAGTGGCAGATCCTTTTTGAGGACCTCCGGGGTTGATGCTGACTAGCAAAACCCACTTTTGGGTGCCATCGGCCAATGTAAACGGAAGCAAATCAGGACATTCCCAAACTCCTCCATGGGCTCCCATTCCCTGTCCAAACTCACTCTTCAAAGTCCAATTAAGCAGATTTTCAGAACCATAAAACTGAATTCGGTCCATCACAGCGAGAGTCATGATCCATTCCTTTTTTCCTTCTGTATTTACCCACTGAAGGACCTTTGGATCTCTGAAATCTTTGATGCCCTGATTGGGGAGGACCGGGTTTCCTTGATACTTTTCCCATGTTTTTCCCTTATCCAGAGAAAAGGCTACCGCCTGACTTTGGTAGTCTGTTTTTCCTGATCTTTCTCCTTCCATATCATGATAGGTGTAAAGGGCTACCAAAGGAGGATTGGAATCGGTTCCCAGCAATGAACTGTTTCCTGCATCCCAAACTGCACTTCCTGAAAAGATGTAGCCCAAACTATCCGGAAATAAGGCTATGGGTAATTCTTCCCAGTCAGTCAAATCATTGGTCATTGCATGCCCCCAATGCATAGGACCCCAAACGGTGCTATCTGGATAATGCTGAAAAAAGAGGTGATAAGTACCATCCAAGTATACCATTCCATTCGGATCGTTCATCCAGCCTGATTTAGGAGTAAAATGATAAACAGGGCGATAAGGCTCTAGATTTGCGCTTTGGAATTGAACTTCTTCCTGTCTGGAGCAGGATGCTAAGCCCATGGCAAAAAAGAATAGGGAGGCGAAATAAACATTTTTGGACATCATCTTTGAGATCAGGAAGAGACTTAATTGACTCGAACAGACTCAAAAATAAGAGATATCAATTAGCTTTGGGTCAATTTTATCAGCTCTTTATGAAAGGAATCATTTTAGCCGGTGGATCCGGAACGCGTCTTTACCCTTTGACCATTTCAGTCAGCAAGCAGCTAATGCCGGTTTACGATAAGCCGATGATTTACTATCCGCTTTCTGTCTTGATGATGGCTGGCATTCGGGAAGTTTTGATAATCACCACGCCTGAGGACTCCGCCTCTTTTCAAAAGTTATTGGGAGATGGTTCTCAGGTGGGTTGCCGCTTTGAATATGCGGTTCAGCCGAGTCCGGATGGCTTGGCTCAAGCCTTTATTATCGGAGAAAAATTCATAGGAAAGGACAAAGTAGCCTTAGTCCTTGGAGATAATATTTTTTATGGATCTGGTCTGCAAAAGACCCTGCAGGAAAATACCGATCCGGATGGGGGAGTAGTCTTTGCCTACCATGTCAATGACCCTGAGCGGTATGGTGTGGTGGAGTTTGATGAGGATCAAAAAGCCATTTCCATTGAAGAAAAACCAACTAGCCCAAAGTCAAATTATGCTGTTCCCGGTCTGTATTTTTATGACAATCAGGTGGTAGAAATAGCCAAAAAAATCAAACCTAGCCCAAGAGGTGAATTGGAGATCACCGATATCAACAATGAATATCTGAAAATGGGCAAACTTCAGGTTGCCATCCTGAATCGGGGTACAGCTTGGTTGGATACCGGCACTCATCAGTCACTTCTTCAGGCCGCCCAATTCGTGGAAGTAATCGAAGAAAGACAAGGATTGAAAATCGGTTGTATTGAAGAAGTCGCCTTTAGAAACCGATTTATTGGCAAAGAAGAATTGCTGAAGGCTGCCGAAAAGTTAGGGAAAAGCGGTTACGGAACCTATCTCCGCCGTTTGGTCAAATAAACCTCTTTCTCTTGAACCAAAAATAGATCACAAGAGACATAAAAACCATCAAGCCCCAGATTACAAAATAGCCATAATTCCATTTCAACTCTGGCATCAGCTCGAAATTCATCCCGTACACCCCAACGATAAAGGTCAGAGGGAGGAAAAAGGCTGAAAAGATAGTTAACAGTTTCATCACCTCGTTGGTTTTTTGAGAAGTGAGCGACATATAGGTATTAAGTAGAGCTTGGGCATCATCCAGGGCCTCATCAAACTGAAAAAACAAGCTCGAAGCCGTTTCTTTCAAGTCCTGCAGCTTGGTCAAGTGGGTGGGGTTTACCTGGATTTGGTTCATGACCGACTGGGTAAGCAAAATCAGTTTTTTGCATGCCCTTGCTTTCGCTTTGTCAAAATAGAGGCTTTCAATTGACATTTTTTTGTGGTCCTTAAGAAAAATTTCGGCCTCAAAGGAGTCCATTTTGTCCGATAGCCACTGTGCCGGCTCGATGTAGGTTTCCAGCATTGCTTCGAGGATGTTGAGCATCAATTCCTCCGGAGAATTTAGAGATTCCTTATTTTGAATCTGATTCAAAAAATCAAACTCCTTTTGATGTGCTGTGATCAATACGGACTCATTGTAGAAAAATCCGATTTTATTGGTAAGCTGGGCAATGGTGGATCTTTCTCCGGAAATCTTATGCGAAACAGCTCTGAAAAGGAGAAAAGTAGAAGATTTGATTTTCTCAATCTTGGGCAAATGCCCTACTTCCAGGATATCGTCCATCAGGTGGGAATTACCTCCGTGATCTTCAAAACACTGGCGAAGCTCACTCTTTTTGGGATTGACAAAGTCAAACCATTGAAAATTGGAATAATCCCTGATCGATAGAGCCATCTGAATTTTTTTCTTCTGGGGTTAAAGGACCTGTTCCAAACTCTTCCTCAGGATTCCTCCCATGTTTTGGCAAGTTAAAAATTTATCATTCCTGTAGTGCTTAGCCAGATCCTTTTTGAGGGAGTCTACATTTTCAGGAAGCGAGATTTTGTCTTTTTCCATCGTGTGCAGAATATCTTCGATTTCTTTGTGTGAGGACTTGAGCCGGGTGGCGATTAAAGCTCTTTCTTCCCTTTGGTACTGACGCATGGATTCCGGAGTGATGATTTGCATACCGAGATTGATCAGGGCATTGTTTTCTTTGAAATATTGGGGAAGATAGATCGACTTTTTTCCTTCATAGGATTGCTGGTCAAAATCTATTGCCCGGATTCGATAATGGGTTTCTTCAAAGTCCGGAGTGACATCTACCACAAAATTGGAGGAATGCATGTCCCCGAGCAGGCGGACAAAGCATCGTTCGTTGAATTTGACAAACTCTTTTGCCAACCGAATGGGGTTCATGTTCGGATCATCCATGTGCTGTCTCATGAATTTATCCCCTGGAATTCCGGCAATGTGTTCTTCGATTAGCGTATTTTGATGAACTAGATAGCTGATTCTGTTGGGAGATAGCAAATCTTCCAACTCCAAGCCATACACCCGCGAAGCGTCGGCATTTTTGATGTAGAAATAGTCAAAATTATCGTTGATTCGATTGACAATCCTTACTCGAAAAGGCTGGGTATTTCCATATACGCAGAGGTCAATTCGATCAACATACAAATGCTCCATAACGCTCATGTCTCCTCCGGCCTTGAGCAAAGCGTAGATTTTTTTGACATTGAGGTGGATTTCTTCCCGATCACTTTGGTCATAGAACACCGTTTCCCATAAGGTATCCTGGTCTTTGGAATCGTACAAGGCTATGGAATTGGAATAGCGGAGGAGTTCATGGTAATGGATGGGAATATCTACTTCCCGCCCGTATTTGATCAGATATCGTCTCAGTCCTGTACTGATGGGATAGATGACTTTCTTTTTGCTGATCAAGGCCATGACTTAGAGATTCACCTGTTGGCTTTTCTTTAGGTTTCGGTCAAAAATAAAGGGCCCAAAGGGTAGGATAGAGGCAAACAGCGCAAAGAAGGTCCTTCCGAATTCCCACTTTAGCTTTTGAGCAGTGGGAAATACCACATATATGTACAGGACAAACAACAAGCCATGAGCCCAACCTACATAGGTTACCGCTTTGGGCATGTCATACATGTATTTCAAAGGCATGGCAATGAATAAAAGCAGCAAGAAGGAAATTCCTTCCAACATACTGATCCATTTGAATCTTCGGGCCCAAAGGGTCTGTTCGACATTCATAAGCTATCAGGAGGTGATGTTAAATAATACTTTTAAAGATTTCCAAAGTTTGGATTTCAAATCCCGGTCTTCTGAAATCACCGTAAGCGAGTCGGCAAAAAGAAACTCCGTCTCCTCTTCTGAATGGATTTCATAAGGCTGGGCAGGAATGGCGTTGATAGGGTGCTTGATCCGGCCAAACTTAAGCACTGTATGGGCATTGAGAGCCAAAAACTCATCCATACTGCGGTTGGTCAGGACTTCGGAAGAAAGAAGACCTATTTCAGTCATGGAATGACCACAGGCATTGATCATTTTCACAAGCATTTCCATTACCTCAGGAAGGAGCTCGGACTCCTCATGAAGTACCAAGATACCTTTTGAGAAATTTCCTTTTACCGGAATGGGATCCAAGGAAATCTCTTCCTCCAAGAGAGGCTTGGGGGATTCCTCAGGTTTAGGTGGAGATGCTGGGGGGGCGGGGGATGGAAGCTTTTCTCTTTCTTCCTTCACTTGGGGAGCTGCTTTCCCTTCCTCTGCCAAATAGAGGGCTTTGTCCTCAGGAATCAGGAAAATATCTTCCTGAAGGAAGGAGCTCAGCTCTTCAAAACTCATGGTATCCATCAGGGAAAATTGGCTAAAAAATGCCGATTGGCCAAGTCAGAAATGGATTTAATGGGGGGAAAATCCATTTATTTGGCCAACTATTGAATCAGGTTGTCGGTCCTTCCAGATTAAAGATGGACTTGAGCTCCTGTGCATCTTCCGGCTTCATCCGCTTGGCCAGCACCAATCGAAGTTGTCTTCTCCTTAGAGCTCCGTCAAACAGCTCTTTTTCTTCTTCAGACTCAGGGACTACTTCCGGAATCTCAATCGGTCTCCCGTTTTGATCCACTGCGACAAAAGTAAAAAAGGCACGATGGGTCATGATTTTCTTACTGGCCGGGATATCCTCAGCGGTGACTTCGATAAATACTTCCATGGAGGAATTGAATGCACGGGTGACTTGGGCTTTTAGCGTCACCACATTTCCCAGATTGATGGGCTGCTTGAAAGAAATGCTGTCTGCTGAAGCGGTGACCACAATTCGGTTGGAATGCTTCTGAGCAGCTATGGCTGCCACAATATCCATCCAATGCATCAATCTGCCTCCCATCAGGTTGTTGAGGGTATTGGTATCGTTGGGCAAAACCATCTCAGTCATGATGGTGACAGAATTTTTCGCAAATTTCTTTTTCGCCATAAAATTTCAGATTTCAACAAAAGTAAAAATAAAATTCTGATCAATTGATTCAAAATTTAGAATTCAAAATAAAATTCTAAATTTTTACATAATTCAAAATCAATCTTCCTGTCGGGTACGCTGAGGACAAAACTGCTTATCCTTTCCAGCCATCCTTTCCCAACAAAGGCACGAAAGCAAAACCCTCATACTCTTCTTTTGTCACATCTTTAGCCGATTTTTTGGTGATTTTCACCATGGTTTGGCGCTTTCTGTCGCCTACCGGAATCACCAAAATTCCTCCTATTTTTAGTTGACTGACAAGGGCTTCCGGTACGACAGGAGCTCCTGCTGTTACAATGATTTTATCGAAGGGAGCATGCTGAGGAAGGCCACCTGTTCCGTCTCCGTAGAAAAGGTGCATTTCTATCCCCAAACGCTTGAGAAATCGCTGAGTTTTTTCAAACAGGTTCTTTTGATATTCGATCGTAAAGACTTCCGCCCCCAAAATGTGAAGAATACATGCCTGATATCCAGATCCGGTGCCAATTTCCAGAACTCTATCTCCGGATTTGATCTGTAAGAGTTCACTCTGGAAAGCCACGGTGTAGGGTTGGGAAATTGTCTGACCCTCACCGATGGGAAAAGCCTTGTCTTCGTAAGCATGGGAAATCAAGGCTGTATCAAAGAAAAAATGCCTGGGCAGGGTAAGAATAGCATCGAGGACACGTTCACTTTTTATTCCTTTAGCCCTGATTTCCTGAACAAGAGCCCTTCTTTTTCCTTGGTGAAGGTAGGTATCTTCTAATTTGAGCATGTAAGGTCACTGGTTTTCCTGCCGAAGATAAAGCAATAATTCCCTTACTTTGAAACCGAAATGGGCAATTTTTGCTTATTCATTGAGTGTTTGAATCTTAGAATAAACCCATGTTTACAGGAATAATAGAAGCTTTTGGCACGATCCAAAAAATTACCCCCGAGGGGACAAATATTCATTTTGACTTGGAAACCCCCATGGCTTCTGAGCTGAAAGTGGATCAATCCCTCGCCCATGACGGAGTCTGTTTGACAGTAGTCAGTACTTCGGCAGATCAGTACCGGGTGACAGCCATTCAGGAAACACTGGACAAGACCAATCTTTCTTCATGGAAAGAGGGAAAAAAGGTCAATTTGGAGCGTTGCATGCCGGCAAATGGCCGATTTGATGGACATATTGTCCAGGGTCATGTGGATCAGATTGGTCGGGTAAAACACATTAAAGACCAGGATGGGTCCTGGATTTTTGATTTTGAATATGCCGACTCCACCGGAAATGTGACCGTGGAAAAGGGCTCTATCACCATCAACGGAACGAGTCTGACTTGCTTCAATAGTGGTCCGGGACGGTTTTCAGTGGCTATCATTCCTTACACCTACGAACACACCAATTTTCATCAGCTGAAAGTAGGAGATGAAGTCAATCTGGAATTTGACATTGTAGGAAAATACATCGCCAGAATGCTTAAAGGCTATTCGGTCGAATAGCCTTTATAAAATTTAGAATCCTGCAGCCCGATCATCTCCCCGGGGATCAGCTCCGCCTTCCAGCCTTCCGTCAGGCAGGACAAGAATAGCATCCACTTTTCCGATCACGGGACTGTTTCCTTCATTGATTAAATAGCCTTTGGCTTTAAGGCTTCGGATCAAGAGGGAATCAAAGGATTCTGGCTCAAAGTTGACTAAATCAGGAAGCCATTGGTGGTGAAATCGGGGTGCCTCGACCGCCTCTTGCATCCCCATACCGAATTCGGCCACATTGAGAATTGTCTGCAAAACGGAGGTAATGATCGTCGAACCACCGGGTGTACCCACGACCATCCAGAGTTTTCCTTCTTTTTCTACCAAAGTAGGAGTCATGGAACTAAGCATCCTTTTGCCGGGTGCAATGCTGTTGGCATCTGCTCCGATCAGTCCAAACATATTTGGGGTTCCGGGCTTGGCACTGAAGTCATCCATTTCATTGTTCATAAAAAAGCCCAATTCATCCACAAACAGCTTGGAACCGTAGCCACCATTCAGGGTGGTAGTAATCGAAATGGCATTCCCCTCACTGTCTACAATAGAGTAGTGGGTAGTCTCCAGACTTTCTGAGAAAAGAATTTCACCCTGAGCAATATCCTCAGATTTAGTGGCTTTTTCCCAAGAAAAAGACTCCATTCTTGACTTTAGATAATCGGCATCAAGCAGTTGGTTTATAGGGATTTTAACAAAATCAGGATCACCTAGAAAATAATTTCTGTCGGCATAGGCTCTTCGTTCAGCTTCTACTAATATTTGGATGTATTCCGTAGAATGATGTCCCAAATTCTTCAGATCGTAGGGTTCAATCATTTTGAGGATTTGGCCTAGAGTAATTCCCCCAGAACTCGGAGGTGCCATGGAAATCACCCGTAGATCTCTGTAATCGAATACCACTGGGTCTCTCCATACGGCCTCATAGGAAGCGAGATCTTCTTCGGTGATGATTCCACCCTTGTCCTGCATATGTTTGGCAAGAATTCTTGCCGTTTCCCCTTTGTAAAATTCATCTCTGCCATTTTTGGCAATTCGCTCTAATGTGGCAGCCAAAACAGGGATTTTTATGGTATCGCCTGCCTCAATATCCTGATTGAAAAAGGTCTCAGGACCATTGACTTCTACCACTACTGCTTTTACCCGTTGTAGGCGTTGGGCTTGATTTTCTGTGATTACAAAACCATTTCGGGCCAAATCGATGACCGGCTGGAGGATTTCCTGCGGAGTTAGCTTTCCATATTTGTCTTGGGCTTCAAAAATTCCTGCGATCGTGCCCGGAACTCCTGAGGCCAAGGCGCCTTTTGTACTGAGCTGGGGGAGAAACTCTCCATTTTCATCCAGATACATGTCTTTGTCTGCAGCGAGAGGGGCTTTTTCCCGGTAGTCAATTGAACCGATCTCACCATTGGCTAGGCGATACACAGCAAAACCTCCGCCTCCAAGATTCCCGGCAAACGGATAAGTCACTGCAAGGGCCATTTCAGTAGCCATCATCGCGTCAAAGGCATTTCCACCTTTTCGGATAATTTCCAGACCGATTTTTGAGGCCTCTTCCCTTGCGGAGACTACCATTGCTTTTTCGGCAATTAAGCCCCGCTTTATCTCCGGTTGGATATTCTCCTTTTCGCAGGAAACCAGAAAAATGATAAAAACAAGACTCAAATACGGAATTCTGGATTTAAACATAACTTAGTCGGATAGGAGGGTGGTATTGAACAGCTTGAGGATTCGCCTGTATTCGTCGGTCCATGAACTCGGCTCCACGAAGCCATGGTCTTCCACGGGATATACGGCCATTTCCCAATTGTCCTTACCCAATTCGATCAAACGCTGGGCAAGACGGACCACATCCTGGAAGTGGACATTTACATCTAGCATCCCGTGGGCGATTAAAAGATTGCCTTGAAGTCCTTCTGCAAAGTAAATAGGAGAGGAGCGGCGGTAAGCGATCGGATCTTCTTCCGGTGTATTGAGAATATTGGAAGTGTAACCATGATTGTAGTGCGCCCAATCCGTTACCGAGCGAAGGGCTGCTCCGGATTTGAACACTTCCGGATGGTTGAATAGAGCCATCAAGGTGATAAATCCCCCATAACTACCTCCATAGATTCCGATACGATCGGCGTCTACTCCATGAGATGTGACTAGATATTTTGCACCATCTACTTGGTCTGAAAGGTCTTTTCCTCCCATATGTCGATAGATACCTGTTCTCCAATCTCTGCCATATCCTGCAGAAGCCCGATAGTCGATATCCAAAACTGTATAGCCAAGATCCGTAAGCAGGTTGTGAAACATATACTCCCGGAAGTAGCTGCTCCACCATTTATGGACATTTTGAAGATATCCAGCCCCATGAACAAAGATCACCGCGGCTCCATTTTTCTTGGATGGCTCTGGAAGGTATAACCGGGCCGGTACTTTGGCTCCATCTTGGGCCTCAAAACGTACGATTTGAGGATCTCTCCAAGGGTAAGATTTAAATTCTTCGCTTTGACCCCAGGTCAGCTTTTGTGGCGATGCTCCTGCTTTGTTGTCTTGAACATAAAGTTCTGTGGGCTGATTGCTGTAAGAGTGTAGAATTGCTATTTTCTTTTCGTCAGGGGAAAGCAAGGCCTGATTGTTCCCTATCAAGCTGGTCAGCTTTTCCATAGGTCCTCCAAAGACAGGCATTCTGTAAAAGTGACGCTCCCCTGGATCGACCTCCGAAGTGGTCAGATACCAGTATTTTTTGCCTTTGGACAGGAATGGGTCAAAAACCTCGTAGCTTCCTGAGGTAAGGGGCTTTTTCTCTCCGGTGCTTACATCCAAAAGGTAAAGGTGAGCGTAGCCTGTCTCTTCAGATTGAAAGTAAATATGTCTGGAATCGGGTAACCAACCTAAAGTACCACCTCCAAATGACCACCCAATACCTGGGCCCGCTATCCAAGCCTCATCCCGTTGCCTGTCCAAGGTTTTCAATTGACCTGTAGTCAAATCCAACTCTGTGATCCACCGGTCTTTGTTGTCAACAGAACGCACTTGGATAATGGCTCTTTTTCCATTGGGTGAAAAGTAAGGGCCTGAAAGTGTCACATCCCGTTCTTTCTCTTCCCATTTTTTGTCCGGATAGTCCTTCACATAATCCGGAAGATCTTTGATGCCAGGCAGATTGGAAGTATTTATATAGTAGACCGTATCTCTCCTCAAGTCATAGATTCCAATTTCTACTTTATTGGGCTTGGTCCCCACTTTTGGTCGGGCGTTGAGGTCCTCGGTGTAGCCTGAAGCGGAGGTATAATCCGGTACTTTGGTATTTTTGTTGCTGCCGGGGCTGAACACCGAAAAAGTTGCATAGGTAGCATCAGGACTTAGCTGCAAGTTGCTGAGATTTTTCCCTTGGGTGTAAAACACAAATTCCTCGGATGTTTCTTGGGTAGTCTCCCGATAGGCTTTGGTTTTTGCCTCTGCTTCTTTGCGCTCTCTGACCACCTGAAGTAGAGCCAAATTTTCAGATTCCAGGAAGGGAACGGATTCTTTGGAAGCTGTAGAGCCATTTCCCGGCTTGGTACCGGAAACAATCCTAGTGGCTTTTCGAATGGCCTTGGTGTTTTTGTCCAAAATGTAGATGTTTCCTCCTGAATTGAAAGAAATCAGATTTTCATCAGCTAGAAAACCCAAAGAAGTGAACGGTTCATGCCACTCCATCAGTAGGCTTTCCTTCTTTTTCCTTAAGTCTTGAATCCACAACTGGGTTTTCACTCGGTAGACTCGAAAGGAATGGTCTGAATTAAAGGCTTCCAGGCCTTTTTCCAAAGATTTCTGTTCCTCGAGAGAAACCTTGACCGGAGTGGAAGCCTTGTCCAAATCCAATTTGTAAAGCGAATCAGCCGGGTCATTAGCCAGGTTATACTGGAAATAAATTGTCTTCCCATCTTCGCTCCAACTGAGAGAGGAAGGAAAAGTCCCCATCCACTTGGGGTCTCTCATGATGTAGTCGACGGAAAGTAAAGACTGTGCCTGTACTCCCAAGGTAAACAAGAGGAGCAAAGGCAGAAGGAAATTTTTCTGCATGGGTAATTTGTGTTGGAATTAGTCTAATCGTTGGAGGAAAGAACTGAGCTCTGATTCGATAATGGAAAGTTGCTCCTGAAGAGAATCGTTTAATTCTTTGGAATTTTGAAGTTCAGCCTCGATTTGTTCCAGTGTTTTTCGGGTTTTTAGCGCACCAATATAGCTCATGCTGGGTTTGGCTTTGTGGCATCTTTTTTTGATGGTATCCAAGTCGCCAGTGGAATAAAAGATGTGCAGCTCTTTCAGTTCTTTGATATTGGTATCCAAAATTATCTGAATCATTTCCCGGATCATTTCCGGATCATCATCTCCAAAATACTGATAAATGGCTTGTTCGCTGATCAATTGATACATAAGGGGGCGAAATCGTAGATGGGTTGAAAAAAAGAGTTTGGTAAGGTTTTCGATAAATTTAAAAACAATTTTCTAAAAGCTTTCTTTCTAGATAAGGGATTAATGGATAAGCAGATTTAGTCATCCTGCCTACCTTTGCAAAAAACTGGACTCATGCAGAAAAACAAGAAACTCTTTCTGTTGCTCTTTGGAATCTTCATGCTGATCATCCTGTATGTCAGTTACGATATTTCAAAAAGAACCACCTTCCCAGGCTCCAAGGGCAACCTCAAAGAAAGAATCTCATCCGAAGTAGAATCCGAAAAAAAATGACCGGGAAAAAAATTGATGTTTCCAAGCTCGACCTGGAGCTGATGAAAGAAAAAACCACCGAAAACCCGGGCACTTTACCCTATGCCCATCACTCAGGAAGTGCACTGATCAAACCGGAAGACAAAGGCAAAATAACAGGTCGGGCTGTAGCAGCCATGCACAGTCAAACAGATATGCAGATGGCTCAGATCTATGAGCAAATGCGATTATTGGCTGATCAGGCCAAAAAAATCCAATCCCGTGTAGAAGTATCCGAGCGAATCTACCAAGCTTCCATTGCTTTTGAACCCCTGATCAATCATCGGTATTTTCTCTACCAAAAAGAAGATGGAACAGACTTCATGAGCATGATTGCTCCTGAAGAATGGGGAAGGAAAAAAGATTGGGCAAATTTTGTAGCAGAAGTAAAGCTGCTAGCCGACCATACTTGGGAAATTCTCAGGGAAAACGCTTAACCCATGGAGCATTTGATGACCAGACAGCTGGACCTTATTCTCAGAGAAGGTGGAGCTGAATATGATTTTTTGCCTGAGTTAGAAGTCAACCCCAAGTATTTGGACGAAAAGGGAAGAAATTGGCTGAAAGAGATCTTTGTCGATCTGGGAGGAGTAGGTTCTTTTCCGCTTTTGGAGAAGGTCAAGTTTGACTTCAAGATGGGACGTCATCTGTTGACATGGGATGAGGACATTCATTTCAACCGATATCGACTGATTACCCTTAGATCAGACATGTATTCCGAGTGGAGTTTTCCTTTTTCCGAGTCCTACAAGCGATTGTGCAGAACTTACGAGAAGGAGGCTCAAAAAATCGGATTCCAAAAAAGAATATGGGAGGGACCGCCTATCGCAAAGTCTTGTTTTGGAATAGCCTCTGAGATCGGAGACTTTTCAGGGACCGGTGCTTCAGGTTGGAAACTACTGGCCTACAACGATTCTCAGGCAGACATTCAGACCAGAATTCATGGGTATAAACTTATCCGACTCAATCCCTACGAAACGCTTATGACCGGAGGCTCCCTGAAGCGACTGGATCAGCTGCTCATCAATCCAAAAGAAGAGCAACGTGCGATGCTCTTCCAATGGCTGATGCGAAAGATTTCCTGATTTCAGGCAAAAAGGCCAAACATCTCCCGTTCGATCTTTTCCACGATAAAGGAAAAGTCTTCCTGCCGCTCCACAAAATCCAAGTCATTGACATCAATGATGAGGAGTTTGCCTTCTTTATAGCCGGAAATCCAATCCTCGTAGTGTTGATTGAGGTTTTTGAGATAGTCAATCCGCATGGCAGTCTCGTAAGATCTGCCTCTCTTTTCGATTTGTCCCACGAGCTTGGGAATATCTGCTTTGAGATAAATCAGTAGATCCGGTGCCTTGACATGAGTGATCATGGAGTCAAAAAGGCTTCGGTAATTCCAATAATCCCGTTCTGTCAGCAGTTTGCTTTTGTACAAATTGGCAGCAAAAATGTAGGCATCCTCATAGATCGTCCGATCCTGAATGGTGTGATCAGTACTGTCCTGAATCTTGCGGATTTGATTGTAGCGGGAATTCAGGAAATAGACCTGAAGGTGGAAGGCCCACCTCTTCATGTCCTCGTAGAAATCAGGCAGGTAGGGGTTGTTGTCCACGGCTTCAAACTCGGCTTTCCAACCGTAATGTTTGGCCAACTTCTCAGTGAGCGTGGTTTTTCCGCTGGCGATATTTCCGGATACTGCAAAGTGCATGTGATCTGAACTGGATTAGTTTTTGGAAAATCTGGAAGCCACCACCAAGTCCTTAATCCCCGGAGTGTAAAGATAGAAGCCTTCCCCGGTTTTGGCGCCTTTGTAGCCTGCCTCCACCATATTTACTAAAAGCGGGCAAGGTGCATATTTTGGATTTCCAAATCCCTCGTGCAAGACTCTCAATATCGAAAGGCATACATCCAATCCAATAAAATCAGCCAATTGCAGAGGACCCATAGGATGGGCCATTCCCAGCTTCATCACCGTATCGATTTCTTCCACTCCTGCTACTCCCTCGTAGAGTGAATAGATAGCCTCATTGATCATAGGCATCAAAATCCGGTTGGCCACAAAACCTGGGTAATCATTGACTTCCACCGGGATTTTGCTCAGCTTCTTGGACAAGTTCATAATGATCTCAGTCACCGAATCTGAAGTGGCATAGCCTCGGATTACTTCGACCAACTTCATCACAGGTACTGGATTCATAAAATGCATTCCGATGACTTGCTCAGGTCTTTGCGTCACTGCACCGATTTTGGTGATGGAAATAGAGGAGGTGTTGGTCGCTAAAATGGCCTTTTTAGGAGCAAACTCATCCAATTTTCGAAAGATATCCAGTTTGAGTGCCATGTTTTCTGTGGCAGCTTCCACGACCAAGTCGGCATTTTTTACACCTTCTTGCAAATCGGTAAATGTGGTGATTCTTGAAATTGCCTCTGTTTTTTGCTCTTCTGACAAGCTGCCTTTACTTACCTGCCTGTCCATGTTTTTGGAGATGGTAGCCATTGCCTTTTCCAATTGAGCGGCTTGGATATCAATCAAGGCTACGGTGTAGCCATGCTGTGCAAATACGTGGGCGATACCGTTGCCCATGGTTCCGGATCCGATTACTGAGATTGATTTCATAAAGAAGTGATTACTAGAGAAAAACGTTATGATTTGGGTTTATGCTGTCCAATAAAGGAATTTAAGCAAGCCAAAACTAAGCCGAAGCCCGGCTTTTTCCAATTTCAACAGAGGGATTCCCGACTTTGTTTGTCAGAATTTGAAATCCCTGAAGGGATTAATCTTTACCTTTGGTCTTATGAAAGAACTAGGACTTATCAGCACCCTTCCCATCAATCGCTTTACCGATTTTGGCGCCTATTTGGCATTGTCCGACGGGGGAGAGGTGCTTTTGCCTCAAGGCTATTTGAATGGAGATGAAAAAGAGGGGGATGAAAAAGAAGTTTTTGTATACACAGATAGCGAAGACCGGCCTGTAGCGGTTACGGATCGTCCAAAGGCGCTATTGGATGAATTTGCTGTTTTGGAAGCCAAAGAGGTGACTTCTTTTGGAGCATTTATGGATTGGGGTCTTCTGAAAGACCTTTTTGTGCCCAATTCGGAAATGGCCAAGCCCATGACTGCCGGTCAAAAATACCTGATCCGAGTATGTGTAGACTATCGGACCAACCGACTGATCGGAGTGAGCAAGTACAGGGAATTCATGTATCCGGCCCCAAAAGATTACGAACCGGGAAATGCTTGTGAGGGACTGATTTTTGAAAAAACAGAGTTGGGTTATAAGGTCTTGCTAGAGGACCGCTACGAAGGTTTGATCTATGCCAATGAAGTATTTCAGCCTTTGGAAATTGGAGAAAAGAGGACGCTCTATGTAAAAAAACGAAGAGATGATGGGAAAATTGACCTCCAACTATTACCCAAAGGCAGAGAGAAGTATGAGGAAGGAGCCGAGAAAATTCTTGAGATTTTAAATGAAAAAGGCTTTTTGCCTCTCCATGATAAATCTGATCCTGAAGAAATCAAGCGAGTTTTGGGAATGAGTAAAAAGCATTTCAAACAATGTGTAGGACAGCTCTACAAAGCCAGGGAAATTACCATTCAGGAAAACGGAATTTCCCTAGCTCAGGATTAATCCAGCTTAAGGATATCTGTGGGAGTTTTGCACAGAATCGCACGGTTGCGGAAAATGGCAATCGGTGATTTGATCAGGTGTGGATACCGGACCAGAATATTCAGCCAACTCTCCTCATCCCATTCTTTACCAGCGATATGGTTTTGATAATCCGGGTGAGCTCGATTCAGGAGGTCTTTGGGACGAAGTCTGAGCATGTTGAGGATTTGATCCCATTGAGTGGGCGTCAATTTTTCTTTGACCACATCGATTTCATTGACAAACTTGCTGATGGATTTTGCATAGGCTTTGGTCTGTTTGTCTATAGGCTGAAGTGAACTGTGGTAGAAATACAGTTCGGAGGGATGAATTTTCATTTCTAAGTTATCTTGGTTACCTATAATTTAAGCAAATTTCAAACAACATGAAAATCAATAGCTTGTGAATTCTTCGATCGATCTGGAAAAATTTAACCAAGAGTCAAAATCGGAGTTTTCTTCCCATAAAAAGCTGAAGGAAAAACTGCGCAAGACCAAGGCCAAAACTTTGGATGAGCAATTTCACCAGCTACACGAGGAAGTTTTTAAGGAATTGGATTGTCTGGAATGTGCAAATTGCTGCAAAACCACCAGCCCGATTTTTATCCAAACAGACATCGATCGATTGGCAAAGACCTTTAGAATGAAAAGCAGTCAGTTTATCGATACCTATCTTCATCGGGATGAGGATGGAGATTATGTGCTCAATTCCGCCCCTTGTCCCTTTTTGGGAGCCGATAACAAATGCTTAGTCTATGAAGATCGCCCCAAAGCCTGCCGCGAGTATCCTCACACTGACCGAAAGAATATGTTGGGAATCTTGGACTTGACCCTAAGAAACAGCTTGGTGTGTCCTGCAGTCTTTAAAATTTTTTATGAGATCGGCAAAGATTATAGGAAGTGAACCAATACTTTTGCTTTTTTGGCAATCAAACCTATGAATAACTATGAATAATAAGGAAAAGCATTTTCTTGGTGTAGATGTGGGAGGAACCCATCTCAAGATCGGATTGGTAGATCGGGAAGGCGCTATGTTGGATTTTCAAAAAGAAGACACGAGTCCCTTCAGAGATCATTCGGACGGATTTGGAAAATGCTTTATCGACCTGATGGAAAAATATCTAATGAAATATCCTCAGGTCGAAAAGGTGGGCATTGGCCTTCCGGGTATGATTTCCAAAGATCGAAGTACCCCTCTCGAAATTCCTGCTATTCCGGATCTTAATAATTTCAAGCTCAAAGAGGGCCTGACAAAGAAATATCCTAACCACGAATTCTTCCTTGAAAATGATGCTGCCGCTGCTGCGATAGGGGAGTTTTACTATGGTAAAGGTGATATAGCAGAAAACTTCCTGTTTATCACCATGGGTACCGGGATTGGTAGCGCCCTGGTTTTGGAAGGACAGGTATTCAAAGGTTCCAGAGGAAATGCCATGGAGATGGGACATATGCTATCCAGAGGCAATGCAGGTTTGGAGACGCTGATTGGGAGAAACGGTATTCTGAGAATCATGGAAAACCTGATTGCAGCCTATCCTGAAAAGGCCAAAGAATTGGTCGGAAAGGATTTGGGCACACATCTTTTGGTCGACACGGCCAAAGCAGGAAATGAAGTATCCCTCATGGTGTTCAAAGAAGTAGCCGACATCATCAGTGAAGCGATTGTATCGACTATTCGGATTTTGGATGTGACGGATGTTTACTTTGGAGGAGGAATTTCGGCGGGTTTGGAATTCATGATGCCGACTATTGAGTACAACACCAGAAAATACCTTACTCCATACTACGTAAAAGATCTCAAACTCAAAAAGGCTACTTTGGAAAACAATGCAGGCACTTTGGGAGCAGCTGCTCTTTGCTTTATGGGTTCAGGGTTGTGATAGTGACCTCCGAAACCTTACTTATGGCATTCATCCGAAAAAGAACTCTTAGGGGTTCTTTTTCCTTTTCTACCCCTTCACAGGCTTCACTTGGCTCCAGAAAGTAAAAGAAAAAACTTTGGCTTTTGTCTACCAATTCCACCCGGTCGGGCCTTCCAAAGGTTTTGATAATGGACTGATTATCTGCCCCAAGAAAATCATTTTTGATTGCACGGAATTTTTCCAAATCCTGCAATCTCAATCCCTTGCATCCATATCTGTCAGCTTTCCAATTGTCCAAATTGACAGCTCCTGCGTCCATAGCAGAACTGCAAGCTTGCAGGAAAAGCAGGTAGATGAAAAGTGCGGAGATCAATACTTTGTTCATGGGTGATTTAGTTTACTGCGAAGATCGGAGTATTTTTCGCTTTTCTTTTCAAAAACTGGATTTTTAGCTTGTTTGAGCGGATTCGAATACTCCGCTGAATTTCATGGAATTAAGGAATGAATCTGTTTTTCGGTCACAAATTGACAATCTATGAACATGAATTCTTAGCTTCCTGTTTGCTCAAATGGGTTATATTAGCACGTTCAATTTCCCCAGTTTCATGTATTACAGATTTGGAAAGGCCTTTTATTTGGTCAGTGTGTTGATTTTCGTTTTCTTTCTTCTTTATTTCTATTCTGCATTGCCCGAAAATGTAGGCTTGGGCTTGGATAATTCCGGGTTTATCGACCGATCTTGGGAAAAAAGCACCTTTTTTTATGCAACGGTTTTGGCTTTTGTTCTGCTCAATGCGGTGACGGTATTTTTCCCCAAATCTTTGGAGACCAAAGCCAGTAAAAAGCTTCATCGCCTATTTCCTATAGGAGATCCCTACCGGGACTATTTATTAGCGTGGTTTTACTCCTTTGGAGCCTTGATCAATGCAAGTTTGGCTGTGGCCGTTTTTTATGTCCACTCGATCAATAATCAGGAAGAAATTTCCGCAAGCCTTTTTAATTTTTGGTTTTACCTGATTCCAATCTTGCTATTGGTTTGGGTGGTTGGCTTATTTGTTTTGTTTGTGGGAAAATTTAAAGCAGTACAGCAAGGACAACATTAAAACATGGCAGAACCTGTAAAATATACCGAAGACAGTATCAAATCCCTGGATTGGAGAGAGCATATCCGGCTTCGTCCAGGAATGTATATCGGAAAGCTTGGAGACGGAAGCGCTCAGGATGATGGGATTTATGTTCTGGTCAAAGAAGTCCTGGACAATTCCATCGACGAGCACATGATGGGCTTTGGCCGGACTATCGATGTGAAAATCTCCGAGCATAGGGTCGAGGTCCGGGATTATGGCCGGGGTATTCCTCTCGGTAAAGTCATCGACTGCGTATCCAAGATCAATACCGGGGGTAAGTACGATTCCGGAGCCTTCCAAAAGTCGGTCGGTCTGAATGGAGTCGGTACCAAAGCAGTCAATGCCCTTTCGGATTATTTCAAAGTGCAAGCTTACCGGGATGGGGAGACCAAGGTGGCGGAGTTTGAAAAAGGCATTTTGACCAACGATGCCCCTGTGGATAAGATTTCGGAGAGAAATGGTACCAAGGTAATTTTCACTCCAGATGCCACGATTTTCAAAAATTATCATTTCATCCCTGAGTATCTTGAAAACCAGATTTGGAACTACGCCTATCTGAATGCCGGATTGACCATCAATTATAATGGGAAAAAGTATTTCTCAGACAAAGGACTCTACGATCTTCTTTCCAATAAAATCGACGAAGAGAGCATCCGATATCCAATCATTCACCTGAAAGGAAATGATATCGAAGTGGCCATTACTCACTCCGGAAGCTATGGAGAGGAGTACTATTCCTTTGTCAATGGGCAATATACCACGCAGGGTGGGACTCACTTGGCTGCTTTTCGGGAAGCCATCGTGAAGACTATTCGGGAGTTTTACAAAAAAGACTACGATGCTTCCGATATCCGACAATCAGTAGTAGCGGCCATTGCTGTTCGAGTTCAGGAACCTGTCTTTGAATCTCAGACCAAAACCAAGCTTGGGTCCCAAAGTATTGGTCCGGATGGACCTACGCTACGGACCTTTGTCAATGATTTCATCAAGACAGAGCTGGATAATTATCTCCATAAGAATCCCGCAACTGCCGATGCCTTGCTGAAGCGGATATTGCAGTCAGAGCGCGAGCGAAAGGAAATCTCGGGAATCAAAAAACTCGCAAACGAACGGGCAAAAAAGGCCAATCTTCATAATAAAAAGCTCAGAGATTGCCGGGTCCACTACGATGATCCCAAAGGGGATGAGGAAGTGAAAAACAAAACCATGCTTTTCATCACGGAGGGAGATTCTGCATCAGGATCCATTACGAAAAGCCGGGATGTGCAGACTCAGGCGGTGTTCTCTCTCCGAGGCAAGCCTCTAAACTGCTACGGAATGACCAAAAAAGTGGTCTATGAAAATGAGGAGTTCAACTTGCTTCAGCATGCTTTGAATATCGAGGATGGAATCGAAAATCTTCGCTATCGAAAGATTGTGATTGCTACGGATGCTGACGTGGATGGAATGCATATCCGCTTGCTCATCATGACTTATTTTCTGCAGTTTTTCCCGGATTTAGTCAAAAATGGGCACTTGTTCATTTTGGATACTCCTTTGTTTCGGGTGAGAAACAAAAAGGAAACCATCTATTGCTACACCGACGAAGAGCGGCAGAGAGCCATCCATAAATTAGGATCCAAGCCGGAAATCACCCGGTTTAAGGGATTGGGCGAGATTTCTCCTGAAGAATTTGGAAACTTTATCGGAGAGGACATTCGTCTCGACCCAATTATTCTGAATAAAGACACCAAAATCTCGGATCTACTGAGTTTCTACATGGGGAAAAATACTCCCGACAGGCAAAACTTCATCATCGACAATCTGAAGATTGAAAAAGACCTTGCGCTGGAAGACCCCAAAGCAGTAGCCGAGACTGAAAATGAAGAGGCTGCCTAATTAGGTTTTCCTTTTTCATTCTGAAAAAAGACAATTTCAAAAAGGGGACATCCTCTTTTCATCATTAGTTGAAATCAAGAAATGACTGAAAACGACGATCAGATCAATTCAGGAGACGAAAGCCTTCACGATTCCGTCCCAGTAACGGGCATGTACAAGGACTGGTTTTTGGACTATGCTTCCTATGTAATTCTGGAACGGGCAGTCCCAGCCATCGAAGACGGACTCAAGCCTGTGCAGCGTAGAATCCTTCATTCCATGAAGGAAATGGACGACGGGAGATTCAACAAAGTCGCGAATATCATTGGTCAGTCCATGCAATACCATCCTCATGGAGATGCTTCCATTGGCGATGCGATAGTCAATCTGGGACAAAAAGACCTGCTCATTGATACTCAGGGAAACTGGGGAGATGTAAGGACCGGGGATGGAGCAGCAGCTGCCCGATATATCGAGGCACGCTTGTCCAAGTTTGCCCTAGAGGTAGTATTCAATCCACAGACCACGGATTGGCAGCTTTCTTATGACGGAAGAAAAAGGGAGCCGGTCACTCTTCCTGTCAAATTCCCTCTGTTATTGGCTCAAGGGGTTGAAGGAATCGCAGTAGGTTTATCCACCAAAATCCTTCCTCACAACTTTTGTGAGCTGATTGAAGCCTCCATAGAAATCCTTAAAGGAAATCCTTCCAATGTCCTTCCCGACTTCATGACTGGAGGACTAGCAGACTTTTCCGATTATCAGGAAGGGCTCAGAGGCGGAAAAATCAAGGTAAGAGCAAGGATTGAGGAGGAGGATAATAAAACCCTTGTAATCAAAGAAATACCCTATGGTACTACGACGGACTCTTTGATTGACTCCATTCTCAAGGCCAATGATAAAGGCAAGATAAAAATTAAAAAGGTAGTCGATAATACGGCCAAAGATGTCGAAGTAGTCATTCAACTGGCTCCGGGAGTATCCCCGGATGTGACCATTGATGCCTTGTATGCATTTACAGATTGTGAGGTTTCTATTTCTCCCAACGCCTGTGTAATCATTGAGGATAAGCCGGTCTTCCTTACTGTCAATAAAATCCTCGAATACAACACCAATCAAACCAAAGAACTGCTTCGCAGGGAATTGGAAATTCGAAAGGGTGAATTGATGGAAAAATTGCTCTTTTCCTCTCTGGAAAAGATCTTCATCGAAAACAGAATCTATCGGGATATAGAGGAATGTACTACTTGGGATGCGGTTTTGGAGGCCATCGATAAAGGCTTAGAACCCTACAAGCCGGACTTTTACCGGGAAATTACCCAGGATGATCTAATTCGTCTGACGGAGATCAAGATCAAGAGAATCTCCAAGTTTGATGCCTTTAAGGCGGATGAGTTGATGAAGCGTCTTCAGGATGAGCTCAAAGAAGTGAACCACAACCTAAAGCACCTCACCCAATTTGCGATCAATTACTATCAAAATCTACTGATTAAATACGGCAAGGGAAGGGAGCGAAAGACAGAAATCAGAGCTTTCGACACGATTCAGGCAGCGGTAGTTGCCGCAAACAATGCCAAACTTTACGTCAATCGAGCGGATGGTTTTGTAGGATATGGGTTGAAAAAAGATGAATTTGTCTGCGACTGCTCCGACTTGGATGAAATCATTGCCATCCGAAGAGACGGGAAAATGGTCGTTTCCAAGATTCAGGAAAAAACGTTTATGGGGAAAGATATTCTCTATGTCGGCGTATTCCGGAAAAATGACGACCGAATGACCTTCAATCTCATCTATTTGGATGGAACCAGCGGCCGTACGATGATCAAGCGATTTCAGGTAGGAGGAGTCACCAGAGACAAAGAGTACGACCTGACCAAAGGAACTAAAGGCTCCAAAGTCCTCTATCTTAGCGGTAATCCCAACGGAGAGGCGGAAGTGGTAACAGTCTATCTCACTCAGGGGGCAAAGGCAAGGATCAAAGTATTTGACTTTGACTTTGCGGAGATTGAAATCAAGGGGCGGGGTGCCGGAGGCAATATCCTCACCAAGTATCCTGTGAGGAAGATCCAGTTTAAGATGGAAGGTAAATCCACTTTGGGAGGACTGGATGTGTATTTTGACCCTTCAGTAGGTCGATTGAATACTGATCAGCGGGGTAAGTTGATCGGAAACTTCCTTGGCGATGATAAGATTTTGGTCTTTTATAAAAACGGGGATTACGAGCTGACCGGCTTTGAATTGACCAATCGCTACGAAGCGAATGAGGTCGTCCTGATCCGAAAATTTGATCCTAAGCAAGTAGTCGCAGCCATCTATCACGATGGAGGATCCAAAAATTACTTTGTCAAGCGATTTCTCATTGAGACCACCACGGTCAATAAGCGATTCAATTTTATCACCGACCACAAACAGTCTTATTTAAAACTGGTGACTACAGATGGTCAAGCTCAGGTCAAGGTAAAGGTGAAAAAAGGCAAGGAAACAGAAGAGTTGGAGTTTGATTTGGAGATGCTGATTGATGTAAAAGGCTGGAAAGCCATCGGGAATAAGCTAAGTACTTTTCCTGTCGAAGAAATCCACTTGATTGCCTCAGAGGTTTCTCAGGATAGGGTAGAAGCAAGCCAAAAAGAAGAGAAATCTGCGGTCGAAGATGAGCTGGAAATAGGGAGTACCATTGACCTGTCTCCAAAAAAGGATGACGAGGAGCAATTGGGACTTTTCTGAAAACAGGTGCCATGAGTCAGTCTAATCCCTCCGAAAACCCAGAAGCTGATTTGCTAAACTACCTCAGCCAATTCATCACAGCTCATAAAAAGGAAGTGATGGAAAAAGTCCTCAGGCAGCGAACGCGCTTCATTACCGTAGTTTTGGAGGATATATTCAAGCCTCACAATGCCAGTGCCGTGCTTCGCACCTGTGACTGTTTTGGGATACAGGATATTCATGTAATAGAAAAAACCAACCAATACAAAATCAATCCCTACGTCACCCGTGGGGCCTCACAGTGGGTGGATTTGTACAAATACTTCGAAAAAGATGGCTCCTCGGTCAAGTCCTGTTTTCAGCATTTAAGAAAGCAGGGATATCGGATAGCGGCAACCACGCCTGCAGAAGGTGCTATCCCTATCCATGACTTAAATCCGGATCAAAAGCTGGCCCTGGTATTTGGAAATGAGCATGAGGGGATTTCTAGTGAAGTAAAAGAAGAAGCAGATCTGCTTGTACATATCCCCATGCTAGGCTTCACAGATAGTTTCAACATCTCGGTGACTGCTTCTATTTTTCTTTTTGATTTGATCAAGAAGGCAGAAAAGTACAATCATCCGGATTTTTTTCTTTCTGATAAGGAAAAGGATGACATTCGGATCAAATGGTACCGAACCGTGGTCAAACACGCCGAGGTTCATGAAAAAGTGTTTTGGGAAAAAAATAAGTCCAAGAAAACACGTGGTTAATTCTTTCCCTTGAAAAGATTTGAAAACGGTTTGGACTCTGAATTCTTTCTAGCCTTTTGTCTCTGTCTTTGTCGTTTTTTCTGGTCCTTGCTTTTAACTAGGACGGTTCGGGCGGAAATTCCCACTTGCCCTTTGTAGAACTCCTCCCTTCCGCTGATGTTGAGATTGGGCTTATAATCCAAAGAGATTACAGCTCCTGCCAAAGTCACTTCCAAACCGGCTATCAAATCTACTCCGAAGGTGGAATTACCATACGTATGGATAATTTCTCGGTCTGCTGGATTTTTTACAAAGCTTTCTTCTATCCCAAAGGCTAGTCCACCTCCGAGGTAATAATTGAAGCGCTTGGAAACAATCGGTCTATGCTTTTGAGCTAAAATAGAGAAATGAGTATTCCTGTTGAAATCTGACTGAACGATCCCCTCTACAGTGAGGCGATCTGCAACCCTCTGCTGCAAGGTGAGTCCCAGCGTTCGGTAACTCTCCGAATTCCCGAACCTCAAGCCCAAAGCTGTCCCATATCGTTGGGCAAAGAGGCTTTGAACCGAAATCAAAAGCGTAAGCGTGAGGAGTAGTTTTTTTACCATGGGATTATCATTCGCATCCAAATTGCAATAACCATTCCAGAATCATTTAACAATTAAAAGTCAATCACTTAAATATTCTGGCTTATTTCTTTGCTTTGAGTCTGGTGACCAGGCTGGTTTCTGATTTTTGGCTTCTTTTGATTAGATTCCTAACTGCAATTGAATCCTTTGGCTTTATGAAAAAGTTTTTCTTCCTCTTGAGTTTGCTGGTAGGCTTTCTGATCCTGTTTTCGATGATTTGGGTCTTTGAAAAGACCAGGGATCGTCATCCTGATTATAGTTTGGACCTTAAGCTAAAAAGTTCAGATTCTCTTGTTTGGGCGGGTTTTGCGAAGGTAGATATCACCCCTGGGGGCTTTGAAACCTGGACTGATGCTAATGGGGATTCCCGTTATCGACCTGAGGATGGGGATACTTTTGAGGATGAAAACGGGAACGGTCAGTTTGATGCCATTTGGCTGGCAGGTTTTCATAATTCAAGACCTGCTCAGGGTGTTTTGGATCCGCTTTGGGCAAGGGCCATGGTCTTGCAATCCGGTGAAATCAAAATGGCGCTCTGTGTCATAGATATGATTGGTTTTGGAAATGACGAAGTGATTTCAGCGCGAAAACTGATCATGAAAAGCAATCCTGACTTGGACTATGTGCTCATTGCCAGTACCCATGTTCATTCTTCGCCTGATTTGATCGGACAGTGGGGCCCATCAGACTACAAAAGAGGAGTAAATCCAAGCTATTTGAATCAAGTCCTGGAAGGAATCAAAAATGCAGTCACAGAGGCTTCCTCTGCCTTGCGTCCTGCAAAGTTTCGGTTTGCAGAGGAAACTGAAAAATTGAAGCCGCTGGTAGGAGATACCCGGCCTCCATTAGTTTTTGATGCCTCTTTGAGACTTATGCAGGTTTTAGATGCCGAGACCGGTGCAACGCTTGGAACTCTGATGAACTGGGGAAATCATCCCGAAACGCTTTGGTCTGACAATATCCAAATCAGTTCTGATTTTCCGGATCCTTGGAGAAATGGAGTGGAAGCAGGCATCCTGGAAGAGGATTCTCTCGTAATGGAAGGAGTCGGTGGAGTGGCTATTTTTCTCAACGGTGCAGTGGGTGGCTTGATGACTACCCATCCCGATATGGAAGTAACTGATCCGTATTCTGGTAAGCCCATTTTGCGCCAAAGTCCTGAAAAAATGAGAGCTCAGGGTAAAGCTTTAGCAAAAATAACTTTGGAATCCCTTCAGGACACGGTTTGGGAGACTTTCCATGCAGTACCTTTACATATTCGTGCCAAAACCATCGACCTGAAAATGGATAATTCCCTTTTTCACCTGGCAGCAATTTTGGGAATCTTTGAGCGGGGATTTACCTCTTGGAAGCATATTCGCTCGGAGGTATCCGCTTGGACATTGGGTCCGGCTACTTTTGTGCATGTGCCAGGGGAGCTATATCCAGAAATTCTCCACGGAGGAGTGGAATCCCCCGAGGGAGCTGATTTTGGAATTCAGCCTGTAGAGGTTCCAGCTATTCAAACCCGTATTCCCGGAAAATTCAAGTTTTTCGGAGGTTTGACCAATGATATGATCGGATACATTGTACCCAAAAGTCAGTGGGATACAGAGCCGCCTTTTACCTATGGTTATAAAAATCGACCCTATGGGGAAATAAACTCGCTGGGACCTGAAACAGGTCCAAAAATCCATAGAGAAGTATTGAAAATACTTGAAGAGTTGAATTGAGAGAATGAAAAAAAAATCCCTCTTTCAGAGGGATTCAAGTTTAACTTTCGTGGATCACAATCTTTTCGATGGTGTCTCCTGCCCGAATAGCGTCGATTACTTCCAAGCCTTCTACGACTTTACCAAAACAAGTGTGATTTCTGTCCAAATGAGCAGTATTGGTTCGGCTGTGACAAATGAAAAACTGGGAACCCCCGGTATTTCTTCCTGCATGTGCCATGGACAGGACTCCCCGGTCATGGTATTGATTATCTCCATCCAGTTCACATTTGATTTTGTAACCCGGGCCTCCGGTTCCATTGCCAACGGGACACCCCCCCTGAATCACAAAATTGGGAATTACGCGATGAAAAGTAAGTCCATCATAAAAGCCTTTGTTTGCTAAGTCCACAAAATTTTGGACCGTATTGGGAGCATCTTTTTCATAAAACTCCACTTTCATGGTACCCTTTTCCGTAATAATTTCTGCTGTTTTCATTGGTATTGATTTATAATTCAGTCGGTTTTTTGAATCGCAGACAAAAATAAACTTTGATTTTGCATTTCAGAACAAAAACAAAAAAAGGAGCGCCAAAGCACTCCTTTTTCCATTTAGGCCTTAGGGGCCCCGGAGAGAATATCCTCCGTTGCAAATGCTTTATACTTTTCGAAGTTTTTGATGAAAGCCCGAGCGAGATCTTTGGCTTGTCTATCGTAATCCTCGGGATTGCTCCAGGTATTTCTTGGATTGAGAACCCCAGAGGGTACATTGGGACAAATCAGTGGCACTTGAAACCCAAAGTTGTCATCGGTTCGGAAGGGAGCATAGTCCAATTTCCCTTCCAATGCTGCAGAAATCATTGCTCGGGTGTAGCTAAGCTTCATTCTGGAGCCCACTCCATATGGTCCGCCTGTCCAACCGGTATTGATTAACCACACATTTACCTCATGCTTCTCCATCTTTTCCCCAAAAAGCTTGGCATAAGCTGTTGGATGAAGGGGAAGGAATGCTGCTCCAAAACAGGCAGAAAAGGTAAGCTTCGGCTCAGTGACTCCCATTTCTGTTCCAGCCACTTTAGCCGTGTAGCCAGAAATGAAATGGTACATCGCTTGACCTTTATTCAATTTGGATATCGGTGGAATTACTCCAAAAGCATCTGCAGTAAGAAAAAAGATGTTTTTTGGAATTGGTGCTACAGAAGGTATGGCTGCATTGGCAATATGATGAATAGGGTAGGCCGTTCGGGTATTTTCAGTGACCGATTTATTGGTATAATCGACCTGTCTGGTACCCGGAATGAATCGGGTATTCTCCACAATAGCTCCAAACTTGATTGCATCGTAGATCTCAGGTTCTTTTTCCCTTGTCAAATCTATCACTTTTGCGTAGCATCCCCCTTCAAAATTGAAGATTTGGGTTTCTGTCCATCCATGCTCATCATCTCCGATCAAAGACCGATTAGGATCGGCAGAAAGTGTGGTTTTTCCCGTCCCGGAAAGTCCAAAGAAAACAGCTGTGTCTCCTTCTTTTCCCACATTGGCCGAGCAGTGCATGGAGAGGACGTTCTTTTCATAGGGAAGTAAGAAATTCAGGACAGAGAAAATTCCTTTTTTCATTTCCCCTGCATAACCGGTACCACCGATCAGGATCATACGCTTGCTTAGATTCAAGATAGCGAAGTTGGGGTTTTGAACCCCATCTGTAGCCGGATCGGCTTCAAATCCCGGAGCACAGATAATGGTGAAATCGTGCTCAAAATTTTCCAATTCCTCCTGTGAAGGCCGTAGAAACATATTGGAGCAAAACAAATTGTGCCAAGCCCAAGTATTGATGACTCTTAGATTAAGCCGGTGCTCAGGATCAGCTCCTGCAAAAGCATCCCGGACGAAAAGATCTTTCTTTTCCAAAAAGACCAACATTTTCTGAAGAAGGTGGTCAAAAGTTTCTTGGGATACCGGAATATTGATTTCTCCCCAACACACGGCCTGTTCAGTGAGCTTATCCTTTACTACGTATCGGTCTTTTGGTGATCTGCCGGTAAACTTTCCGGTATCTGCCATAAAGGCTCCGGTAGAAGTAAGGTAGCCTTCCTTCCTGGCTAGTGCGTGCTCCACCAATTCAGCTGGAGTCAGGTTGTGATACACTTTTCCCTGAGTGGAAAAATCAAGGAAAGAAATAGGGGAAGCGGTAAGTTCCAGAACGTTGTCCTGCATAAATTTTTGGGTTTACAAACTGAAAATTGTCTGCTCAAAATTAAGTAATGAATTTTAATTGGCAGATAAAAAATCTGCGAAATTTCGCTGTTCAATCGATTTCGGAAGAAAAAATGCGGTTTAAATGATATAGGTCATGTTTTGGTATTGAAATTTTTTTTTGACCTGAAATTTTTTTTTGAATCCATATTTTGACGCGGATTTTCTTTGAAATAATATAAAATTAGGTGGTAATGAAGAAGATAGCTTTTCTTTCCTATGGAAAATTAGTGGAGAAAAGGAGGAATCAAAGGGATTGAGAACTCCCGAGTTTTCTGGGCTGGAGAATAAGCAGTTTGGGCTGGTCAAACTTTGGAAACAAAGGACAAAAACATTTATCATTGTGAATTCAACTTTATTCAAAATCTAAAAACATTGGAAAATAAACCCATTACTGAATTTAGCGGAGGGACGGCTTTTGGACATCCCAAAGGTTTGATGACTTTGTTTTTCACAGAAATGTGGGAACGGTTCAGCTATTACGGCATGCGCGCCCTGCTTATCCTCTTTATGACCAAAGCCATTGTGGATGGAGGCCTGGGATTTGATGATAAAACAGCCGGGGCTATCTATGGCCTATATACTATGGGAGTCTATCTTCTGGCACTTCCGGGAGGATGGTTGGCTGACCGGTTATTTGGGTTGAAAAAAAGTGTCTGGTATGGGGGGATCATTATCGCATTGGGTCATTTTATGATGGCTGTTCCGGGAATAGAAAACTGGATCCTTGGGAGTTCAGGGCCAAAAGAAAGCCTTTCAGCCTTGGACACCAATTCCTTCTTTTTGGGATTGATCCTGATTGTTTTGGGCACAGGGCTACTTAAGCCGAATATCAGTTCGATAGTTGGGCAACTTTATCCCACGGGTAGCTCAAAACGGGATGCGGGTTTTTCCATATTCTACATGGGTATCAACATTGGAGGATTTATTGCGCCTTTGGCTTGCAGCACGGTGGCAGAGTACGATATGCATTTGGGTTTTGGTCTTGCAGGCTTGGGGATGGTATTTGGATTGATCCAATACAAGCTGACCGGAAAAGCTCTGGATGGTTACGGGGAATCACCGATTTCCGAAAGTCCAAAAGAAATCGAGGATAGAAACAAGCTGAAATCTTTGACCAAGGTAATTGGTCTTGTCTTGGCTGTATTTATTGGAGTATTGTTTACGGGGATAATCCCTGTCAATGCTTCGGCGATTGCCGGTGCTTCAGGGACTGTCATTGCTTTGGTTGCTTTTGGGTATTTGGGCTATGTTATTGCCTTTGGAGGACTTTCCCATGGCGATAGAAATAAAGTTGGGGTGATCGCAGTCCTCTTTTTGTTTTCTGCCATGTTCTGGTCGGGATTTGAGCAGGCAGGGTCGACTTTGAATCTTTTTGCGGAGCGGTTTACTGATAGGACAGTTTTGGGCTGGGATATTCCTACTGGGTATTTTCAGTCGATCAATTCTTTGTTTATCATCATTTTTGCTCCCTTTTTCGCAGCACTTTGGGTATGGCTGGGAAGAATGAATCTGGAGCCGAGTTCTCCTATGAAGTTCACCTTTGGCTTGCTGCTTTTAGGCCTAGGGTTCTTTGTGATGTATTTTGCTACCAAGATTGCCGCCTCAGGAGAATTGGCAGCTCCTAGCTGGCTGATCATCACCTATCTGCTCCACACGTTCGGAGAATTGAGTCTTTCTCCGGTAGGATTGTCTTTGGTCACCAAATTGGCTCCCAAAAGCTATGGTGGTCAAATGATGGGGATTTGGTTCCTTTCAGTCGCATTGGGGAATCTGATTGCTGGGTTGATTGCCGGAGAAGCGAGTGGGGGCTCAGAAGAAGGATTGGCAGCCATGCCTGATCAGTTTATGATGATTGTGTATACGGTGATTGGTTCTGCTCTTGCGCTCTTCTTACTTAAACCTATTTTGAGGAAAATGATGGGAGAGGTACATTAAGGTTACTCTCTTCCAACATTTAAGGCTTATCCTAATTTATGGATAAGCTTTTTTTGTTTTAAGAGTTACCAACGAATCCCCAAGTCGGCAAATTTCCCTGATTTTACTTCAGTCTTGATTCCACTAAGCTCAGAAACAGTGGTTCTGTTTCATTTTGAATTAGCTATTGGAAAAAGGAGAAAATACAGCATCAATAGATTTTTATCACTTCGATATAAGTATCAATCCCTATACTGAAATCAATCCATAACCTTTTCGAGGTACAAATACATTTTATTCTTTGCGAAATAAAGGGTGATCATCAAAGCTTCTTTATGGGACATTCTCTAAACTAATAAGCCGATAAAGAAAAAGCCATCCCGAATGCTCGGGATGGCTTGGTTGATTGGTGGTTAATTGATTTTTAATTCAAAAACTCGTCAAAAGTCAAGCTTATATAGAACATGCTGCCTACGGTTGGGTTACCCCAAGCCTGACGATATCCATTGCTGAAGAGGTTGGTGCCACCCAGTTTAAGAATAGACTTGATGCTCTTCATCTTGTAGCTTACTTGAGCGTCGAAGGTACCAAATGCAGGCATTACGGACAGCTGCTGAGAGGATACCGCAGGACCTACAAAAGAAGACTGCCATACGAATTCACCCTGCCAACGGTAGGAGAGGGAAAAGCCGACGTTGTCCACCACTTCTCTATTGGCAAAGTTGATGACGTACCGATACTCAGGCGTGTTGAAGGAAGGCTGGAATCCAGTTTCAGCCAATTCATCCAAGTTGGAAAGTGTATTGTATGACACGTTACCCCCAATGGAGTAGTTCTTTGGAAGCTTATAATCCAATCCTAAAGCCCAACCCCAAGACTGAATAATTTCAGTTCTGTTGACCGGAATGGAGTAAATAGATCTTCCTCCCGGGCCCACACCGATCAAGTTCAAACCTGTGATTGGATTTGGTCCAAGACCTCCGGTGTTAGGATCACCATCCTGTACCAATACCTGACCACCGATGAAGTTTTCAAAACGGTTGAAGTAAGCATAAGCATCAACCAAAAGTCTATTGGAGAATAGTCCTTTGTAACCTACTTCAAAAGATTTCACTCGCTCAGGCTTGAACTCAGTCAATTCAAAAGGAGTCAAAGTTCCCAAATTGGCTGTAGAAGCATTCACTGGTACTACTTGGGCTGCAATTCCCGGCACTAGCTGAGGAACCAGAGCCGCTATGGCTGCAGGAGCTTCAGAAGGTGGAATAAGGCCAGCTTGAACTTGCTCAGTCACAATTTGGGTAGCCTGCTGAATAGCGAGCTGAGTAGCCTGCTGTATACTTTGCTGATAAACAGGGGAGCCAGGTTGAGTATCAGCCTGAACACCGGCTCCAAACTGTTGAACAGTAGCTAAGCTGTAAACCGGATTGGAATTAAAGTTGTACCGATCTCTGAAGAGTGGAAGACCACCGAGCAATCTGGCCTGAGGAGTCAGCAAATCGATGAATTGATCCTGAGTAGTCGGGATACGGAAACCGGTTTGGTAAGAAGCTCTGAAGTTATGGTTGTTTACAGAATAAACCCCTGAAACCCTTGGAGACCACTGGCCTTGGAAGTTCTCGTTTTTATCGTAACGAACAGAAGCAGTAAGCTTAAATTTATCATTGAAAAGCAGCTTGGATCCCTGAAGGTATCCCCCGTATTCGTTGATGGTAAATTCTTCCCCGTTTTCATCTGTAGCAAAGAGAGTTTTCTCAGAGTTCAGGGCATAGATTCTGTAATTAGCTCCAGCTACAAATTCTGCAAATTTGATTCCTGTGAAAGTATAAGAGCCTTCAAAATGATACAAATTGGTCTTATCGACAAACTGTGCACCTACACCTTGGGCATTTCCCGGAATAGGTCTTGAAATCACTCGCTGCTTGGCAGCTTCAAATTCCGGTGTACCTGGCAAAAATCTTCCTTGATCTGCAAATCCTCGGGCAGCACCATGAGCAGTAGCATCATCGGCTCCTTGTAATTTAGCTTGAACGAATGCTCCTACATATTCTGGGAACCACTGCTGACTACGCTTCCACTCTTCATTGATCCCTTGAGCCGCGATGCCTACTGCAAAAGCATCACCAGAACGCTCCTGAGTGGTATAGGCTCTCAAGAACCAATTTGCACCTCTCAGTTCAGCTTTATACTGACCTAAATTGAAATTGGCAATAGAATAACGGTCAGCACCTGTGTAAACAGTAGTACCAAATCCGTAATTACCTTGGAGGATAGCTTCAACCCGATCGTTCAATCTCCAATGCAAAGCCGCATTAAGCTTGAGAGATTTGGTATTGTAATCTGCCAAGTCACTTTCTCTGTATCCAGTTCTTGAAACAAAGGTGTTTGGAATCAATCCCAAGGCCGCTTGAGGAAGGACGCCTGCTGCCACCATTTGGTTGGCTACGGAAGTCATGCTTACGTTGGTTTCGTCACCGTAGACATTGACCCCATTGTAACCAGGGTTGTTCAGTCGATTTCCCCCTTCAATAGTAGATCCATTCAAAAGAGATTGGTCTCTGAAGTCATTTGCTTGCCAATCGTCAGCGGCCAAATAGCTCACATTTACTTTGAATGCTACTTTGTCGGAAAAGGCTTTGGCATATCGAGCACTGAAGTCATAAAATCCCGTGCCTGGCTGAGTTCTGCTGTCCTCATTCATGAAGCCCGTTCTCACGTTGGCAGACAATCCCTGATATTGGAAAGGGTTTTTAGAATTCATCAACAAAATCCCGTTGATCGCATTGGGACCATAAAGTGCAGATGCTGCACCGGGGATCAATTCCACACTTTCCAAATCCAATTCGGAAATCCCCACGATGTTGCCCACAGAGAAGTTCAATCCCGGTGCTTGGTTGTCCATACCATCAATCATTTGCACGGTCCGAACGTTCCCGTTGGAATTGAATCCACGGGTATTGAATGACTTAAAGGTGAGAGATTGGGTGCTCATTTCTACACCTTTCAGATTGTTCAAAGCGTCGTAGAAGCTAGCCTGCGGGACTTCACGAATGGCAATGATGTCCATTTTTTCCACGGATACAGGAGACTTCATGATGCTCTCTTCCACACGGGATGCAGATATCACGACTTCCTGTCCCATAATTGAGGATTCAGCAAGCTGGATGGACAGATTGGAAATACCTCCGGTGATCTCCACCTCCTGTGAGGTATATCCTACCATAGAAAAGATCAGGGTGAATGGCGGTTCCTGATTTACATTGAGGGAAAACTTTCCGGACAGGTCGGTAATCGTTCCGATTACTTTTCCTTTGACCACAATGTTGACACCGACTAGGGTCTCCTTGGTATCCGCATCGGTTACCGTTCCGGAGATGGTTGTTTGAGCTTTGGCATCCCAACTTCCCAAGGAAACTAAGAGGAAAAGGGAAAACACTGAAGCCCAGAACTTTTGGGTAAAACTTCTCATAGGCGTTTTTTTGAGGTTATTTTTGGTGATGTTGCACTGATGGATTTTGACTCCATTTCGTCGAAATTTATGGTAAAAACCCATAATTCAATGGAACAATAAAAAAAAATTTAATTGGTGAGAAATAGGATATTTAATCTTGCTATCGGAAACTGAGGCTTTTTTTGGCTTTTTCTAAAAAATTAGAATTCATCATTAAGGTTTTATTATTTCGACTGGATTTTTATTGAAAATCCGTAAACAGATAGCAAAAAAATATTAATCTCTAAAAATCAAAAAAGTCCGGAAAGTCCGGACTTTTTTATTAAGAATTCTTTCGATTCTCTTCATTGACGTGTTTGACCATTCGATCACAGAGGTCTTTGATCTCTTCTGACATGTATTCGTCACCAGTACTGTTGAGTATGGTTTGGGCCATACCACCCATGATATCAATGTAAAACCTTTTCATTTCTGCCACAGACATCTCCTCTGTCCATAGGTCAATCCGAAGGGTAGAATGATTTAGGCTATCCCAAACATTCAAACTTATACTTTTGGTCGACTCCAGACCATCAGCCTCTTTGTCTGATGCATCCCAAAGAATATTCTTAGGCAAGTTATTTTCGTCCAGTTGTACCTGGAACTTGATTTCTGAGTTTTTCATATTTCAAATTTTGATGTGCAACAGGAAATGATTTCTGACAGTTCATCTCTAGCCTTAATTGAATGACATTTCCGGAATCTCTCCTTTGATGATTAATTTTCCTTCCGTTTTATTCTGGATTTCATCCACAGAAATTCCAGGAGCTCTTTCGAGCAGGATAAACCCACCCTCAGGAGCAATTTCCAATACTGCCAAATCTGAAACGATCTTTTTCACGCAGCGAATACCCGTGATCGGGAGGGTACACTCCTTCAGCAATTTGGATTTCCCGTCTTTGGAACAATGCTGCATGGCTACGATGATATTTTTTGCAGAGGCTACCAAATCCATGGCTCCTCCCATACCCTTCACCATTTTCCCCGGAATTTTCCAATTGGCTATGTCTCCATTTTCAGATACCTCCATAGCTCCCAAAATGGTCAAATGAACATGGCCGCCTCTAATCATAGCAAAAGATTCGGCAGAATTAAACAAGGAAGACCCGGGCAACATTGTCACCGTCTGCTTGCCGGCATTGATTAGGTCCGGATCAATTTGCTCTTCAGTAGGGAAGGGGCCAATGCCCAACAGTCCGTTTTCCGACTGTAGGACTACTTCCAATTCAGCTGGAATGTAGTTGGCTACTAAGGTGGGTATACCGATTCCCAGATTTATATACTGCCCGTTTTTCACCTCTTTGGCGATTCTTTGGGCGATTTGTTCTTTAGTTAGCATTTGGGTTTGGGTAAGAAGTTAGACAAAAGCTTGTTGGGTCCTGAAAATGACCTAGGTTCATTTTTTTGATACCGTCCTTTGCTCAATCCGCTTTTCGTAATCTTTTCCTTGGAAAATACGCTGTACATAGATTCCAGGGGAATGAATCTGATTCGGGTTGAGTTCTCCCGCCGGTACCAATTCCTCAACTTCTGCAATGGTAATCCTGCCGGCAGCAGCCATCATAGGATTGAAATTTCTGGCCGTACCTTTGAAGATCAGATTACCTGCTGTATCTCCCTTCCAAGCTTTTATCAGAGAAAAATCGGCTCTCAACCGCCTTTCCATCAGGTAAAGTTTGCCATCAAATTCTCTGATTTCTTTTCCTTGGGCTACTTCAGTGCCTACCCCTGCAGGGGTGAAAAATGCAGGAATTCCAGCTCCTCCAGCTCTCACTCTTTCAGCAAGGGTTCCTTGAGGGATTAGCTCTACTTCCAATTCTCCACTAAGTAGCTGACGCTGAAACTCGGCATTTTCTCCAACATAGCTGGAAATCATTTTTTTGACCATCCGCTTTTTCAGCAAAAGTCCGATCCCGAAGTCATCTACTCCGGCATTGTTGGATACGATGGTCAATCCTTCAATATCTCTTTCTAAAAGTGCGGCAATGCAGTTTTCGGGAATTCCGCTCAATCCAAACCCTCCCATCATCAGGAATGAATGGCTCGGAATATCGGCCACTGCTTCACGGGCATCTTTTACGGTTTTGTTGATCATTTGTATTTGGGTTTATAGTACAAGTTTGGCCTGCTTTTGGTCTTCCAGCAATTGTAATTTTAAATTTTCCAGGCTGTCAAATTTTTTCTCTTTTCTCAAAAATTCCCGGAAGAAAATCGTAATCTGCCGATTATAAAGATCTCCCTGGTAATCGAAAAGGTGTGCTTCTACGGTTTTTTTTGATCCGTCTACCGTTGGCCGATTGCCAATATTAAGCATTGCCTTAAATATCCCCCCATCCACCATTGCTTCCACGGCATAGACCCCGTCACAAGGGATGAGTTTGTAATCGTTGGGCACGTGAATATTGGCAGTAGGAAAGCCTATGGAACGGCCGATTTGCTGACCTTTGACCACAATTCCATTTATTTCATACGGTCTTCCCAGATAACTGTTTGCCGTCTTTACATCTCCGGTTTCCAATGCACGGCGGATTTTGGTGCTCGAAACTCCGATTTCGTCCACATCCTGACGGGAAATCTCCTCCAGCTCGAATCCAAATTCAGAACTGTTGTCTTGAAGATATTCAAAACTGCCTTCCCGGTTTTTGCCAAATCGATGATCGTAGCCGATAACCAGTTTTTTGGTTTGAATTTTTTCAACCAATACTCTTCTGATGAACTCCTCAGAGCTAAGCTGGGAGAATTCTCTGGTGAACGGAATCGTAATCAAATGATCTATTCCATATTTTCTTAACAGCGTGGCCTTCTCTTCAAACGTAGTAAGCAAGCGTAACTGGTGTTCCTTGGGATAAAGAACCAAGCGGGGATGGGGCCAAAAGGTGATCAAGACCGTTTCCCCTTGCAGTCCTCTTGCGATTTCCCGAATTCGTGTCAGAATCTTTTGATGCCCCAGATGGACTCCGTCAAAAGTACCGGAAGTGACCACGGCATTGGGTGCTGCATGGAATTCGTCTAAGCCTTCATATATTTTCATGGGAGCGGTTTTTTATTTCTTCTACCCAAGTCAAAATATCTTTTGCTTCTTCCAACCTATATTCGCCAATTCTTGTTCTACACAATACTTTAAGATAAGCACCCACCCCTAAGGATTCCCCCAGGTCTCTGGCAAGACTGCGGATATAAGTGCCTTTGGAACAGGAAATTCGAAAATTCACCTCATTTCCTTCAAATCCCGTGATTTCGAATTCACGAACCTGAACAGGACGTGCTTCCATTTTCACTTCTTTTCCCGCCCTTGCGGATTCGTAAACTCGCTTACCGTCTACTTTGATGGCAGAGTGCATGGGAGGGACCTGAAATATATCCCCTGTCAATTGGGACGCGGAGGACTCAAGATCCGCTAAGGTGAGATGGCTTGGGTCTGCGACAGGAATGACAGGTTTTTCCAAATCAAAGGACTCAGTAGTAGATCCCAGAACGAAGGTTCCGGTGTATTCTTTTTCCTGGCCCATAAACGTTTCGATCTGCTTGGTCATTTTGCCTGCACAAACAATCAAAAGTCCGGTAGCTAAAGGATCCAAGGTGCCGGCATGCCCTACTTTTTTGATTCGGAGGGCATTGCGGAGTTTTTTGACCACATCAAAAGAAGTCCACTCCAAGGGTTTATCGATGAGAAATACTTCGCCGTAGGCTTCTTGCTGCATGAAATTGAATTTGTGTTGCCTCGAAAAAGGAAAGGAGATCAGTTTTTCTCCGACTTGGCAAAAATGGCATAGAACTCAAAAATGAATCCTGCCAAGGTTACAATGGGGCCTAATGTCAAGCCCAAAAACCCATTGCCATGCGGCTCCGAGTCCAAGCCAATGATGACAAATCCAAGAACGATCATAGCCAACCCGATGAGCATTAGCCTATAATTCTTCTTTTCAAAAGGAAACGGTTGGTTATTCATAATGATCAGTAAAGTTCGTCCAGAGACATGTTCAAGTATTTATTTACTGCCCGCAAGGTACTCAGAAGGGATAAAATTCCCCCAATGACGATTAGCGCACCAAAGAGCAAAAAGAGCAGGTATTCGTTTTGAAGTAGAGCAAAACCCTCGATGTTGGATTTGGCATAGGAGATCAGGCCAAAAAGGATTCCGGAGGAAACTGCCCCTGCCAGCATGCCGAATATCCATGCTCTCACCAGAAAGGGTTTTCGGATAAATGCCCTTGTGGCACCCACCAATTGCATGGAGCGGATCAGGAAACGTTGGGAAAACAAGGCCAATCGAATGGTATTATTGATCAGCATGGCTACGGTAATGATCAGGATGGCAATAAACGCCGACATGACAATGCTTACTTTGATCAGGTTTTTGTTGATGTAATCCACCAAATCGGTCATATAGGAGACTTCAAACACCCCTGGAATGCTTTCCAGTTCTTTTGCGATCACTTCCAGCTGCTCTGAAGTCTGAAATTCCTCAGCAATTCCGATCACATAACTGTCTCTGAGGGGATTGTCTTCTAGAAATTTGGTAAAATCCTCACCTGTACTTTCGATAAATATCTCCGCAGCTTCCTCATCCGAGATAAACTTCATACTCAGAGAGTCTTCTTTCATCAAGACGAAAGGTCTCCCAGAGATGTCAGAGCGAATCTGTCCCAATTCTTCAGAGGAAAGGTTTTTATCAAGAAATACCTGCACCTCAATATTTTCCCGGATCAGTCGGCTGAGTGTCCTGGCCTGAATCAAAATGACACCAAAGAGTCCGACTATGAAGAGGGAAAGTGTAGTGCTGAAAAGTACACTTCCGAATTTGAAGTAACCTAAAGTCTTTTTTTGTTTGCTAGGTGAGGTCATTACAGATATTTCAGGTCAAAAATAGAAAAGCTGAAGGGAATTAACCAATCGCTGTGCCAGAAAGGATAGGGATAACTTTTTCATGTGCTATACCCCAAACCCAATCTCCTAGTTCGGGCTTTACCAGCGCCAAACCGGTAAAATTGCCAAAGGCAGGCATAATCAGTGTTGTACCATTAAAATAAAAACAGGGGATTCGGACATGCTGTCTCGCTTTGCCCCGTAGCAAAATTCCGGGATGGATATGACCGCAAATATTTAAAAATCCATTTTCTACCTCAGTTAAGGGTTCATGCGACAGAACCAAATTTCCTAAGCGAAACTCTTCCGGGTGAATCTTCAAGGGGGCATGGGTGTATAGCTTTGGGGGCAATACATCATGATTGCCTTTGACCAAATGGAATTCAATCTCAGAAAATCCTTCAATAAACTTCATCAACACTTCCCATTGTCCATTCCAATCGCTGTGAAAAAGATCTCCTAGAAAATAGATGGCCTGTGGACTCCATTTCTGGACAAGGTCTTCGATGATTTGAAGATCAGAATTATGTACAGGCTCGGGAATTGGGATTCCCGATTTACGGAAATGGGCGGCTTTCCCAAAATGCAAGTCAGAGATCAAAAGTGTTTTTTGGTTTTTTACCCAAATGGCTTTTTCCCTAAGCAAATACACTTCTGTATCCAAAAATTGAATAGCCTGAAATCCAGAAGCATTAGTTATTTTTTCCGTTTCCATCATAACAATTCCAAAGGTATCCGTATTATTTCATATGAATTCTTAAAGAATATGAAAATGCGACAATTCACTTCTTTGTTTTTACTGCTCTTTGTTTTCCTTTCGGCAAAAGCCCTTGGCCAAACAGAAAATGCCATTGTGGGAGTCTGGTACAACACAGAAAAGGACGCGAAGGTACAGATTGAAAAAAAGGGAGATGCCTATTTCGGTAAGATCGTTTGGCTTAGGGAACCCGTACGCGATGGAAAGCCCGTGTTGGACTCCAATAATTCGGATAGGAAGTTGCAAACCAGACCCATTTTGGGAATGACTATCCTCGAAGGGTTGAAATATTCTGGAGGAGCGTGGAAAAACGGTAAAATCTATGATCCCAAATCCGGAAATACCTATTCCTGTGAAGTAAAACTGACCAACAAGGGATTATTGGAAGTCAAAGGATATATGGGCTTTTCCTTCATAGGGAGAACTGTGGAGTGGAGTAGGGCTGAATAAAACTCAGCTTTTTGCTATTCCTGATAGAAAGAGGTCAACAGTGCGCTCAATTGCTCAAATTCGATCAGGAAAGCATCATGTCCTGCGGTGGAAGTGATTTCTTTGTACTGCCCTCTTTTGGAATTTTCAGCGATAAACTGAGACTCTTCAGGCAAGAAAAGCAAGTCGGTATTGACCCCAATAGCCAAAACCCTTGCCTCGATGCATTGCAATGCAGCTACAGCCCCCCCTCGATTTCTTCCTAAATCCTGACTGTCCATGGTCTTACTCAGCGTCCAGTAGGAAAGGGCATTAAATCGTTTGGCTAATTTTTGACCTTGATATCTGAGGTAGGAAGCCGCCCGAAAATCCTCAAGTTTTTCTTCCGTATCCGTTTGTTTTTTCTTCAGATCACCGGGGTGGCGGTAACTCAGCATGGCGATAGCCCGGGCCGTTTCTAGCCCTTTTTTCCCTGCTTCGGGTGTATGGGAACCCCAGGAAGGGTCGGATTCAATGGCCATCCTTTGGGCTTCATTGAATCCGATCACCCATGGGCTGGTTTTGGCCGTTGAGGCCAAAATGACTGCATTTTTAAGCTTCTTTCCCAGTTCAACGGCCCATTCTAAAGCTACTTGCCCTCCAAGTGAACCCCCAATCAGGGTATGGATTTGGCTCAGGTGAAGGTGAATTCTCAGCGCCTCCAAACTTGCCGCCAAATCTCTCGGTGTCAATTGAGGAAAATCATAGAAATAGGACTGCCCGGTGTCTGGATTGACACTGAGTGGATTGGTAGATCCATAACTGCTTCCTAGGAGGTTGACACAAATGATGAAATGCGAAGCAGGATCGAAGAATTTCCCGTCACCAATCAACCCTTCCCACCATTCAGCAGCATGGGAGTTGCCGGTGAGGGCATGGACAACCCAAATCGCATTGGACTTATCCGGATTGAGTAAGCCGTAGGTGGTATAAGCTAAATGGTAAGATTTGAGCACTTGTCCCGATTCCAAGACAAGAGGTTCTTCGCTGTGAAAGGTGTGTTCAATCATTGTAAATTCCCTAGGGGAAAGAAGAAATTCCATCCGCAATTAAGGTTTATAGTTTGTCGAAGGCCAGTTGTAAGTCTGCTTTGATGTCTTCAATGTGCTCAATTCCCAAAGAAAGCCGCAACAAGGTTGGGGTAACTCCCGCCGCAAGCTGCTCTTCTTCACTCAGCTGCTGATGGGTTGTGGCTGAGGGCTGAATAATCAGGGTCTTGGCATCACCCACATTAGCCAAATGTGAAATAAGCTCGAGATTATTGATAAATGCAGAAGTCGATTCTTTGTCTCCTTTCAGTTCAAAACTCAAGACCCCTCCAAAACCATTCTTGAGGTATTTTTTGGCTAAAGCATGGTAGGGAGAGGAAGGTAATCCGGGATAATTCACTTTGGACACCTTGGGATGAGACTCCAGCCAAGAGGCGATTGCCAAGGCATTTTCGACTGTCCTTTGCACCCTTAAGGAAAGAGTTTCTATGCCTTGGAGAAGCAAAAATGAATTGAAAGGGCTAATAGCAGGTCCAAAGTCTCTAAGGCCTTCTACACGAGCCCGGATTGCAAAGGCAATATTGGGAAGGCCTAAAGGATTGTTTTCTCCAAAAATCTCCCAAAAATTCAAGCCATGATATCCTTCAGAGGGTTCGGAAAATTGAGAAAATTTCCCGTTTCCCCAGTTAAAATTGCCGGCATCGACGATTACTCCTCCGATAGAAGTACCGTGTCCTCCGATCCATTTGGTGGCAGAAGAGGTCACGATATTGGCTCCATGGGCTATCGGCTTGAACAAGTACCCTCCTGCACCAAATGTGTTGTCTACGATAAGCGGGATGTCATGTTTTTTTGCCAAAGCCGCAATCGCTTCAAAGTCGGGAATGTTGAATTCCGGATTTCCGATGGTTTCCAAATAAATCGCTTTGGTTTTTGCATTGATCAGCTTTTCAAAAGCTTCCGGAGAGTCTCCTTTGGCAAATCTTGCCTCGATTCCTATTCTTTTGAAAGCAACCTTGAATTGGTTGTAAGTTCCTCCATAAAGAAAAGAAGTAGAAACAAAGTTTTCCCCTGCTTGGAGTATATTATTTAATGCCAAAAACTGGGCAGCTTGTCCTGAACTGGTGGCTACAGCGGCCACACCGCCTTCCAATGCTGCAATTCTTTTTTCGAAAACATCCGTCGTGGGATTCATGATTCGGGTGTAGATATTTCCGAATTCTTTCAATCCAAATAAATTGGCACCATGCTCCGCACTGTTGAAGGTGTAGGACGTGGTCTGATAGATGGGTACTGCCCGGGAATTGGTGGCCGGATCAGGTGCTTGTCCAGCGTGAAGCTGAAGGGTTTCAAATCGATAGTTACTTGACATGGTAAGTAGGGTTAAAGGGTTAAAAGACGATTCAATGAGTTGGTATGTGACTGGCATTTGGCAGCCAAAGAAATTAATTGCAGGGCAGCTAGTTTTCTTCCCTGCAAAGAAGAAGGAAAGCCAAGAAAGGATAAGGGAAGAAGGGAAGCTTGTTTGATCATACCGCAAGGAATTTATAGTTCCGAAGAAGACCCTCTTCTCCGGCAGGAATGGGCACCTTTCCACTTTGGAAGGTTGCCAGAGGGTCGTAGAGCCTGTCTCTCGCCTCTTCTTTATAAATCCCTGCACAAAAAGTGAAAGGATACAACAAAGTAAACAGGGCTTTTTGACAATCCCAAAAATTAATTCCTAAATCGACCGTAAAATCACAAAATCGGATTCAACTGATCGTCAGAATAGCGAAAGATAGGATGTACATTTTCGAGGTCGGGAGTAATCTTGACCAACTCTTTGACCAATCCATCCTCCAGTCCGTAAGCCCATCCGTAGACATGCGGTGCTTTACGTTCTTTCCAGGCTTTTTGGATGATTGAAGTTTTTATCAAGCCCTGGCATTGTTCGATGACATTAAGCTCCACCAGGCGATTTACCTGTTTTTTATGATCGGAAATAGATTCAATTTCCGCTTGATAAAGCTTGTAAACTTCTTTGATGTTTCTGAGCCATTTGTTGATCAAACCATAGGAATGATGGGAGATTGCTGCCTCAACTCCTCCGCATCCATAATGACCGCATATGATAACATGCTCCACTTTCAGAACCTCAACCGCGTATTGGAGTACAGAGAGTAGATTGAGATCAGTATGGACCACTACATTGGCGATGTTTCGGTGAACAAAGACCTCTCCAGGATCTGTTCCGGTAATTTCGTTGGCAGAAACCCGGCTGTCTGAGCACCCGATCCAAAGAAACTTGGGCTTTTGTTGATCAGCGAGTCGCATGAAAAAGTCCCGATCGTTTTGGGTTTTTTCCTCAGACCAGGCCTTATTCTGAAGTAGAAGTTTTTCGTAGGGATTCATAGGCGTTTGGTCAGATGGTAGGGGTAGCCTTCGATGGTGATTTCAATGTTTTTGGAAGGACAAGATTGGATAAAATCATCCAAAACCTCCCTGATATCACTGTCTATAAATCTCGCCTTATGTGCGTTCAGAATTACTTTTGCGCCTTCGGGAATTTCTGCCAACTTTTTGAGGAGGAATGGCTTGTTTAGAAAAGATACATCTTTTTGGAGTTTGAGCAAGTAGTTTCCATTGAGCTCTGTTATGGTGAGGGCCCGCTGAAAATTGCTTTTCACCACAAAAAACAACCCAAAAACCATCCCGATTCCTATTCCAATCAGTAAATCGGTAAAGAGTATGGCCAATAAGGTGACCATAAATGGGATAAATTGATTCCATCCTTTCTCATAGACTCCTATGAAAATCGAAGGTTTGGCCAGTTTATACCCTACGACAAACAGTACGGCAGCAAGACAGCTTAGCGGGATTTTATTCAGAATTCCGGGTATGGATAAAACCAAAATGAGGAGTAAAAATCCGTGAAAAATAGCAGAGAGCTTGGTCTTTGCTCCAGATGAAATATTTGCCGAACTGCGGACAATAACGGCCGTGATAGGAAGACCACCTATAAGTCCTGAGAGGGAATTTCCCGCTCCCTGAGCAATCAATTCCCGATTGGTGGGAGTGATTCGCTTTTGAGGATCCATTTTGTCCGCAGCATCGATACTGAGCAAAGTCTCAATACTTCCCACTACAGCGATAGTGATAGACACGATCCAGAATTGCGAACTGGTAATGAGACTGAAATCAGGAAAAGTAAGAAGTCCGGAAAGCTCATTCAAGGAGTTGACTTGAGGAATAGTCACCAATTGCTCTCCTCCTAGCTTCCATTCCGGTTTCCAAACCCCGTAAGCTTCATTGATTCCCAAGCCTATGAGTACTGCCCAAAGTGCCCCCGGAATGAGGCCAAAAAAGGAATGATTTCCAATCCTGGGATTTTCAAAAAGAATCAAAACCAAAAGCGCCGTGAAGACTATGGGCAAGGCTCCGGGACTGTGATACTGTATGGCATAGCCGATTTCTGTAATCGTATTATGCTGGTCCGCCTGAAGGAAAGATTCATCTCCCATGGTGTCTTTGTCATAGCCCAAAGCATGGGGAATCTGCTTCAAAATCAAAATCAAACCAATGGCCGTGAGCATTCCTTTGATAACCGAATGAGGAAAAAAATAACCCAACTCACCCGCTCGGGCTATTCCTAACAGGATTTGCAGTAGTCCTGCGATCAGGACCGTTCCAAGGAAGAGCTCGAAGCTTCCCAATGAAGTGATAGAATCCAAAACTATGACGGTAAGGCCAGCAGCCGGTCCGCTCACACTGATCTGAGATCCTGAAATCATTCCAACGACAATGCCACCTATTATTCCTGCGATAAGGCCAGAAATGGATGGAGCTCCACTGGCTATAGCAATCCCTAAACAAAGGGGCAAAGCCACCAGAAAAACCACCAAACTGGCTTTGAGATCACTTTTTAAATTGGCTCCGAAATAGCGATCCATGGAAAAAACTCGAGGGGTTAAAGACTTACTATATGTGAATTCAAAGGTGAAAATAAAGTTTTATGATTGCCCGCTATCCCGCCAGTAATTCATAATGACCTCGACTTGGTTCGATTATGCTCACCGACCTTCGCTCAGCCTCCTGATTTGCAGAGAATTTTAGGAAGGAGAAAAGCAGTCCTTCATATATAGTTTTATTTTCATTCAAAATTTCAACATTCAGATTCCTACCCTTTGGCTAACAGCGCATTCATGCATCCATTGATCTGCTCGAAGGAAAAAGACTGAATTTGTTGATCCATTTGTTCTTGTATTTCCTCCAGACACATGTTGCCCAAGCTTCCTTCATGGGTATGTTTGAGGTTACTTTGGTCAGGGTGGAAATTTCCTGCCTCGATATCTAAGCCCACCTTTTTGTACGCATCCCGGAAGGGGACGCCCTGAAGGACCAAGTCATTGACTACCTCTACGGAAAACAGGTGCTTGTAAAAGGGGTCCTTGAGAATGTCCTTTTTGATCTGCACAGAGCTGAGCATAAATGAGCTCATTTTCAGGCATTCCCTAAGTGAAGCCATTCCAGGAAAGATCTCTTCCTTGAGCAGTTGCAAATCTCTGTGATAGCCTGTGCTCATATTGGTCAAAAGAAAACCCACCTTGACCGGAATACCCTGAATTTGATTGGATTTGGCACGAATCAACTCAAAAACATCTGGATTTTTCTTATGGGGCATAATACTGCTGCCTGTAGTGAGATTGTCAGGAAATCCGATAAATCCAAAATGTTGATTCATGAAAAGACAACTATCGGTGGCCAATCGATTGAGCGTAGCTGCCAATCCGGCCATTGCAAAAGACAGCGTTCGTTCCGTTTTGCCTCTGGAGTTTTGGGCGTTAATCACATTATAATGTAAATCAGCGAATCCAAGAAGCTGAGTGGTCATCTTTCTATCCAATGGAAAGCTGGACCCGTACCCGGCAGCCGAACCCAGCGGGTTTTTATTACTTAGGTCAAAAGCTGTTTTGAGAAGAGCAATGTCTTCTGCCAAACCTTCAGCGAAAGAGCCAAACCACAATCCAAAAGAGGAGGGCATAGCCAGCTGGGTATGAGTATAACCTGGCATCAAGTCCATTTTGTGCTTATCAGCCAGGAGGATCAGCAATTGGAAAAGTTTTTGGGTTTCCTCAACCAATTCTTGGATTGCAGCCCGATAGAAAAGCTTCAAATCCACCAAAACCTGGTCATTTCTGCTGCGCCCACTGTGTAATTTCTTTCCTACTTCCCCAAATCGTTCAGTCAACAAGAATTCCACTTGGGAGTGAACGTCTTCTACTCCCGGCGCTATTTCAAATTTCCCGGATTGAATTTCCTGATAGATTTCTTTTAGGCCTTTCTGAAGGGTTTGGTTTTCCTCTTGTGAAATCAGGCCGATTTTGGCCAACATATGGGCATGAGCCATAGATCCCAACACGTCAAAAGGTGCCAAAATAATATCAAACTCGGGATCTCTACCAATGGTAAACTGCTCGACTTCTTTTTTGCTGTCGGTAGCTTTTTGCCAGATTTTCATGGGGTTATGGTTTTACTTTTGCGAAGCATCGCATAGTGATCAATAAGAGAAATGTATCCGGAAATTCCGGACTTTAACTCATCCAAGAGAATATACTCGTCTGCAGTATGAGACCGGGCGGAGTCTCCTGGACCAATTTTTACCGATGGATAGGGGATCAGTGCTTGGTCTGACAAGGTAGGACTCCCGAAAGTCTCCAAGTCCAAGGCATCAGCCACACGATACATCGGGTGATTTTTGGGTAAGTGAGAAGACTGAAGTCTAAGGGAACGAGGAGTCAATTCTGCTTTCAGGAGTTCTCTAAGTTCCTCCAAAGCCTCCTCAAGGGTATAGGCATCCGTAACTCTTACATCCAGCACATATTCACAAAGATCTGGTACCACATTGTGTTGTTGTCCTGCTTTGATGACAGTACAACTTACTTTGGTTCGGCCCAGAAATGAGGAAGTTTTTGTGAATTGAAAGTTTCTGATTTCCTCCAGATCTTCCAAAGCCAGGTAAATCGCATTGATTCCTTCTTCTCGGGCAGCGTGTCCTGCTTTACCATGGATTTTTGCATCGATGACCAAAAGTCCCTTTTCAGCTACTGCCAAACGCATCTGAGTGGGTTCGCCGACAATGGCCAATTCAGCAGGTGGAAGGGTAGAAATCAGGGATTCGATTCCGCTTTTTCCAGAAATTTCCTCCTCTGCAGAGGCAATCAGGAGAAGATTAAAAGGGAGTTCTTTTTTGGAAAAATAAAGAAAGGTGGCAATCAGACAGGCCAAAGCTCCTCCAGCATCATTTGAGCCCAAACCATACAGCTTTCCATTTTCAATGGTCGGTGAAAATGGGTCGCGGGTATATCCCTGATTCGGTTTTACCGTGTCATGATGAGAATTAAGCCAAAGAGTAGGGAGGTCTTTATCATAGGGTTTGGCGTAAGCCCACACATTATTTCCTGTACGGGTTGGGAATACTCCTGCCTCTAGCAAAAAGGATTGGATAATGTCAGCAGTCTTGTCTTCTTCTCGGGAAAACGAAGGAGTAGAAATCAGGCTTTTGAGCAACTCTAGCGCCTTATCAAAGGCTAAATCCAAATCCTCCATCAGTACAAGTCGTAGCGGTGGCGTTCGATAATGGTGCCTGACAGTTTTCCTTTGGCAGCCAAAAGCAGATTTTCGGCTTTTCCGATCCACACATGGTGAACCCCTTTCTTTAGGGCCTCAAAAGCATTATCCAGCTTGGGGATCATCCCGGAGTGGATTACATTCTCTTTGCGCAGCTCAGTATAAATCTCCTCGTTGATCAATGGGATGATGGAGTTTTCGTTTTTCTCATCTACCAAAACTCCGCTCTTGTTAAAGCAAAAATAAAGGTTGACATGGTGCTCTTTTGCAAGGGAAGTAGCCAAAGCCGAGGCAATGGAATCTGCATTGGTATTGAGGAGTTGACCAGATTTATTGTGGGTAATGGCACAGATTACCGGGTGAATTCCTCCTTCGAAAAGCGTATTCAAAAAATCAGTGTTCACCTTTTGAATATCCCCTACAAAGCCATAATCAATGTTTTTTACCGGACGTTTTACGGATTGGATCAGATTGCCATCTGCACCGGTAAGGCCTACTGCATTCACATTCAGGGCTTGGAGTTTAGCCACCATGTTTTTATTGATCAATCCGGCATATACCATGGTGACGATATCAAGCGTGTCTTTGTCCGTAATTCGTCTACCGTCCACCATCTCAGGCATGACACCTAGGCTTTCTCCGAAGCGGGATGCCAAAACTCCTCCTCCGTGGACCAGGATTTTATGCCCTGGAAACTTGGAAAATAAAGTCAAAAACTCCTCCAGTTTGTCCGGGAAGTCGATGACGTTTCCTCCGATTTTGATGATGGATATCTTCATAGGTTTGAGAGTTGAAAAAGAGTGTTATTCCAGGATTTTGCTCAACACAGCCTGGGCGGCGTAGATTCTATTTTCGGCTTGCTTTTGAACCAAGGATCTGCGGCTGTCGAGAATTTCATCCGAGAGTTCCAAATTTCTCCTAACGGGCAGGCAATGCATTACTTTTCCCTGAGGTGCTTTTTTGAAATGATCTTCAGTCAGCATCCATCTTGAGTCTGTACTCAGGATTTTTCCATAGTCATTGAATGCCGACCAGTTTTTTACATACACAAAATCAGCATCTTCCAGGGCTTTGCTTTGGTCGTATTCGATGGTCGCACCTTTGGTAAATGACTCATGAAGCTCATATCCTTCCGGATGGGTAATTGTAAGTTCATGACCCATTCCCAATGACCATTCGGCAAAGCTGTTGGCCACTGCGTGGGGTATGGCCTTGATGTGCGGGCCCCAAGTGAGGACCACCTTGGGTTTCCTTTTACCATTCAGATGTTCCTGAATGGTGATCTGATCTGCCAAACTCTGCAAAGGATGACGAGTGGCTGATTCAAGACTCACTACAGGTATTCCACTATATTTTATAAACTGACCAAAAATAAAATCAGTCATATCTTCCTCCTTGTTGGTCAGGGATGGAAATGCCCGGATAGCCAGGATATCGAAATAGGAACCCAATACTCTTGCTGCATCTTTGATGTGTTCTACGGTACCTTTATTCATTATGGCACCTTCCTGCATTTCCAAGGCCCATCCTTCCTTGTCCATATTTAGGACTATGGCTTCCATTCCTAAATTTTGCGCAGCAATCTGTGTGGAGACCCGGGTTCGGAGAGAGGGATTGAGAAAAATACAACCCACTCGCTTTCCCTGTCCTTTGGCTTGATCCAGTCGGGGCTGATTTTTATAAAGAAGCGCCAAGTCAATCAATTCCTGACCTAACTCTCTGGATTCAAATTGGGTAAAATACTTCATGGGGTTGGGGTAATTAATCCTATTTGGATTTAAGCGTTAAGGACTTCTTTCAAAGCGGTTAAAAACGAATTTAATTGATTCCATTCTACTGACAAAGGAGGTAGCAGGCGAATCGTCTGCTTTCCTGCCGCAGAACCGGTGAAAATCCGGTGTTTTTTCACCAATTCTGATCGAACAGGACCTGCGTCCCGATCCAGATCGATTCCAATCATCAATCCTTTCCCTCTTACTTCTTTGATTTGGGGAATCTGCTTCAACTCTTCAATCAGGCGGTCTCCCAATTCCAAGGCCTTTTCCTGCAAGTTTTCTTTTTCCAAAACCTCCAATACGGCCAATCCGGCGGCACAGGCCAAATGATTCCCCCCGAATGTAGTGCCTAGCAGTCCATAACTTGCCTTGAACTCCGGCGAAATCAAAAGACCACCGATTGGAAAACCATTGCCCATTCCTTTGGCCATCGTGATGAAGTCAGGCATCAATCCATCTACCCACTGATGGGCAAAAAAACGTCCAGTTCGACTGTACCCTGATTGGACCTCATCCAAAATCAGTTTCGCTCCAAAGGATTTGGCCAAGGAAGCAATTCCCTTCAGAAAATCAGGGGAAGGAACTTGAATCCCTCCAACACCCTGAATCCCTTCGATGATCACTCCGGCAATGGTTTCGGTTTTTAGTACTGCTTCCAAAGCTTCCAAATCACCCCAAGGCAAGATGTGAAAATCCTCCCGTGCATTGGCTGGAGCGATAATCTTGGGATTATCGGTTAAGGCGACTGCACCGGAAGTTCTTCCGTGAAATGCTCCCGAAAAGGCTACAAAACCCGATTTTCCGGTGACAAAAGAGGCCATCTTGATCGCGTTTTCATTGGCTTCTGCTCCGGAATTGACCAAGAAAAGCTGATAATCATGCAGGCAGGAGAGATGACCAAGTTTTTTAGCCAATTCTTGTTGGATTGGAATCTCAACTGAGTTGGAATAAAACGCGATTTTGTCCAACTGGTCTTTGATTCGCTTCACATAGTGCGGATGGGTGTGGCCTATGGAAATCACCGCATGACCTCCGTAAAGGTCTAAATATTCTTGCCCCTGATCGTCCCAAAGCCGACAGCCTTCGGCACGGTCAATGGTGACAGGAATGAGGGGATATACGTCGAAAAGATTCATTCTTAATTACGATTTACGATTTTTTCTATTTCGGATTTGAGATTTCGGATTTCGGAAAATCCGACATCATATATCCGAAATCCGAAATTAAAATGCGATTGACTTCAAATTGAGTCCCAACTTCTCATCCAGTCCAAATGCCAGATTAAAGTTTTGAACTGCCTGACCGGAAGCGCCTTTCAGCAGGTTGTCAATAGCAGAATAAATGACTAATTGTCCGGCTTCTTTCTGGACAAAGAGGATGCATTTATTCGTATTGACTGCTTGCTTGAGGTCGATATCCTGAGTGGATACGAAGGTAAATGCTGCATCCTTATAGAATTCCTGATAGGCTTCAACCGCTTGGGCTTCCGATCCTTCAAAAGGGAAATAAGCGGTCACCCAAATACCTCGGGAGAAATTTCCCCGGTAAGGGACAAATAATAACTCTGACCCGAAGGCAGGATTCAGTTGCCTGAATGTCTGCTTGATCTCCTTCAAGTGCTGATGGGTAAAAAGCTTGTACACCGACATATTACCTGTCCGGTAGCTGAAATGGGAAGTTTCAGCAAGCTTTTTCCCAGCTCCAGTCGACCCCGTAATTCCGCTGATATGGACTTGATCTTTGATCCAGCCTTTGGCTATCGCCGGTGCCAAAGCCAATTGAATCCCGGTAGCAAAGCATCCTGGGTTGGCAATCTTTTTGGCTAATTTGATTCTTTCTGCATTTACCTCAGGAAGGCCATAGACAAACCCGTGGGATTCGTCTCTGAAATCCGTGGAAAGGTCAATGATGACCGTCTCTGGAGAAAAAGGATGTGCTTCCAAAAAACCTTTGGTCTCTCCATGAGGCAATCCCAAAAATACAGCATCGACCTCAGTTGGAACCTCATCAGTAAAAAATAAATCACAGTCTCCAATTAAATCAGGATGGGATTCAATGACTTTTTTTCCCTTTTGGCTATTGGAGTGCACACAGACCAATTCGACCTCCTGATGATGTACCAAAATCCGAAGGAGTTCGCCTCCGGTGTAGCCTGCTGCCCCGATGACCGCTGTTTTGATTTTAGTCATCGCTGTTGACTTTATGGAAAATTGCAGTTTGGTTACCCAGGATTCGGGTAAATCCTTTCACATCTTCTCCGGTGTAGCCTTTGTTCATCTCTCCGTAGCTTCCAAATTTGGAAGACATCAGATCATGCTTGGAAGAAATTCCCAATAGTGTAAAACGATAAGGCTGAAGCAATACCCGAACATCTCCGGAGACAAACTCCTGAGTGGAAGCAAGGAAAGCTTCCAGATTTCTCATCACTGGATCAAGGTAATGTCCTTCATGCAGGTGATTTCCGTAAAACTCAGCCTGTTGATTTTTCCAGAACATCTGCCACTTGGTCAAGGTATGCTTTTCCAGCAGTTGATGAGCTTTGATGATGATAATAGGTGCAGCAGCTTCAAATCCCACTCGACCTTTGATACCGATTATCGTATCACCCACGTGGATGTCACGACCGATTCCATAAGGCGCTGCCAATTCTTGCACTTTCAAGATGGCATCGACAGGATTAGCATAGCTCAGGCCATTTACACCTTTCAATTCTCCTTGTACAAAAGTCAATTTGATTTCTTTGGGCTCGTGTTCAGTGACTTGAGTGGGCCAAGCCTCTTCTGGTAGGTATTCTGAAGAAGTCAGGGTTTCTTTTCCACCAACAGATGTACCCCAAATCCCCTTGTTGATGGAATAAGCTGCCTTCTCAAAATTCATGGATACCCCATGCTTTTTCAGGTATTCGATTTCTTCCTGACGGGAAAGTTTAAGGTCCCGGATAGGAGTGATGATTTCGATATCAGGAACTATGGTTTGGAAAATCATATCAAAACGGACTTGATCATTTCCGGCACCTGTAGAACCATGAGCAACTGCTTTTGCACCTATGGATTTGGCATATTCTGCAAGGGATTTGGCTTGTACGATACGCTCTGCAGAAACGGAAAGGGGATAAGTGGCGTTTTTAAGCACATTTCCGAAAACCAAGTATTTAATCACCGACTCGTAGTAATAATCTACTACGTCCAAAATTGTAAAAGAGGAAACTCCTAGCGATTTTGCCCTTGCTTCGATAGTCTGTAGTTCTTCAGCAGAAAATCCACCCGTATTGACAATGGCTGCATGTACTTCATAGCCCAAATCTTTGGTCAAATGCAAGGCACAAAACGTGGTATCCAAGCCCCCACTGTAGGCTAAAACAACTTTTTTCATGGAGTTTAGTAGGTTTGTCCCATCTCGGGACGATTGATTAAAGGAAAATACTTTTTACGCCGTCTTTGGATTTATTCAGACGAAGCATGATAAATTTTTTGAGTCGGACCCATCGGTCAAACAGCTTGATTTCTTTTTTGAAATTTTCGCGTAGCGCCAGTTCTTCCGTATGATTTTTCTTGGCATTGGGATCGTAAAGCATGGCGGTACAGAGGCAATTCTGCTTGTTTTTAGCCATCAGGATTTCATAGTTGACGCAGCTTTGGCATCCTTTCCAAAATTCCTGATCATCAGTCAAATCCGAATAAGAAACCGGAATATAGCCCAGTTCAGAATTGATTTTCATTACTGCTGCTCCGGTCGTCAAGCCAAAGATTTTGGATTCAGGATATTTCTTTCGACTAAGCTTGAATATCTCCTGCTTGATTTTGCGGGCTAGGCCGTATTTGCGAAATTGAGGTGCTACAATCAAGCCGGAATTGGCCACATACTTTCCGTGGCCCCAAGCTTCAATATAGCAGAATCCCGCCCAAATGCCATCAGAAGTAAGGGCAATGACAGCTTTGCCTTCTTCCATTTTGGTTTCCACATAGGCGGGAGTACGCTTGGCAATCCCTGTTCCTCTGGCTTTAGCAGAGTTTTCCATTTCCTCAGTGATCTGAGTAGAATAGATCTTGTGGGTGGGATCTGCAACTACAATTTTGAAAGAGATATCTTCCATGGACATGAACAAATTAATTCTGTCTCTTGGTAGAGCACAGGATAAGTAGGTAAAGTAAGGACAGGAAATAAAAGGGTCGAGATGCGTTTTCCACGTAGGAAAACAAACTATAGCGCAGGGTTACACCCTAAAAGTCTGCCTGGACCTAGAAAGAGGAGAAAAATTATGCATAGTCATACCAGCCTTGAAAGAAGAACTTTTAATTGCAAACTGGGCCGCTATGGATTTGGTATCAATCATGCTTAAGAGGGTGCAAATGTTGTTTATTGAAGAATTAATTGCAAGAAAAATACCAAAAAATATTAATGGTGAAGTTAATTGTTCTGTATCAATGGGTTAAATGATATTAATATTCAGATTGATTTACCATAAGAAAATACTCTTTCGAATAAGGGATCAATCAAAACATCAATGGTTATTCCGAACGATAAACCGATCACAAAATTTAAGATGCCATTTCTTTCAATGCTGCCACAAACTGATCCAATTCACCGGTGGTAGTATAGATATTTGGAGATATCCTACATCCACGAACACCGGCACCATCGATGGCTACTGTAAAAATTCTGTACTTATCCATCAGTGTCTTAGCCATTTCGGCTGGGCTCATTTTTTCGATTCCCACGTTGGCAATTCCGCAGGAGCGGTGGGATTCTTTAGGAGTATTTACTTGGATTCCGGGGATATCACGGACTTGATCTGACCAATAGCGCTGAATAAACCGGAGGCGCTCCTCTTTTCTTTTACCTCCGATCTTCTCCTGAAAATCCACCGCATCTAATACGGCCAAATCAGTAGCGGCAGGATGGGTCCCGGTATTATTCAGGTAATCCAAGGTTTTGAGGTTCAAATCGAAGGGAGCTATCATAGGCTCAAGCTTCCCGATTTTGTCTTTTTTGACAAACAGCATACCACATCCCAAGGGTACACTCAGCCATTTGTGCAGGCTGGAGCCATAATAATCACAATCCAACTCATGCATATTAAAGGTAAAATGACCCACAGCATGTGCCCCATCCAACATCACTTCTACACCATGGGAATGAGCCATATCAGCGATTTTTCTCACAGGAAGGATGTGGCCGGTAATATTCACAATATGCGGAACCATCATCAGCTTGGTTTTTGGAGTGATGGCTTTTCGATAGACTTCCACTATCTCCTCGTCGCTTTCGGGATGGAGAGGTATATCTATTCGGACTGTTTTGATTCCACGCCTTTTGGCGGTCAGCTCAAACATGGTCTGCATACTGCCATAATCCTGATTGGAATAAATGGCCTCATCGCCGGGATTCCAGGGAAAACCCTGAATGATCAAGTCAAGGGACTCCGTGGTATTTCTGGTCAAAACGACCTCTTCAGGATCAGCACCTACCAGTTCGGCCACCTTAGCTGCGGATTTGGCTTTGTCTTCTACCTTTACCGTCCGCATGTAATAAGACCCTTGGTAGTTGACCTTTCGGACATGCTGAATGTATTTTTCGAGAATTTCCTCCGGCAAAAAACAGTAATATCCATTTTCCAGATTGATGTAATCAGGCTTAAGTTTATACCCCGCCCTGATTTGCGCCCAAATATCATCCGAGCTCCAATCCAAATCGTCCCAGGAGAATGCTTCTGCTTTTGCTGAAATCAAAGGACTGCCCAATCCTAATGCAGCCAAGTATTTTAAAAATGATCTTTTTTTCATCGTGTCGGAGGGTTATAGAAGGTAAGAAAGCAGCCAAATAATCACCAGAAACAAAGCCATCCAAGTGATCCATGGAGATCGTTTTGGAAATTCAAATTGGCAAATCGGGCAAACTTTTGCTCTAGCATCCACTTCCATGGCACAGGAAGGACATTCTTTTGTTTTCACGGGCTGGCTTGAACTCTTTGGACTGAAATCTGATTTCATTTATTAAGTAAATCAAAATTCCTATGAAAATCGAAATTTGGTCGGATGTAGTTTGTCCTTTTTGCTACATCGGAAAGAGAAAAATGGAAAAAGCCTTGCAAAAATTTCCTTTTGCTTCACAGGTGGAAATTGAATGGAAAAGTTTCCAACTCAACCCTGATCTCCAAACGAATCCGGCTATCAGCACGGTGGAGCATTTGGCCCAGTCCAAAGGCTGGACGCTAGAGCAAACCAGAGAAATATCCTCCAATGTGGCAAACATGGCACACCATGAGGGGCTAATCTTCGACTTTGACCGTGCCGTGGTAGCCAATACCAAAAACGCCCATCGACTGATTCATTTGGCAAAAGAATCCGGAAAGCAGGACGCCATGAAAGAGCGCTTGCTGAAAGCCTATTTCTCCCAAGGCAGAAATGTAGATGATTTCGATACCCTTTTGGAATTGGGAAAAGAGGTCGGCCTTGATGAGGAAAAAATTAAAGCAACACTTAATTCAAGCCAGTATGAAGACGCTGTCAATCAGGATATTTATGAATCCAGATTGATCGGAGTTAGAGGAGTGCCTTTCTTTGTTTTGGATCGAAAGTTTGGAATCTCCGGAGCTCAGCCTGACGAAGTTTTCGATCAGACTTTGGAAAAAGCATGGGCAGAATTCGCAAAAAATAATCCCGTACTCGACATCGCTTCCAGCCCTGATGGCGAAAGCTGTGATGTGGACGGGAATTGTTGGTAGAAGAGGGGAGCGGGAAGACCGATAATGAAAGGAGGCTTCCGTCTTCGGTCTTCCCTCTTCCTACTTTTTACCACACTCCTCTGGCCTTCATTTTTAGGGTATAGACAGAACCCATGGCCGTTATAAAAAGAGTTCGGCGGTCAGTAGCGCCAAAACAGACATTTGCAGTCCAATTTTCAGGAACTGGAATATGGGCAATCTGCTCGCCTTTTTTGTCAAAAACGGTTACACCTTTTCCTGTCAGATACACATTTCCACGGTCGTCTATGGTCATTCCATCAGAACCCATCTCACAAAAGAGGGTTTTGTTGGTTAGGTAGCCATCCTCATTGATATCGTATCTCCAGGTTTTCTTATCTCCTATATCTGCTACATACAACAGCTTCCCATCGGGCGTTCCCACGATGCCATTGGGCTGCTTAAGATCTTCCGCTACTCGAAAGAGCTCGGCCCGGTCAGCTGAAAGAAAGTAAACATGCTGACCGTCTTGTTCCATTTCTTTTCCCCGGATTCCTTCCCAATAGGGTCGGGGATACAAAGGATCGGTGAAATACAAGCCCCCACCGGGTCTTACCCAGACATCATTGGGCCCGTTTAGTTTTTTTCCTCTAAAGGAAGGAACCAATACGGTTTCCTTCCCTGATTTTGGGTCGATGGCCCATAGCTCATTGTTCAAATCAGCAGCAGCGATCAATGTGCCGTCCAGCTGAAAATACAAGCCATTGGATCTACCCGCACCTTCTTTGAAAAGGGATATCTGATTGCTGTTGGGATTCCAGATATAAATTCTGTCATTTGGCTGATCGGTAAAGTAGACGTCGCCTTGTCTATTTATAGCGGGTCCTTCTGTAAAGGAAAAATCATCCCGGACTTTTACCAACTCGGCGCCTTTGGCTACTAATCCTCTTTTATCTTCAATCTGTCCAAATGAGGTCATGATGATGGCTAAAAGACAAAAAACAGATAAGCTGAAGTACTTTTTCATAGATTTATTGGGTTTGATTTCGGTTCATAACAAAGATCAGTTTATTAAGATCGGGACTGTAGGCCAGGCGGGAAACAGTAGAATGGGTATCAGATGAAACCTGTCCCAAGGATTTCCATTCATTGCTGTTCTTTTCTTTGATAAAGAATTCATTTCCATGGGCCATCAGTAGGTGATTTTTATCGATCCAGATCAAATCCTGGGATTCAGGTACGGTAAGGCCATACTGCTTGGACTTGTTTTTTTTCAGATCATAACCGAAAATACGGTAAGTGTTTTTCTCCTTATCCCGAGAGGATTCTTCTGTGCTGATGTAGGTGATTTCCCATTTTTTTGGCCGCTTCTTGATGGACCTGCCCACCTGAGTAGCTATTTCCAAAAGATCACCCTTACCTTTTGCATAGACCAGTTTATTCGGGTTTCCTAAAACGAAAAGAGCCCCTTTATTGTCCACCCAATCGTAATATCCGACAGGTGCAATGTCATCGTAGAGCAATTCTGCGGGCTCTTCTACGATCGGATAGAGCCAAAGTCGCTGGGTTCCATCCGGCTCTACCACCACGGCGGAGATATATTGCCTGCAATCTGTTATTGCGGGGGAATATTCACTCCGATCTGGGGTTTGGGTTAAATTGCTGAAGTTGCCAGTCCGGAAACTGTACAGGATGATATCATGGTTTCCCTTTTCGTCTGCTGCGGAAAAAACCAATTCTGAATCATTGATAAACGATGGCTGGTTGTCATAAAACTTACGGTTGGTCAAAGGTTTTGCCGTGGTCAAGTCTAAGCTTAATTTTCCTCCTTTGCCATGCGTATCCAGGACCCACAGATCTGTAGGAGCCTGAGCGAGAAGAAGATGGGTGCTGGAGTAAAGGAGAAAGAATAGAATTCGGAAACTTTTAATCATGAAGGGCCTTACATTTGCCAACCAAATTACAAAATGGGGGTTAGAATGGTGTGCAAAAATTAAAGCTTTATACGGTTTCTTTTTTCGATGACTTGAGAAAAAGGGAGGATCCGCTGGCAGATCAAGCTGTGCTTTTTCTGGTCCAGAACCCCAACCTGATTGCTGAAGTAAATCATTGGCAGACCATCCCCGATTCCTTTCCAGATAGTTTCTCGAAAGAATTCAAAGCGTTTTTCAGGTTTTACCAAGACCGATCCGAAGCAGTAGATCCACAGACTCTGAAGGGAGCACAGGCTTTTTTCGAGGAAAAAGGGGATTTGTACCTAGCCATGTTGGGTTTTTATTCGCTTCCCTATTGCTATGCTTTTGCTGATGGGGCAGAGGTATTGGTCAGGTCCAACCGTATCCTCGCGCAGATAGGAGAGAGGCTGGGAGAGACCAGTACCTTTGTCATGAAAATCTTCAAACCCGGGGCTTTTTTCGAAAGCAAAGAAGCTTATCTAGTCTGTGCAAAAGTTAGATTGATTCATGCCTTCAGCCGTTTTTTTATCCATCGATATGCTCAAGACTGGGACGATTCCTTCGGCAAGCCAGTCAATCAGGAAGATATGCTGGGCACCAATTTAGCCTTTAGCTTTATCGTTTTGAGAGGACTGACCAAAATAGGATTTGCTCCAACTGAGCGGCAACAGACAGATGTACTTCGCTATTGGAAGTGGGTAGGAGAACTGATGGGGATCGATGTCACCTTCTGGCCTGATACACCAAAAGAGGCTATTGAACTGGATAGGCATATCCGAAAGCGACACCTCAAATCTTCTGCAGCCGGAAAAAAGTTGATCCGGTCCCTGCTGGATTTTTACAAAGAATCCATCCCCGAACCCCTCATTCAGGCTCAAGTTCAGGGGTTACTCCGCTTTTTTTTGGGCAAAGAAGCGGGGGATGCGCTCGATTTGGAAAGGAGAGTTTCCTACTCCGGTGATCTTTTGGGCTTGATGTTTACTTTTTTGGGATGGAAAAATTATGGAGGAAAAAAAGGATACGTCCACCTTCGGAGAACTCTGGAAAAGCAGCAAAAAGAGCGATTTGGTCACGTCTGTGAAATCAGACTTCCGGAAATAAAGCGTACATAAACGGACACTTAGTTGTCCACTATTTTAACAATTGTTTTTAATATTCTTCCCTGAATCGCATTTTGAGGCAGATTTGCCAGCTGGCACCTTTTTCGTACATTCCCAAGCATGAAAGGATTCATCACCAAGCTAAGAAGCATTCCCTTGGAATTGATATTCTGGATAGGAAGTTTGCTCGCCATCCTGACGATTCAGCCGGGTACAGAGGCTCATTTCACCCTCTGTCCTTTGGATCATTTGGGTGTGGGCTGGTGTCCCGGATGTGGATTGGGCCGTGCCATGAATCTTCTGGTAAGGGGAGATTTCGAAGCATCTTGGTCTATGCATCCCCTGGCCATGCTGGCTTATGGAGTAATCTTTCATAGAATTTGGACTTTAATCAAAAACCTAAAAACAACACACAATTATGGCTAATGTATTGAGACACCTTCCCGAACTGGAAGGAATGGAACTGGGCTACATCCAGGGATTGATGAAAAACATGGATGAAGATCAAGCCTCTTTATTTGCTCAGGTATACCGAGCAAGAAGAAAAGATTCCCAGATGATATTGATTCTCACCCTGATCGGTTTCTTTGGATTTGCAGGCCTTCATCGCTTTATCCTTGGACAGGTGGGATTAGGAATTCTCTACATCCTGACCGTGGGGTTGTGTTTTATCGGTACTATTGTAGATTTAGTCAATTACAAGAGCCTCGCTTACGAATACAACATAAAGATGGCTCACGAGACCCTATCTATGATCACCAACAACTTTCCAGGAACAGGATCTTCTCAAATCTAAGATTTAACTAAACACTTGAACTGACCCCTGAATTCCCCAAGTTTTCAGGGGTTTTTCTTTACCAGTCCTCTTCTGATTCTTCTTTAGAATTAAAAAGGGCGGAAAAGAATTTTTTTCCTGCCTCAGAAAGCAAAAGATGGAATCCGCTCAAAAGCTTTCCTGCTTGCTGCAATTCCTCAAAAGATGCCTGAGATACATGAAAAGGAAGCTCAATCAACTGCCTGGAATCCGAAGAAAATGGAGGAGGGGAGGAAGAGGAAAACAAAAAAGGCCAGAGGGTTTTTGAGCAGCTTATTCCCCAAAAATCCAAAGGAAACTGATGGTCATAAGCATTGAGCCGTTCATTGATTTCCTCAAAAAAACGTAGCGTTTCCTCCAGTCGGATTCTTGAACCTGCTCTGGATTTCCCTTTGGTTTTCAGATGTTTGATTTGAGATTTTCCCTGTTTTTTTCGGACCATATAGGCACGAAACACTTTATGATCTTCCAGTTGTCCTCGGTGAAAATATCCCACGGCAGCCTGTCCGGATTTGATAAGGGCCAAGGCAAAATGAGCGTCTTCATTTCTGCTAAATCCTTGATTTTCACTCCAGGTTGTGGTCCAGGAGAGAAAAATTTTAGCCAACCACGCCTGTTCCCTTTCTATGAGCAGCTGATGCTTGGAAGGGAAGTAGCTGATTTGCATCCCCTGTACCTGAGCTTGTAGCAGAATCTCCTGGGCTATCTTTTGGTCAATTAGAAGAGAATCGGGAATTTTGATCATCAGGGATGGCTTGAAAGGCTATCTTTGTGCAAATAAACCAAGAAATCATGAGTGAGGAAATCGAAAAGCTTTTTGCCCGAATGACTGACCCCAAAGAAAATGAGGCTTATCATTTCGCAGAAAAACTTGGAAAATTGGCTGATGAAGAGGTGAAAAACCGGCTGATTGAACTGGTAAAAGGCGAAACTTGGGAAACGGCGTTTTTGGCTTGCCAGGCGCTTTCCAAAACCCCATGGAATGAGGAATCTCTCGATGCCATTTTTGAGTCGATTTTTGACCGGAAAAACAAATCAGTGCAAGGTGAATTGGTTCAGGTTTTGGAAGAGTTTGACCTGAGTGAGCGGTTCGTAGACTTGCTGAAAGTGTACCTTTTTGGGAATTTTAAAGCGTCAACTTTGGCCAAAGTCTTATTGGACAGCGTAGAATTTGAAATATCCCCCAGAACCATTCGAAAAGCAGAAAAGCACTGGAATCATTACCTGCATAATCCTGAAGATGAGGGCAGTTTAGCCATCAAAAAAATGGAAGTGGAGCCCATGCTTCAGGAGATGCGGGAATTATTTACCTGAGGAAATACAACATTTGATTTTTTTGGAAGTTTAAACTCAAGTATGAATGGGTTAGAAATCATTGCGTTACAACAGAATTTTTTCGAGGATTTCGGCTACAGCCTTCATCCTTCTACCTTCATTTTTGAAAAATCTCAAGACCTCGGGAAGCAAGTGGTATTCATTCACTACCAAGAGTATCCAGACGCTTCTTATCTGGAGTACAAATTGGGAGTCAGGCTAGATCAAGTAGAGGAAATCATCCACCGCTTTTTGCCTACCCTTAGTGATTATGCAGAAAGATCCATCTCCCTGATCCAAACACCGGATAAAATCGGCAAAGAGATTCCCAAGCGATTTGTCCTTTCAAACAATTCCCAACTTGCCGAAGCTATAATGGCGGCAGAAAAATTTTTTGTCAGTCATGGTTTTCATTGGTTGGATCAGATGATCAAACCCCAGCTCCTGGAAAAGGAATTTGCCCAAAGAAAGCAGCATGAATTTCGCACGCAAAACTTCGTGTATTATGCCTTTAGAGGTGTGACCTTGGCTAGACTTTACAATCCAGACGACTACTCAATACTGAGGGAAATCTATCTTAGCGAAATCAATCATCGAGAAATGACTCCTTTTACCATCGCTTCATTTCTTCAACTTTTGGATTTTTTGGATAATTTAGAAATTAAGATTTCCACCTGACACCCCTTACCGCTTCAGCTTCTAAAGGATTTTCTGGCCATTCGTGCTTTGGATATCTTCTCTTAAGCTCCTTTTTCACTTCAAAATATCCATTTGCCCAAAAGCTTTTCAGATCCTGGGTCAGCTGTACGGGTTTGAAGCCTGGAGATAGCATTTCGATCAAAACAGCCACTTTTCCCTGATTGACTTTTGGGGTGTCCAGCAGTCCAAATAACTCCTGTAGTCGGACAGAAAGCAGGGGAGTACCACCGTCCTCTTTGTATTCCAATCTGATCTGACTACCTGATGGCACAGTTATTTTCGAAGGTGCCAACGTTTCCAAAAGTTGCTGTTGTTCAAAAGTCATGTGATGCAGAAGAATTTGACTCAGATTTAATTTTTTCAAATCCTCATTTTTGGAAACTGTATCCAAGTAGGGTTCCAGCCATTCCGGTGAGTTTTTGCAAAGAATAGCTATCGACCATTCAGGCCAGTTTTGATCTGGATTCCATTTTTTTAACGATTGCACACGGCAGATCAATTGCATCGCATCCTCATTCCAATCCAAAAGGAATTGGCCTTCCTCTTGAATGGCCTCAACAATAGCTTGCTTGGCTAATGATTTATCGAATTTCTGAAGAGGCCTGGTACCCAAAATGATGGCTCCAATCCGGATCTCTGAGTGGGCAATCAATCCTCCTTTCTTTCGATCCCATTCGAGGACTTCTTTGGTTTTGAGCATGGGGACCAAGTCTTTGGGATTAAGCGGAGCGGCCATCCAGATTTTCCCCATTCCTTCCCGTGCATCTACATGTGCTACCGCCAACCAAGACTCATGTGCCAAATCATCCCGATGGCCAATTTGAGCGATTTTCCCGTTGGAAAGCTGAAACTGAGCATTGTTTCCCGGCCGAGCTGCAGCGATACGCTCAGGATAAGCATAAGCCAAAAGTAATCCTGTAGCCCAAGGATCAGCAGGTTTGTTTTCCGGCTGGATAGTAAAAAGACGGCGATACTGGGCTGCTACTTTTTCTATTTTTTTGATTCGGGACATGCTGACACCCCGATCACGATATCTTCGAAGGGCATCAATTCTCAGATTTAAATCCACCCCTGCATCTGCTGGCAGTGGATCCCGTTCTTCCAACACGGCCGCAATATCCGTGGCCAAAGCCAATTGGTCCATCCGCTTGGCGTAGATCAGCATGTGGGCGATACGGGGATGAACAGGTAGCTGATGAATTTCCTTTCCGTGATTGGTAAGTTTTCCATCTTCCACAGCATCGATGGCTTCCAGCACTTTTTCGGATAGAGCCAAAGTACCGGCAGGAGGGGGAGTCAGCCAAGTCATGGATCGAATATCATCTTTTCCCCAAGCTTTCATATCGAGCACAAGCGAAGTCAGATCTGCCTCCAAAAGCTCTGGAGTACGATATTCTGCCAATTGTGCTTGAATTGATTTGGTCCAAAGGCGGTAGGAATGACCCGCAGTCAATCGGCCTGCCCGCCCGCTGCGCTGGTCAGCGGAGTCTTTGCTGATCCGATGCAGAACCAAGCGAGAAAGTCCGGATCGGGCATCAAATCGATTGGATTTGGCGAAGCCAGAGTCTACGACCACTCGAACACCTTCGATAGTAAGCGAAGTCTCGGCAATGTCGGTAGAGAGTACAATTTTCCTTTTCCCGGAAGGATGCGGGAGAATAGCCCGATTTTGCTCCGAAGGAGAAAGCTGTCCATAAAGTGGCACGATTACATCATCGGGAAGTGCTCTTCGGAGGATATCTTCGGCTTTTTTGATTTCTCCTTGTCCGGGTAAAAAGACAAGAAAATCTCCTTCATGCTTTTTGGTCAATGGGATGATCTGTCGGGCGGAGTCTTCTCCGATAGCATACTCGTCTATTTCATTAAGGTAATGGACTTCCACAGGATATTGTCGCCCTTGACTTTGAATGACTTTGGATCCCAAAAGTCCAGAAAGCTGCTCTGCGTCAATGGTGGCAGACATCAGAAGAATTCTCAGATCAGGTCGGAGGACTTGCTGAACCTCCCTGGATAGCGCCAGCGCCACTTCTGAGAAAAGATTTCGCTCATGGAACTCGTCAAAAATCACCAGGCCAACTTCTTCCAGGGCATTGTCCTGATGCATCATTCGGGTAAGGATTCCCTCTGTAATGACTTCCAGTCGAGTTTGGTTGGAAATGGCCGATTCGAAGCGGATCCGATATCCGACTGTTTCCCCTACACTTTCTCCAAGCATGTCCGCCATTCTCTGGGCAATGCTCTTCGTAGCCAATCTTCTCGGCTCCAGCATGATGATTTTTTTTCCTGCTAGCCACGGTTGGTCGAGTAATGCCAAAGGCAGAAGCGTACTTTTTCCGGCTCCAGGTGGGGCTTGGATGATCAGGGAATTGGAAGAGGATAGTTGTTTTTTGACCTCAGGAATTATTTCTGAAACAGGGAGATCAAATGAAAAAGGATTGAATTTGGACATGGAGCACAAAAATAAAAAAGCCATCCGGAATAAACCGGATGGCTAAGTAGATAAACCTATTTTCTGATCAATTCGCAGAAGCAATTTTGGCAGCGGCTTTACCGTATTCCCAAGCCACTTCAAACCCACCTGAATTCACCCGATAAACCAATCGCTCTTCCATAGTAGAGGTCTGCTCTGAAGGCACATTGACCCGCAATTGGTCTTCTTTGGCGTCGTAGTTAAATGCGCCCCACTGCTTGGCCACTTTGTTGAAAATAAGGGTAGAGGAACCTTCATTGGGAATGATAAAGAAGCTGTAAGTACCTGCTGGCAACTTTTGACCTTCTACCAAGATATCCTTGTCAGTGGTGAAAGTAGTCGCTTCGTTGGCTCCTGCTCTCCATACCTGACCCAATGGAACTAAGTCTCCCCAAATGGTTCGGCCTTTTACGGCAGGAGAAGAATAATTGATGGTGATTTTCGCACCTCCAACAGTACCCTCGGCAGTCATTGCTGGACTTGCTTTTTCCTGAGCTAAAGTGAAGGATGCAGTCACTGCAAGAAGAGCGAAAGAAAGTAGTGCATTTTTGATGTTCATGGTAATGTTGATTTAGGTAAGTGATTGAGGATAATGAACGTAAATAAGAGCATTAAATTATAAAAACCACAGGTCAAATTGAGCTTTTGCTCAAAATGACCTGCAGCGGACTAAATTAAACTTTAACCCATGCTTGTTTTTTATTGCTTTCTACGATTCGTTCGCCGATGATCAATTCTCTCAGACCATCTGCAAAAGTCGGGAAAGTGGGAGAGGAGGGCTGTTTGCCTTCGGCAACTGCGGAATAGACCTCTTTGAACATCTGCTTGGAAGTATCCGGGAAGCCTTCATTGTGACCTCCAGGGAAACTGATCAGGGATGAAGCCTCTCTGTGGAACAGGGATGGATCTTTCATGAGCTGCTCGTTGGCTTTTTCACGCTTACCGATCCAAAGCTCGTTAGGTCTTTCTGAATTGAATTCAAAATTTGACTTGGAGCCTGCGATCTCGATATTCAGACGGTTTTTGCGGCCCGCGTTTACCTGAGAAACGGTGATGGAGCCTTTAGAACCATTATCAAAGCGAAGTAGTACCGTGGCATGGTCTTCAGTATTGATGGGCACTTCATCATAGTCGTCCATAGTCAGCATTTTGCCTGAGTAGGTTTCGATCGGCTTCAAAGGCTTCAATCGGGTCTTGTGAACGGTGGAGAAATCAGCCATGACCTCGGTAATCTTCAAGCCGGTCACATACTCTGTGATATCCAAAAGATGTGATCCGATATCAGCAATAGCCCGGGAATCCCCTGACTTGTCAGGTTCCAATCTCCAGTTGTAGTCGGTCGCAAGATAAAGCCAGTCCTGCAGGTAAGATCCCATAATATTATACACCTCACCCAGTTCACCTTTTTCCCGCATCACTTTCATCTGACGCACCATAGGATAGTAGCGAAGGTTGAAGTGGACGGCATTGACCAAGCCCATACTGGAGGCAATTTTTACCAATTCTTCCGCCTCATGAATTTTTACCGCAAGGGGTTTTTCACAGATTACGTGTTTTTCTGATTCCAAAACAGCTTTAGCCTGGGAATAATGTAAGAAGTTGGGAGTACAGATGTGAACCACATCAATGTCATCCTGCTTGAGCATTTCCTCAAAAATATAGGCTCTTGGGATGCCGAGTAATTTAGCTTTTTCATTGGCAAGTTCTTGATTGACTTCTACAAGGGCCACAACTTCCACATTGGGAATTCTGCGCAGCGCTTCCAGGTGAGCCGGTCCGATAAATCCGGTTCCTACAATGGCAGCTTTGATGGTTTGGGACATAGGTTTATTTTGGTTTAATTCTAGATTTTAGAAAAATGAAATTAGAAATTTTGTGAAGAAAACACTCAAAACTCTTCCTTCAAAAATTCAGAAGCCCTGAAAATCAAGCGGAAATTTGAGTTATGGGATGATCCACCATTGTTCTTTTGTCACCATGTCCTGCTTGATTTCGAAGAATTCTCCGATTTTGGGAATGAACACAGGGATATTCAGCAGATCAGCTTTGACTAAAATACGCTCCACAGGATCAGTCCAGGAATGCATCGCTAACGAAAAAGCTCCCCAGTGAATGGGCATGATTGTCTTCGCACCCAAATCAATTCCAGCTTGAGCAGTCTCTTCTGGCATCATGTGAATTTGTTTCCAGTTTTCATTGTATTGTCCACATTCCAACATGGCAAAATCGAAGGGACCGTATTTTTCCCCAATATTTTTAAAATGGGGACCGTAGCCGCTATCGCCACTGAAATAAATATTTTCTTGTTCTCCTTGAATGATCCAGGATCCCCATAAAGTAGAAAAACGATTATTCATTCCTCTTCCAGAAAAATGCCTTGCAGGGGCAAAAGCCAAGAAAAGACCATCGACAGCAGTCTCTTCCCACCAATCTAACTCAGTTATTTTTTCCTTATCAACGCCCCAGTGCAATAGATGCGATCCGACTCCTAATGGAGTCAAAAACCGCTTGGTTTTTTCTTTGAGCTTTTGCACCGAACCATAATCCAGGTGATCGTAATGATCGTGGGAAAACAGGACCAAATCAATTGTGGGCAATTTTTCTATTTCAATCGGCAATTCTGAGGAATACCGTTTTTTCCCCAATAATGGATGAGGCGCAGGAACATCTCCAAACATAGGGTCCAAAAGTATATTTTTTCCATCGATCTGAAGCAGAAATGCTGAATGCCCAAACCACACCAAACGTGCCGGCTCCTGATTTTTTACCAAATCGCGGGAGTCTACCTTCAAAACCGGAATTTCAAAATCCGGTCGGGAATTCGGGGAGTTTTGAAAAAATTTAGGCAACATTCGGATTGCTTTCCAAAAATCCATATCCATGGTTGTAGGAACTAAATTTTGAAACTTTCCATCCTGGTAATGCGGCAGTTTTTCAAAACGCTCTTTTTGTTCGGAGCTGGGATCTTTTCCAAATTGAGGACTGATTTGGGTAAACATCATGGCGATAAGGATTACTATGGAGAGCAGGATCAAAGGCGTCCAAAAGACTATTTTAAAAAATTTGGGTAGCTGCTTTGACATAAATTAAGAACTGTTCAGAGGAGATTTTTCAAGTATGTTTATAAACAGAATTCGAGGGATAAAAGTCCATATTTTCAAAAAAAGATTCCGATAGTGCAAGTAGAGCTCTTGGAATAAAACAAAATCAGCCAAAAGGGATTTTTACCATTCATCGTCAATTCTACACAAATTCAAAAATCCTCTTTCAAAAGGGACTGATATTCTTTAATTTACTTTCAAACATATATACACCCAATGGCAAATTATAACCTGAAAATCAACGGAAAAACCCATTCGGTTGAAGTTGAGGACGATACACCACTTTTGTGGGTCCTTAGAGATCATCTTGGACTTGTGGGTACCAAATTTTCCTGTGGAATAGCCCAGTGTGGAGCCTGCACTGTCCATTTGAATGGAAATGCTACATTCTCCTGTGTGACCCCGGTTTCCAGTGTAGGAAATGCAGAAGTCACCACCATTGAGGGACTTTCTCAGGATGGAGATCATCCCGTGCAAAAGGCTTGGGAAGAAATCGATGTCGCTCAATGTGGCTATTGCCAAGCCGGTCAAATTATGACTGCTGCTGCTTTTCTGAAGCAGAATCCTAATCCCAGTATGGAAGAAATTGATAACGCTATGAACAGAAATATCTGTCGCTGTGGTACCTATCACAAGATCCGAGAAGCCGTTGCCCAAGCAGCTAAAGCCAAATAATCATGAAAACAATTAGCAGAGCAAGCAGAAGAGATTTTCTCAAAATCGCAGGAACCACAGCAGGTGGTTTGTTTATCGGATTCAACTGGTTCAGCTGCGATTCTCCAAAAGTCGAAGTACTGAGCACCGAAGAGATTTTAGCTCAGGCCAAATCTTTTAATTCCTATTTGTCTATTTCTCCAACTGGGGATGTGGTGATTTATTCCCCCAATCCGGAATTGGGACAAAATATCAAGACCTCATTCCCGATGGTGGTAGCCGAGGAATTGGATGCTGACTGGGAGAAAGTTCGTGTTGTTCAGGCCAATTTGGATACCGAAAAGTATGACCGACAGCTTACCGGTGGATCGGGCGCTATGCCTCATAGCTGGGAAAGACTCCGAAAAGCAGGTGCTACCGCAAAATATGTTTTGGTTGCCGCTGCGGCAAAAACCTGGAATGTACCAGCAGAAGAGATTACGGTAGAAAAAGGCATCATTTCCCACAAAGGATCTGGAAAGAGCGGGCACTTCGGGGAGTTTGTGACAGAAGCGGCAGGCATTCAGGCTCCGGAAGAAGTGGTGCTGAAGGATAAGAAAGACTTCAAAATCATTGGCACCCCGGTGAAAAATGTAGATGCCAAGGAAATGTATACCGGAAAACCACTTTTTGGATTGGATTTCTATCGGGAGGGAATGAAGCAGGCCATGGTTCAGCGAGCTCCTTTTGGAATGAAGATCAAATCCGTAGATGATGCCGCCGCTAGAGCTGTTTCCGGAATTACAGATGTGGTGACTTTTGGAACAAGCGTGGCAGTGGTAGGTGAGTCCACTTGGCCGCTGATGAAAGCGAAAAAGCTTTTGAAAGTGGAATACGAACCAGACGGCACCGTCGAAAGCTCGGCGGATCATGACCGAATTTTTGCCGATTTAATGGCTTCAGGCAAGGCAGAAGTAAGAAGAAAAGACGGCAATGTGGATGCGGCCTTCAAAGGTGCGGCAAAAGTTGTCACTGCCGAATACCAGTGCCCTTTCTTGGCTCATTCACCGATGGAGCCGGAAAATTTCTTTGCCCATGTGCAGGGTGACAAATGCGAATTGATAGGGCCTACCCAAACTCCGGATCGTGCCAGACAAGCCGCAGCCACGATTTTAGGGATTCCCAAAGAAAATATTACGGTAGAAATCACCCGATTGGGAGGCGGATTTGGTCGAAGACTTCGAGCTGATTATGCTGAAGAAGCTGTTCATATTTCCAAAGCCATCAATGCTCCAGTGAAGGTCACTTGGAATCGGGAAGATGAATTGACCGGGGGAGCCTATCGCCCGGCAGTGCGCTATAGATTCGAAGCCGCACTGGATACAAATGGTCAGATGATTGGTTATAAACTCAAAGGAGTTGGGATGAATGCCGGTAATTCTACCCGGGAAAACAACTTCCCATCCGGAGCAGTAGACAATGTCCTGATAGAAAGTGTTAACTATGAGTCAAGCATCACTACCAACGCCTGGAGAGCTCCGATCACCAACTTCTTGGCTTATGCAGAGCAAAGCTTCTTGGATGAAGTGGCTTTGGAAGCAGGAAAAGATCCTGTCGAATTCCGCTTGGAATTGCTCAACCGAGCCAAATCCAATCCAGTCGGCGAGCTGGGCTACGATGTGGACCGAATGATTGGGGTGGTAAAAATGGCCGCTGAAAAATCCAATTGGGGCAAAGATTCGAATGTGAAGCAAGGTTTCTCCGTGTATTTCTCCCACAGGTCTTATGTGGCACAAGTGGCCGATATTGAATTGCAAAGCGGTACTCCAGTCCTCAAAAAGATCACTGCAGTGACCGATTGCGGAATGGTCGTGAATCCGACCGGCGCCAATCATCAGGTACGAGGTGGAATCGTGGACGGCATGGGACATGCGATGTATACTAACCTCACTTTTGAGAATGGGGTACCCAAGCAGAGAAACTTTGATTCTTACCGTTTGATTAGACTCAAAGAAGTGCCTGAGATCGAAACCCACTTCTTGGATTCCGGATATGATCCAACCGGTTTGGGCGAACCAGCCCTTCCGCCAACGGGTGGGGCGATTGCCAATGCGATTTTCTCCGCGACAGGAAGACGACTAAGAAGTCAGCCCTTTATCGAGCAGAAGGAATTTTCTGATATCAAGCTGGAAATCCGAAGAGCCTAAGGGGAGGTATTATAACCCATACTAATGCTGCCTCTTAATGATCTGCCCCCAAAAAGTTGGACACTTATTGGGGGCATTTCTATGAGCAGAAAAATCAAGTATGATGTCAACTTCAAACTCAAGGTTGTCAGTCAAATTCTAAAAGGGAAGGAATCTACAGTTTCTTCAAGTAACAAATTGGGTATAACAAAATCGTTGATTGAAAGGTGGTTCCATTTTTACCAGATTCATGGGATCGCGGGTCTAATGCCTATCAAAAATCAGTATACACCTGAATTTAAGCTGGGGGTTATAAAGGCTTTAAAAACAAAGTCTCTATCTTTAAAAGAAGCCAGTCGCCAGTTCCGGATTCCCAGTGATTCCACACTGAAAAAATGGCTGCTTCTTTATGATTCCTTTGGCCCAGAAGCTTTGAAAATTGAGCGACGAGGCAGGCCAAAAATAAGAAACCCTGCTATGCCCAGAACGCCCAAAAGACCCCTTACCCGAGAAGAACAGCTCCTGGAAGAGCTGGCAGATCTTAGAGCTGAAAACGCCTACCTAAAAAAGCTTCATGCCTTGATTCAATCCGAAAGCGGGAAAGAAGAAAAACGCAAATCATCCAAGAATTAAGGCAGCAGCATGCATTGGTCACGCTTCTCAAGCATGCTGGGATGGCACGAAGCACCTTCTACTATCATCTCAACCAACTCCGCAATCAGGATAAGTACGGGACGATCAAACAGGAAATCAAGCAGATCTATCACCTTCACAAAGGCCGATATGGCTACCGAAGAATCCATCTGGAACTTAAGAACAGAGGCTATGCGATCAATCACAAAACCGTTTTCAGCCTGATGCGGGAACTTAGACTTAAAAGTCTGATAAGAGCCAAAAAGTACGTTTCCTACCGGGGAGAACAGGGTAAAATAGCGCCTAATATCCTGCAACGAAACTTCAAAGCAGATCAGCCCGAACAAAAGTGGGTCACTGATATTACCGAGTTCAAGGTTAAAGACAAGAAACTCTATCTGTCGCCGATCCTGGATCTGTACAACGGGGAAATCATATCCTATACTTTGGCTGACAGGCCTCAACTCAAGCATGTCCTGCATATGGTCAAAAAAGTGAAAAAACAAGGGAACGAAAACTCTACAACTATCCTGCACTCTGATCAGGGATGGCACTATCAAATGAAGCGATACCAGCAGCTACTCAAAGACAGAAACATCCAAATCAGTATGTCCAGAAAGGGGAACTGTCTCGACAACGCAGTCATTGAAAACTTCTTTGGAACTCTCAAATCAGAGCTGTTCTACATGAAAAAGTACCAGTCTATTCACCAACTCAAAAAAGAAATCAATCAATACATCCATTATTACAACCATCACCGGATTAAATCCAACCTAAATGGAAAAAGCCCGGTGCAATACCGAGTTCTTTCTCTAAATTTAAATCATCCTTAACCGTCCAACTTTTGGGGGCTAGTCCATAAGAGGCAGCATTTTTTATTTATTCACCACATCGCCACATAGAATTTGAGATGAATAGCAATGCTTCTATGTCTTCTATTGTGTCTATGTGGTTAAAATTTTTTGAAGGTTGACTTCTAATAAAAATGTCCTCCCATCTTGTTGTCTTCGTGACAAAGCGTATTTTTCAGCTGGAAAATGAAAAGAGCCTCTAAGATTTTAGAAGCTCTTCACTATCTCTTTCTGATTAGATTGGATACTAAAGCTTAGAATTTTGATCAATCTTCCAAATTTCTAATCTTTCAATCCAATTTCTCCGCTTCCGCTTTCAGAATCTCATTTTCATCCGCTTTGGCTGATACAATAAACTCCTCAATCGCCGGATTTTTGGCTTGTCCTTTTTTCAATAACTCGCCCAAAGCCAAAGCAACAGCAATCCGGGTTCCTGTCTTCTTAACCGCAGTTCCGAATAACGGCTCCAATTCTTCATAGCTTACCTCTTCGGCAAACTCTCGGATCGAATTCATGGCTGTTTCCAGCTTGTCGCCGGAGAGGTTGGTCAACTTTTTCCCGATTTGCTGGATTTCATTAATAGCCTTTTTCTGAGGCTGTGATTGCGGCTGAGCCTGAGGTTTTGACTGATTTTGAGCTGGTGCCTTAGTATTTTGTTTTGCCCAGGTATCTTTCAATCCCACTGTTTTGTTGAAGACTAAATGACCTTCTTTGGAATCAGGGTCCAAGGTGAAGTATCCCAGGCGCTGGAATTGAAACTTGTCTTCCAAAGTCGCCTTGGCCAAAAAGGGCTCCAAATAGGCTTCCTTGATGATATTCAGCGAGTTTGGATTGATAAATTCCAAAAAGCCCTTTTCCTCATGGGCATCCGGTGCTTCATCCAAAAACAATCGATCGTATTCCCGAACCTCAGCTTTGATCGCATGGGCAATAGATACCCAATGGAGGGTCCCCTTCACTTTTCGCTCACTGGCTTCTGTTCCGCTTCCGGATCTGGAATCTGGATCATAGGTACAATGGATTTCCTGAATTTCACCGGAAGCATCTTTGATCACTGATTCTCCTTTGATGATATAGGCGCTTTTCAGTCGAACTTCATTTCCCAGAGAAAGTCGGAAGAAGTTCTTTCCACCATCTTCTTTGAAATCTTCCCGCTCGATATACAATTCCCTGGAAAAAGGCACCTCATGCGTACCCGAATTTGCCTCTTCCGGGTTATTTTCCAAATGAAGAATTTCTGACTTTCCTTCTGGATAATTGGTAATGACCAATTTCACGGGATTTAATACCCCCATCACCCGGGTGGCAGTTTGGTTCAAATCCTCCCGGATACAGAATTCCAACAGAGACACATCGGTGATATTGTCCCTCTTGGCAATCCCTGCCAGATCGCTGAATTTACGGATGGAAGTAGGCGTATAGCCTCTCCTTCTCAAGCCCGAAATGGTAGGCATTCGAGGGTCATCCCAGCCGGCAACGACTTTCTTTTGCACGAGTTCGAGCAGCTTTCGCTTACTCATGACTGTATAGCTCAAGTTTCTTCGGGCAAATTCCCGCTGCTTAGGTCTCAGCTTTGCCGGATCCACGATTTGGTCCAAATACCAATCGTAAAGCTCCCGGTGGGCCTTGAACTCTAGCGTACAGAGGGAGTGGGACACCTGCTCGATGTAATCCGATTCGCCGTGGGCCCAGTCATACATGGGGTAAATGCACCATTTATTTCCGGTTCGGTGATGATGCGCCTTGAGGATTCGATAAAGAATCGGATCCCGCATGTGCATATTGGGAGAAGTCATGTCGATTTTGGCTCTCAAAACATAGGTTCCAGCAGGGAATTCCCCATTTTTCATTCGTTCGAAAAGATCCAAACTCTCTTCAATCGGACGATTTCTATATGGGCTGTCTGTTCCGGAAGTAGTTGGGGAGCCTTTTTGCGAAGCGATTTGCTCCGAAGTTTGCTGATCGACGTAGGCTTTGTCTTTTTTGACCAGTTCTACAGCCCAGTCATGGAGCTGCTGGAAGTAGTCTGAGGCATAGCATTCATTAGCCCATTTGAACCCAAGCCAAGCGATATCCCGCTTGATGGCATCGACATATTCCTGTTCTTCCTTGGATGGATTGGTATCGTCAAATCTCAGATTTACAGGAGCTTGGTATTTTTCTCCCAAACCAAAATTCAAACAGATGGAGGCCGCATGGCCAATATGAAGGTAGCCATTGGGTTCGGGTGGGAATCTGAACCGAAGATTTTCTTTGGAAAAGCCTGCTGCCAGATCTTCTTCTATAATATGTTCAATAAAATTCAGGGACTCGGTGGATTCTTTCATAATTCTTAATAGAGGCCCAAAAATACTTTAATTGGAAGGAATTGCAATTAAAAAGCAGTGAAGACTGGAGATGGAAGACCGAAGACCGATGTCGGAAGTTAGCGATCTAAATTCTTGTGTCTTTTTATGTCTAAAATTTAAATCTCGTCCATCTCCCGAATCGGCCAAAAGGGTCCGGTTAATATCAATTTTTGATTTTCCTCGTCCACCTTAAAATCGACCTTCATTTCTTCCCTCACTTGTTCATTTATTGCCAGGCAGGCATTAAAGTGTACTAAATCAAAATCCAAGACCATGGAGCCAGTTTTACTCGAATAGAATTCAGGACCGGATTTGAGCTTGACTTTTTCAGCGACAGCTCCTTCTTTTTTGTAATAATAGGAGAGGAAAATCCCGAGTTCCTGTTCTCTTTCGGCTAAAAGTCTTTCCAAATCCTCTTTAGGATTCGCAGTAGATTGGAAATCAAAAGTCCAGGTTTCTTGCATGGTTGATGGCTTTTTTGAAGCCAATTACGCAGAATCTTAGCGCTTCAGCAACTTAAACCCGATTTCTCTTCCATGTCCCTGAAACATGGCCAGATTGATCCAAAACCAGGCAAACTGCTCCATCAGCTCGAATTTGTCATTCCCACCAATGGAATAGCATTCTCCGAATCCAGCATCTTTTGCTAGCTGGATTGCCACACTTTTACCAACTTCACTGTCTCCAGCCACAAACATGTCCAAAGCCGTTTCCCCATACTTTGGATTGGCCATATTGTTAAATCCTGTCGTATTGAAGCACTTGACCACCTCCCGGGTTTCTGTATTTGCTAGAATTGCTTGCGCGGTAGTCTTAAAGCCAAGTGGTCCCCGTCCCATGATGATGTTCATCGAGTCGATGATGATTTTGCCGGTGGTATCACCCAAACTTTTGGCAACTTCCCCTGCCGCGGGTGCGGGGGTAGCGATAAGAATTACCTCGGATTTTTCGACTGCCTCTTTAATTGGAAATACCTGAGTATTGGGATTGTTCAGGAGTTCTTTTCCTTTGAAATTGGTGGTATCCTGAACTCCAAGATTGATTTTATGTCCGGCTTTGGCCCACTTAGTGGCCAAAGTACCACCTACATTTCCGGTCCCGATGATTGCGATTTTCATAGCAATAAGTTACTGTTTATTTAAAAAATTCACTACCAACTCAGCCGCTGCAGCACCGGAGTTTTGCTGTTGACCCGTGATCAAATTTCCATCCTGAATGGCATAAGAAGAGAATGGGGCGGCAACTTTGAAAATGGTTCCGGAAAGTTTTCGAGCCTCTTCTTCGATTCGATAGGGTTGGATTTTCATTCCTACCGCCTGATCTGCAAATTCCTCCTCGGCATCCGCAAAGCCTGTCCAGGTTTTTCCAGACACAAGCAGCTCACCGTTTGATTTTTTGGCTTCCAAAAGGAGAGTAGTCGAATGACAAACTGCCGCACTGGGCTTACCGGCTTCATAGAACTCCACAAAAAGCTTTTCCAAATCGTTGTTTCCCCGGAAGGTATACATCGGACCTTGACCCCCGACCAAGAAAATAGCTGCATAGTTTGCAGGATTGACTTCGGTCAGTTTTTTGGTGTTTTCCAGCATGGCTTTGAATTCCGGCTTTTGTAAATAGCCCATGGAAATCACATCATGTGCGGAATAGCCATTCGCATCGGTGGGATTGGAATAGGCATCCATTTCTAACTTTCCTCCTTCGGTTGATACCAGTTCCACTTCATAGCCTGCCTCCTGAAATACGCGAAGCGGATGAGTCAATTCGGCGATCCAGAAACCGATGGGCCAGCCAGTTTGCTTGGAAACAGAGGGGGAACTGGCGACCATCAGAATCTTTCCTTTGCTGGGGGCTCCATGAAAATGTACGTAAGCGTTTTTCTCTAAAATTTGATTCATGATTGTTTTGACTAGTTGATGGAATCAAAGATTGAAATGAATGCTATCTTTGGCTATATACTTACCAAAGATGTAGCTATACACTTTTTGGAAAGAAATGGAAAATTGAGAAGCTATGCCTGATTTCTTATTTAACAAAAAGCTGTACTACAACCCGGTCGAGTTTGCCATGGACCGAATCGGAGGTACTTGGAAAATGCCCATCCTTTGGAGACTCAAAGATCGGGTCATGCGCTACGGGGAGTTGAAAAAAGACATTCCGCACATCACCCACAAAATGCTCACCAGCCAGCTGAGGGAATTGGAAGAGGAGGGTTTTATTCACAGAAAAGTCTATCCTGTAGTTCCGCCAAAAGTAGAATACTCCATCACTGAACGTGGATTAACCGCCATTCCTATCATCGATACCATTCGAAATTATGGATTGCAGTTGATGGAAGAGTTTGGGGTAGGAGAGAAAAAATAAGCAATTTGAGGCTATGAATTACCCGATTTACCTGGACTATAACGCCACAACGCCCAGTGCTTCTGAGGTCATAGAAGCCATGCTTCCTTACTTTGGAACCCATTTTGGCAATGCCGCCAGCAAAAGTCATCCCTATGGCTGGTTGGCTGAAAATGCCGTGGAAACAGCCCGAGAGCAAGTAGCCAATTTGATCGGAGCCAGGCCGAAAGAGATCATTTTCACCTCAGGAGCTACCGAATCGGTCAATCTGGGAATAAAAGGAACCTTTGAATCGTATCAGGGAGAAAAGCAGCATTACATCACTGCCCTGACCGAGCACAAGGCCGTATTGGATACCTTCGCAGAAATCGAAAAAAGAGGTGCTGAGGTCACCTATCTTCCAGTCGATTCCAGCGGAAATATCAGTCTGGAGGAACTTGAAAACTCCATTCTCCCGCATACCAAAATGATTTGCCTGATGTGGGCCAATAATGAAACAGGAGTCATTCATCCTGTGAAGAAAATAGCCGATTTAGCCACATCAAGGAACATTATCTTTTTCACGGATGCCGTTCAGGCCGCAGGGAAAATTCCTGTTTTCACCAAAGGAATTCACCTGATGGCCATATCTGCTCATAAACTATATGGACCCAAAGGGGTGGGAGCACTTTATGTTCGGCACAACCATGATTTACCCAAACCCTTGGCACAAATTCATGGGGGTGGACATGAAAAAGGCATGCGAAGCGGTACACTCAATGTGCCTGGAATCGTTGGTTTTGGAAAAGCAGCAGAACTTCGATTGGCAGAAATTAAAGCTGAGGCTCAGCGTTTGGAAACCCTGCGAAAAAAACTGGAAAACAGACTTTTGGAATTATCAAACACTTTTCTGAACGGGAGTCAGCAATCCCGTTTGCCACATGTAACCAACATTGCCTTTGGTGGAGTAGAAGGAGAGGAGTTGCTCAAGATGGTGAACCAAAAGGTGGCCGTTAGCTCCGGTTCGGCCTGTACTTCCATTTCACCAAAACCCAGTCATGTGTTGGCTGCAATGGGATTGAGTTCGGATTTGGGTCGGGCTTCCATTCGCTTTTCTCTGGGAAAAAATACTACTGAATCAGAGATTGAGATGGTTCTAAATTGGGTGAAAAAAGTGGTTTTGGAGTTAAGGAAGCCTTGAAGAATTAAAACTGAAGTTAGAATAATCAGAACTTAAACAGTTAAATATCAGTATATTTAGGCTATGGAAACCAAAAAACCAGAGACTGTTAACGAACGTGAAGCAGAATATGGGATGTATTCTTATGCGGACTATCTGACTTGGCCGATCGATGAAGTAGTAGAATTGATCAAGGGAATTCGATTTAAGAAGGCTGCGGCTGCACCAAAGAGAATCCATCAGCGGGTTTCTTTAAAACTAGCAACCAAGCTATTCACATTTCTTGAAGGCAAAAAATGTCAGGTATATGATGCTCCCTTTGATGTGCGATTCCTAAAAGGATCCAAAGAAGACCACAAAATTCATGACGTCGTCCAGCCAGATATCTGCGTAATTTGTGATCCTGAAAAGCTGGATGAAAGAGGATGCCTAGGCGCCCCTGATTTGATTGTGGAAATCCTTTCTCCGGGAAACAATAAAACTGAACTCAAGCACAAGTACAAGCTTTACGAATCTCATGGGGTCAGGGAATACTGGATTATCCATCCAGAAAACCAAAACCTGATGATTTACACATTGGTAAATGGAAGTTATGTACCATCCCGGTTGCTTACTTCTGGAGACGTAGTCCAGTCAGATGTACTTGAAGGCTTTGTATTAGACTTAGAGGATTTTTTTAAGGATATCGAGTAGTAATTTTTCAATTTTCAAGTCTTCCAATTTTCCAATCGAATCAAATCCTCGGCTGTATCCAAATCCCCTGCTCCCAACGGGAAATCCACTGCGAAAACATCTGCTCTATTTTTCAGAATCACCTTTTTTGCACCTTCTGAACTCTTCAATTGAAGCAATTCTTGAAAGTATTGTTGATCAAAAATAGCCGGAACTCCCAAGGTATTGGAATAGGAACATGCGACGATTCCTTTTCCTGATTTGGACTTTTCTGCAATCAACCGATTCAGCAACTGACTATCTACAAAGGGCTGATCCACCAGCATCAAAATCACCTGATCTGGATTCTCTTTTTCCATCACATATCGAAGTCCAGACTGCATGCTGCTCGCCATTCCTTCCACCCAATGGTCATTGATGAGGTGGGGGATATTCTCCGAGTTAAAACCGGTCTTGATCAAGTCCGGATTCCAACCCAAAATTACAACCAGAGAATCCGCAGTACTTTTTTGAGCTTCATCAATGGCTTTTTGTATAAGTTTTTTTCCCTGAAAATCAACCAGCTGCTTGGGTCTACCTAATCTGGAGGAAGAACCAGCTGCCAAAAGGATGATGCAAGTCTTCATGCTCCTTTCTCGTGAATAGGTCCTTCTTTGTCCCGAAGAAAAATAGGCTGCTTTTGATTCAGAACTGCTTTGATTTCTGCAAAAATGGAAAGAGCAATCTCTTCAGAAGTTTCGGCTCCAATTTCCAATCCGATGGGTGCAAAGATATTGTCCATGGAAACTTCAAATCCCTTGGAATTGAGCCTCTGAACCAGTTTTTCGGTCTTTCTTTTCGGTCCCAAAATACCGATGTAGGGGATCATACAATTCAGCAATTTTTCCAAAACCACCACTTCGTATTCGAAATTATGGGTCATTAGGAGCGCTACCGTATTTAAATCAGTTTCTATTTGGCCAACCACCTCTTCAGCAGCCCCTTGAATAATCTGCTTTGCTTGGGGAAAGCGGGCAGGAGTAGCCAGGTTTTTTCTACCATCAATCAATACCAATTCAAATCCCATTATATCCGCAAGTTTGGCAACCGGAATCGTATCATTTCCCGCACCGAAAAGAAGAATTCGTGTTACTGGCTTGATAATTTCGAAGAAAACAGAAACATCCTCTAAATCCTCAAACGAATGAATCTGACTTTTTCCTCCTTCAAAAGCCTTCTGTTCATGCTTCAGTCTCAGCCAAAGTTGGGGTGGGATTTTGTCCGTGGCCCCGTATTCGTGATAACCCTTTTTCAAAAAAACCGTCCCAATCTGCTCAGATTTGGATCTGGGTATAGAAAAAACTGTTAAAAGTAAGCTGGTTTGCCGGTCTGAAAGCGCTTCATTTATCAATTCGATCGGGTTTTTGGGATCGTTTAGGTCAATCGGTTCGATCAATACATGAATGATGCCATTGCAGCCTAACCCGACCCCGAATTTTTGGTCATCCTCATCTGTGGTGTCATAGGTGACAAGCATGGACTTTCCTTGGAAAATTACCGTTTGGGCTTTGCGAAGCGCATCCCCTTCCAAACAGCCTCCGCTGATCGCTCCGGTCAAGGCTCCATCCTGAGTCACCAACATTCTTGCTCCCGGCCTTCGGTAAGCCGAACCATCCACTTTCACCACAGTCGCCAATGCCATGGCTAATTGTTGTGATTTGCAGGCTTCGTAGGCTTGGAGGATTTGTTGAAGTTCTTTCATGGAAGTGTTTAAATCAGCTGACCAGTCGCTTTATTTTCTTTTCGAAGGGAGAACCATATCGAAAAAATGGCGGACAGAGCAAGATATCCAACGAATAAATAGAGCGAGCCAGGCAAAAACTTATTCAAACCAAACCAATCACCGGCAACAACCACAAAATAAAGGGCATAGGCGACTTTGAGGAGTTCCCAAGCCCAGGCATTGGGATTTCGATCCATCAATTCGGTGTAGGAAAAGACCGTTAAAAACACAAAACCTCCAAAATAGAAGATCCCCGGAGATCCGATGGCAGCTAGATTTCCAAACAAATAGCTCAGGAAAAGCAACAGCACGATCAATTGAACAAAGCTCCAAACGAGCATTCCTTTGGTCAGGTTAGGATTGTATTTTTCAAAATGATACACATCCTTGATTTTGTCCACCGGATATTTAGCGGCTACATCAGCTGGTCTCCAACCCAGAGGCATAAACCAGATTTTCAACTTGTCTGACCAGTTTTTAGTTCTCCAGGCATCCTTGATCAACAGCCAAAGATGCATAAAATTGATCTTGATTGGATTCCAAGTCTGTACCGGACGGGTGACTCCGTAGACCGCCGGAATTTCTTCCTTTTCCTCCTGATAGGTACCAAACCACTTATCCCAAAAGATGAAGATCTGCCCATAATTCTTGTCCAAATACTCTGGATTGATGGCATGGTGAACCCGATGGTGGGAGGGAGTGACGATGATTTTTTCCAAAAACCCCATCCTTCCGATATGCTGGGTATGATACCAAAACTGGGCGAACAAATGCAAGGGCGCCACAATTGCGATAACTTCCGGTGGTACGCCCAAAATCGCTGCTGGAATCAAAAATACAGTGAAGATTTTGACAATACCTGAGATACTCTGTCGCAAAGCACAGGCTAGGTTAAACTCCTCTGAGCTGTGGTGGATGATGTGATTGTTCCAAAAGAGATTGTACTCATGGGCAATGCGGTGTGTCCAATATCCGGCAAAATCCAAGGCAAAAAAAGCAAGTACATAGACTATCCATGTCGCTTCGATCTGGAAAAACCCGAACTTGCCATAAAGCCAATCATAAGAAATCACCACCACACTCAGTCCCAAAACATCCTTAGTCACATTGGTCATGCCTGAGCTCAGGCTGGAGATCATATCTGTGAGCGGTACGGTGTCTTTATGCTTCCATATCCCCCAAAACTTTTCAAACAAGACCAGCACAAAAAATGCCGGCATCGCGATTAATAAGATCTTTCCGTAGGTTTCCATCGGGCTAATCGTTTTAGTTCTAAACTTAAAGATTAACCCGAATGAAATCAAAAAGATATTTCCAAAAGGAGAATATTTACCTACATGAAGCTCGAAAATTGATTTTTATCAAATCCAATGGTTTTTGTGAGCCAGATTGATGATTTGTGCCTGGGAATTGACGTGGAGTTTTTGATAAATGTTGGCAATGTGCTTTCGGATGGTAAATGGGGATATTTCGAGCTCCATGGATATTCTCTTGGCATCCCAACCGTTAATGAGGTGACTGAGGACTTCTTTTTCCCGATCGGTCAGCATATCCGGCATTTCGAATTTTGAGGAGGAATTATGGTCTTCTTTTCTGCTGAGAAGCTGGAGGGTTTTTCTGGCAATTCCGGGACTCATTGGGGCTCCTCCAAACTCCAGTACATTTTGGACAGCCTGCAAAATCTGATCAGATGATTCATGCTTCAGTAGATATCCCGAAGCTCCGGCCCGAATTGCCTCGAAGATGTTTTCCTCGTCATCAAAAACTGTCAAAACCAAAAAATGAATGTGGGGGTACAGTGCTTTTCCAAATCGAATGGCTTCAATTCCATTCATGATTGGCATTTCAATATCCATAAAGACGACTTGTGGAAGAAATCCGTGTTGTAATTCTTCGAGCTGAGAGAGGGCATGCTTTCCATTTTCTGCGATAAAACTCATTTTGAGGGAATTGATTCCATCAGTTTTCATCCGAAAACTTCTCACGTTGACCGGATTATCTTCTACCAGAGCGATTCTATAAGGTTCCATGGTTCAAAATTGAGGTGAAAAAACCCGTAAAACCATACTCAATTTGTAGTAGGCTTGATCCGAACCAAAGTTCCTGAGTTTCCAATTATTCCTTCCCATGAGATATTCCATCCTGCTGATTTGGCTCGGTTTTTCATGTTTTCAAGGCCATTTCCTGACATTTTAAAGGATTCAGGATGAATACCTTTGCCATCGTCACTGACCTCTATGGACCAGGACTCGTGGCTTCTCAGTGAAATGGTAATCTGTCTGCACTCACTGTGCCGAAGTGCGTTGTTGATGGCCTCTTGGAGGATTCTGAATAAATTAAATGCTTCGGCCGCTGGCAGAATCTTATCCTCCATGATTTCCTCCCGGAAATTGATCTGAATTTCGGGGTAGGAGGAATCAATCCGCCGAAGGTAGAGCTTTAGCCGGTCACTGAGGGCAGTCAGGCGAAGGGAATCATTTTTCAAGGCCCAAATGGTGTCGTTCAATTCACTGATCATCGATCGGGAATTGAGCTGAAGTTCCCTCAAGGCGGTTTTCCCCATTTCATCCAGTTGATTTCCGTCAATGTAATCCAAGTTGGAAGTAATGGAGGCTGCAAATGAACCCAGATTGTCATGTAGGTCCGATGATATCCGCTTTCTTTCTTGCTCTTTAGCTTCAAGAATGGATTTTTGGGCTTTGAATTTTTCTTCCTCCTGAAATTTAACCCGCTCGATTTTTTCTTTGCGCTTGGAAAAAACCAACCCAAGCGCGGCCAACAGAATAACAATGGCCAGCGCAGCCGATGTCCCATATACTACCCGCTGTCTTCGGATCAAATCGAGCTGTTGTTGGATGATGATGTTTTCTTTTTGCTGGACCTCATACTGGGTTTGAAGTTCGGCAAGAGCCCGCTCAGAATTCTGTGTGTAGAAGGCATCTTTTGCTTTAATTATCTCTTCTAAGGTTTCCTGATATTTATCGGATTCCCCTGTAGCTTTGTATGCTTTAGCCAATGCCTCAAAATAGATCAGCCTAAGATTAATTGAATTGGTAAGCGTCTTTGAATCCAGGGTATTTGGGTCAGCCATAGAACCTTCCAAAATTGTGTTGGCGAGGTCAATGACTTTTGCATATTGACTGGATTCCAGATAAAAATTAAGGAGGGTTTCCTTGTCATCGGTATAGAGATTTTGGTCACCGGTAAGTTTTCGGGCTTCCAACAATTCAATCAGCGCGTTTTCTGCCACAGGCAAATCTCCCGTCTTGATAGCTATTTCGGATTTGCATTGCAAAGCCATGGAATAGATTGGCAAGTTGTTGATTGATTTGCTCAGGTCGACCCCTTCATTGATAAAACGCATTGCGGAGTCCAATTTGGCTAATTGGAGGTAAGCATTTGACTTATTGATCAAGATCGAAGCCCCGACAGTTCGAAATTCCAAGTTATTGCCCCCAAACTGTTCTGCTTTCCTTATCCATTCCAAGGCTTCTAAAGGTTGATGTCTCGCCAGAGAAATCGAAGCGATAGAGTTCAAGTTGACCGCTTGGTTCAGAGGATCGCCAATCTGCTCTGCCTCTTTGATAAGCTGATACAAAATATCTAAGGCTGCAGGATAATCCATCCTTCCTCCTTTGGAGACGGCCTTGAGACGCATCAGTTTAAAATAACTTGGTCCAGTAAAGGGATCATTGTATGCTAATCGACTTACCACTTCATCAATCAAAACGGTAGCACTATCCAGCCAGCCCCAACGGTAGTAATCCTGAGCTTTTGCCAGCGCGGCCAAAGCAATCAACGAATCATTGCCAGTTTGTAGGGAGAGGCTATATGCTTCATAGGCATACTTGTCCAGTGTATCTCTTGGAAGGTTATAATGAACTTCACACAGTGCAAGAATGGCATGCAATCGTTGTTCCTGGGTTTTTGCTTGATAGATTTTAGTTCGGAGGGAGTTCAATTCTACCGATTGACCAAAGGTGACGAAAGTAATTATGATCAAAAATAGACAGGATATCAGTCGGTTACGCATAGGATAAAAATAGCAATTTTAGCTTCTTCTACTTCAAATTGAGTATTTTTTTGGGGTTTTAATAGGCTCAATTTTGACTGCTTCAAAGCCTGAAGTTTTTCTAAAATTCAACCTACACAGCCATGAAAAATCCTAAATTCATTTTGTTACTTCTTGGAATCCTCCTCGTGATTTCCTGCAAAGATCCTGAGGATACAGATCCTGTAGTACCAATCACGGAAAATCCCGACAGAGCACCAAGGGGAATAGTCCGGACCAATTTGATCGGACGGGTCATTGACGAACAAAACAACCCGCTTGTAGGCGCTACCGTCCTTGCCGGAGGAAAACAAACGACCACAGACCTTAATGGTTTTTACAACTTCACTGACGTCTCCCTAGATGGAGACCGCGGATACATGATCATCAGCAAAGACGGATATTTTGATGGGCATCGTATCATTGAGCCTTACAAAGACAAACTTTCCCAAGTACCTACGTTGAGACTGATTGAAAAAAAGTCAATCGGAAGTATCCCTTCTGCTTCGGGAGGAAAAGTGGGCCTATCTGGAGGAATTCAGGTGGAATTGCCCGCCAATGCAATTGAGAATTATACCGGTCAGGTGAATGTAGTCGCTTCATATATCAATCCAACTGCACATGATTTCATCGCCCGAGTTCCCGGTGACTTGATAGCAGAAAACGCAGAAGGGAAAATAGGTCTGCTGGAATCTTTTGGTATGGCACACATCGAGTTACTGGATAATTCGGGTAAAGAACTTAAAATCAAATCAGGTGCAAAAGCTACCCTGACACTTCCCATTCCGCCATCCATGGTGTCTGTAGCTCCTCCGACCATCCCCATGTGGTCATTTGATGAGACCAAAGGCATTTGGAAGGAGGAAGGAGTAGGGACCAAGCAAGGAAGCGTTTATGTAGGGGAAGTCACTCACTTTTCGGTTTGGAACTTTGACAAATGGAATCCCTTCCGTTTTATCCCCACTACTATCAGATGGCTTTTTGATTACCTGCTAGGCACCACGAGCCCTGATGGAAATCCGGATATGCTTTCTGATCTTCTAAAGGATATGGAAGGAGGGAAAAAGGGCATGTCAGTCCATGTCACACGAAAAAGTACCGGCTCTACAGTCTATCACCGAAACCTGACCTATCCTTCCAAAACCTCCAGTAATCCCTATTCAGCGGATTTTACAGAAGATATTCGTTTACCGGATGGATTGGATGGACAGGAAAAACTTATCGTCAAAATATATCCGCTTCAGCCTGGTGGTCCTGAGTATCCGGTCAATGAGCGTTATACACCTGTACCAGGAGAAACGCCCGTTCCTATGCCTGAATTTGTTCAATCGGATGATTTTGAAAAGGTCGAAGAGGAATACGATGCCGACTTCACCAGAGCCCCCACTTCAAAAATCGAGGTGACAATTCCTCCCAAAACCCCTGTTGATGCCAAGGGAGCCTATATCATTAACGTGAACGGAAAAACTGTCAATTGTGATAAAAGTGCGCTAAGACAAGGCTATGTCTATGCCAGTCTCAGAAGCAATAATAAAGTTCTGGCATCCGCCTATGCCCCGATCTTCAATGATGGCCTGTTTACTATCAATTATTACATGAAGCAAAAAGGACCAGAATTGGTAAATAATGTGGTATTGACGATCTACGATGTCCAGTCTGGAAAGAAAAGTAGGGACATTGGGATTGCTGTCAATCCTTCTGTTCCCTACGATTTCCAAGCTGATATTTCCGTCTGTAATGAACCCAATGATCCTGTCAATGAAACTCCTACCAAGGTTTTCTCAGGGCCAATTATCATCGGAACTGCACAGGAACTTCAGGCATTTATTGATTCTGCTTACACCGAAGTAGGTAGCTTGACGCTCCGAAACCCGGCAATCGCAGACCTGAGTGGAATCACTTCCCTCAAAAAAGTAGGCACACTCTTCATCGATAGGACCAACATCGAAACTTTGGGGGGATTGACTGAGCTTGAAGAAATTACAGGAGCGATCCGGATTCAGAACAACGGAAATCTAAGGACTATCGGATTCCCAAAACTGCTTACCAAAACCATGCAGGGAGGACTCTACTTTATTTCTAATGCCAGCTTACAATCCATCACCTTGCCCAATTTGGAAGAAATAGGTCAAAACGGTCAAGAGCTAAGCATCGCTCAAAACATTTCCCTTTCGTCAGTTTCAATACCAAAGTTCCGGTCGGTTTCTAATGCTACCCAAGTCACGGTATCAAATACGCTATTGAAGAATCTGGACTTTCTTTCCAATGTGTCAGGGAATCCTTCCGGCTATCTGGTAATTGACGGAAATATTGAATTGGAAAATTTGAATGGCCTTCAAAAAATCGTTCCAAAAGGCGGAGTTTGGATTCGGGGAAATAAAAAACTTCAGACCCTCGATGGAATTAATCTTTCCATTCAGGACTTGGATTATACGGTAATTCAGGACAATCCGGAATTGAAAGATATATCTTCAGTAAGCTCCAAGGTCAAAAATGGCTTTCAAATCACGATCAACCGCAATCCCAAACTAGAGAGCATCACCTTTTCCAATTTGGAGAAAATGGTCAATTTCTCAGGGATCAATATTTCTACTTCCAATGGCTTGAAAACTGTAGATTTTCCGAAACTGAAAGAAATTGATGGAATATTCTTCATCGATGATGCCAAGGCATTGACAACGGTGAAAGCACCTGTCTTAACCAGAATTGCACAGCGGATGTATTTCGCTACACTCTACGCCCTGGAGACTTTGGATTTTCCCGAATTGAAAGAAGCGTTTAGCCTCGAATTTTACCATACTCAAGGCTTGAAAGAGCTTAATGGATTTGGCAAACTGGAAAAGCTAAACGGAAATTTTGCTCTGAACTTAGCGCCATCACCTGCACCTTCACTGATATCGATCAACGGGCTCAATACCCTGAAATCGGCCACTGCACTCGTAATTCAAAATGATCAATCAACCTCCAAACTGCAGGAAATCAAGGGATTTAAAGCCCTGACTGATATTCAATCTGTACTTACAATCTCGGGCGTGCCTAAGCTCAAAGATCTCAGCGGATTGGCAAACTTGACTACTGTAGGCCAGGATTTAAACATTTACTACACCGGAGTGGCTAAACTGGATGTTTTCAAAAAACTGACTCGAATAGGAAACGGGACTTCAGGAGCATTTACTTTGTTGGGAAATAATGAGCTTACGGATTTGGATGGTTTGGAAGGCTTGAAGACTTGTGGACAGCTTTCCATCAGCTCCAATCCCAAACTTACCCAAATCAATGGGCTATCAGGTTTGGAAAAAATTACTGTAGGAATCAATATTTCTTCCAACAAATCCCTGCAAAATGTCAATGGACTTGCCAATTGGACTGGAGCCACCCTAAATCTTGGCATTTCCAGCAATGAAAGCTTAACTGATCTATGCGGAGTGACCAAAATCGCCAAAGAAGGCACGATCACAAATTACAGTGTGTCTTCCAATTCCTATAATCCAACGCTGGCACAATTGAAAGAAGGAAACTGTAAAAAGTAAAGAATTGAAGTTAAAAAGTAAGAGGCTGTCTCAAAACTGCTGTTTGTCACATGAGTCTTTAATATTATTCTAATCATACAAAAAGAACATGACTGGTCATTCGCCTTTGAGCGGTATCATTGTCCCCTTGAGCGGAGTCGAATGGTCCTCGTACTTCCCGACTCCCGTCGGAAAGGTGCTCGGACTGACTAAATTTGCGGCCTATAAAATCAACCCGTCATTGGTAGCACCTGAGAGAGGGGAGTCTCGAAGCCGAAATGATGCTAAATTCGCTTCAAATAGGCTTCGTACTGCCCAACTCTCGTTGTTGAGGTGCTCAGGCTGACACAACCCAGGTTTTTTGAGATAGCCTCTTGTCCTTTTCACCCAAAAAACAATTGACGAATAAACTCTATCCAGGATTTTATAGGGAGGATGGCTCTCGGTCAATTCAGATTTTGACTACCGGAATGTTGGAAATAGAAAATTAGATGGAGGAATCCTGCCGACTTAAATTCAATTTGCAATTTTTTTAAAGAAGTGGATCTCAGATTTTTCCTTAAAAGCAAAGGTATATCGGAGTACTTCAATACCGTGAAAACACCTGATTTTTATCCCAACATTTACCCTTTTATTGATCCATGGATCTTATCCATTGCCAAGAATGAATTTGTGGGAGATTTATTGGCCTGAAGAGAACAAAGATTTTTAAATTCCTTTCTTGATAACTCCTTTATGAGAAAATTCATCTTGTTTCCCTTTCTTCTTTTGGTTGGATTGGCCCATGCACAGCTGAGTAAAAACGAGATTTTTACAACTTCTGAAGCCCAATTGCGAGTTTCTCTGATCGAGTTTCGAGAATATCTCAGTCTCCCAAATAATGGGAAAGTTCCGGAGGATATTGCCCGAAATTTGGAGTGGACCCAAGCCGCACTGGAGAGTAGGGGTTTTAAGACCCGAGTTTTAATAGGAAACGGAGTTCCACACCTATTTGCGCATGGAAAAATGGACCCAAACAAGAAGACGATTCTCGTCTATATGCAAGTAGATGGGCAGCCGGTGGATTCAGCAGCTTGGAATCAGGAAAACCCCTACATTCCTGAGTTGATGGAGGAAATGGACGGAAAGTGGGAACCGATCAACTGGAACTTTTTGGATGGAAAAATCAATCCGGAGTGGAAAATATTTGCCCGATCGGCTTCGGATTCCAAAGGGCCCACCATGACTTTCTTTTCTGCATTGGATATTCTGAAACAAAAAGGGATCGAGCCAACAGTCAATCTTAAGTTCATTCTTGATTTTCAGGAGGAAATCAGTTCTCCCGAATTGGCGCCGATTGTAGCTGCCAATAAGGACCTTTTTCAAGCCGATGGCATTCTGATCATGGATGGTACCCGGCATTTTTCCAATTTGCCCAATTTGGCCTTTGGCGCAAGAGGAATTGTTACGGCCACCCTCACGGTCTTTGGTCCTGCTAACGACTTGCATAGCGGTCAGTATGGGAATTTTGCTCCCAACCCTGCATTTCAGCTATCCCGACTTTTGGCAGCAATGAAAGATGAGGAAGGAAAGGTCCTGATTCCGGGATTCTATGAGGGAGTAAATATTTCCGAAGCTGACTTTGAAGCCATGAGCCAGATTCCTGAAGACAATCAAGAAATGGCCCATGAAATGGGTTTTGCGGAAGCCGAAAAAGTAGGCAGAAACTATCAGGAAGCGCTCCAATTCCCATCCTTGAATATCCGGGGTCTGAAATCAGGCTGGACTGGAGCGGAAGTCAGAACATTGATTCCGGCCGAAGCAGTAGTAGAAATAGATATTCGAACAGTCAAGGAAACTCCCAATGAACGTCAATTGGCGCTTTTGAAAAGGTTTATTTTGGATCAAGGATTTTATTTGATTGAAGGTGAGGAACCCACCGAGGAGGAAAGAAAAAAGTATCCCAAAATCGCCTCCTTGCAAACGAGAAACGGTTCCCAACCCTTTCGGGCAGAAATGGATACCGAGTTTGCCAAATGGCTAGAAAGCGGTATGCGCCATGTTTTTGGGGATCAATTCATCAAAACCCGACAGACTGGAGGATCCCAACCTATGGCTCCCTTTATCAATATTCTGGGTGCGCCAGCAGTCTCCGTGCGGATCCCCAACCCGGACAACAACATCCACGGTCCCAATGAAAATATCCGAATCGGGAATTATCTGGAAGGTATTCAGACTTGTCTTGGGCTTTTAACTCAGGACTTCTAATGGAGCTCAACTCGGATGTATTGGCTTTAGTGATTGTTTTGATTACGGTTGTTTTCGTATTGAAAATCAATCAAATAAATAATCGACTAATTCAAGGAATATTGAATTGGTTTCCGGCAATTCTCTTTGCCTATGTTATTCCGGCCGTATTTACCCATGCGTTTGGTTGGGATCTTTCCGGGGTGATTTTACATTCCTGGAGTAGAAACTGGATTATCCCGATCACCCTTTTGGCGGTGATGTCTGCTTTACCTTTAAAACAGTTAGCCATCGTAGGAGCAAGGCCATTGATCCTGTTTTTTGCAGGAAGCCTTTTCATTGCCACGCTTCCCGTTATTCTGGTGGGATTTTTTACGGTTTTTTCTCCAGACAATCAGGCAATTTTCATCGGTCAGGATTATTGGAAAGGTTTGGTGCCAATCGTAGGAGGCTGGATAGGAGGAAGTACTTCCCAATTGATTCTAAAGGAACTTGCCCAAACTCCCGAGAATATCTTTCTATCTGTTTTGGTACTGGATAATATCCTGGTGAATATCTGGACGATTTTGATGTTTCAGTTCATTAAAAAAGGGGAGCGATTGAGCGAGCTTTTTGGAATCAGGGACCCTTTGCCTGCCAATCTTGCTTCTGAGGATAGAAGTACTGGGAAGAAAATCCATTCTTGGGCAATTCTTTTGTTTTTTCTGGGAATAGCAGGGACCATGTACTGGCTGGAACTTTCCTTCTTAAACCTGGTCATCTGTCTTTCCATTTTGGGAATGATCCTCGGCAACTTGATTCCCAATTGGAATACCGCTTTCTCCTTAAGATTAGGAGGAATCTGTATCGTTCTGGTCATGGCCATTTTGGGCTTGAGATTGGACTTTAGCAATTTGACCCTGCCTTTCACTTTTGTGGGTTTGGTTTTAATTTGGCTAGTCTTCCATTTCATCGGAATGATATGGGTTTCTAAGGTCCTGAGGCTGAATCTGATTTGGGTTCCCATCGCATCCATGGCCAATTTGGGAGGAATTTCCACTGCACCTGCCGTCACAGCCGCCTATCGGAAAGATCTAATGCCACACGCAGTTCTTTTGGCTATTCTGAGTATGGTGACCGGGACGGCTTGGGGAATGTTGACGATTTATTTATTTACCACTTGGGTCCTATGAAAAACCGTAAAAGCATTTATCGCTTAACCTTTTTGGATATTGGAATTCTTATCCTTCGGTTTGGCCTGGGCATTTACATGGCAAAAGCCAGCAGTTCTTATCTTTTTGAAGGGAAAATGGCGGAACTCCAAGGGTTTTTGGAAAGTCTCAATTGGCCAATCCCGGATATTTTGGCCCCGCTTTCCCAATGGGTGGAATTGATCTCTGCCTTATTCGTATTAGCTGGAATCCGACTAGGGGCATTTTCCATGGCATTTACCCTGATTGTAGCGGTAATTTTCGCTCATGGAGGCAGAATCCTGGAAGATGGGTTGTTACCATTTATGTTGAGTCTCTGCTTTTTAGGATTGGGATTGATGGGTTCGGGGAGATTTAGTCTAGATTTTTATTTATTTGGAAGAAAAAGTAAGCCCTGATGGAAATCCCCAGTTTGGCCCAACTCAAAAAAGATCTCAGTTACCTCACTGAAAAGGAATTGATTGATCTGATTGCCGATTTGGCCAAGTTTTCAAGAGATAACAAAGCCTTTCTTTATTTCAAACTCAATGAAAGAGACCAACCTCAACTATTTGTGGATGAGGTAAAAGAGGACTTGGATGAGGCTTTTCAAACCGCCAACACCAAAAACTACCATATCGCCAAGAAATCAGCTCAAGCCATTCGGAGAAAATTGAACAAATCTCTCAAGCTCAGTAAAAACAAAGCCGATCAAGCCGAATTAATTCTGTATTTCTGCGAAATGCTCAAGAAATACGAATACCTCAGTTTTAGGCATCCCGTCATTGCAAACCTGTACCAAGTCCAGCTTGGAAAGGCAAAAAAACTGATTTCTACCCTTCATGAAGATTTGCAAAGTGATTTCGACTTCCGTCTCGAAGAACTCGAATAAACCCTAATCTATGACCATTTCCATTTCTCCAACCCCAATAGAATTGGGTCAAAAGGCCGGAAAAACCGGAGCCGAACTGATTCGAAAAGCCATCAAAACCCAAGGTTTTGCCAATATTATTTTGGCGACGGGCACCAGTCAGTTTGAAACGCTGAAGCAACTTTTGACTGAAAAAGAAATCGATTGGAGCAAGGTGACGGTATTTCATTTGGATGAATACCTTGGCCTCCCAATCACGCATCCGGCGAGTTTTCGGAAATATCTAGTGGAAAGGTTCTTCAATCACGTTCCTCAGCTCAAAGCCTACCACTTGATTGACGGAGAAAATGAACCAGAAAAAGAGTGTGAGCGACTTTCGACCTTAATTCAAAATCATCCGATTGATGTGGCATTTGTGGGAATCGGGGAAAATGGGCATTTGGCTTTCAATGATCCTCCTGCTGATTTTGAAATAGAGAAGCCTTATCTGGTAGTCAATTTGGACCATGCCTGCAGAATGCAGCAGTTGGGAGAGGGTTGGTTTCCAGATTTGGAAGCAGTACCGACTCAAGCCATTAGCATGTCGATCCGTCAAATTTTGAAGTCAAAAGCAATTATTTGTTCGGTTCCTGATCTGCGAAAAGCGCAGGCTATTTCGAACTGCTTGGAAGGCGAAATCTCAAATCTTCACCCGGCTTCAATCCTACAAAGTCATTCCGATTGTCAGATTTTTTTGGACAAACCCGCTTCAACCTTACTTTCCAACCATTGATCGGAAAAGTTTTGGAAGGGTGACATAAAATTTGGTATTTAAGGCAAAGGGAAATCAAATCTGATTTCCTTTCGCTTCAAACCCAAAACCAGCCTATGTCAAAAACCATCGCTGCAGTTCGTGCCGATCAGCTCAGCCAACGGGATACTTGGATATCCATCGGCATCATCGGGATGCTTTTTTTCATTTTCGGCTTTGTTTCTTGGGTCAATGCGATCCTGATTCCCTATTTCAAAATCGCCTTTACCCTTAGCAATTTCGACTCTTACCTTGTCGCTTTTGCCTTTTACATTTCCTACCTCGTCATGTCGGTTCCATCTTCCTATTTGCTCAAAGCAGTGGGATTCAAGAAAGGAATGATGTTCGGCTTCTTTGCAATGGCCATAGGTGCATTCATCTTTGTCCCCGCTGCAATGAGTCGAACGTATGAAGTGTTTCTGCTGGGACTTTTCACTTTAGGAACGGGTTTGGCTGTACTTCAAACTGCCGCAAATCCGTACGTGACGGTCCTTGGACCTAAGGAGCGGGCTGCCCAAAGAATCAGTGTCATGGGCATTTTCAATAAAGGAGCGGGAATTTTGGCGCCCATCTTATTTGCTGCGGTTATTCTAAGAGTAGGGGACAATGAGCTTTTTCAGCAGTTGGATACTATGTCTCCTGAGGCGAAGGATGCTGCTTTGGACGAGTTAATCAGACGAGTTATTTTGCCCTATTCTGTAGTCGGAACGGTGCTTTTGGGTTTGGGAATCTTTGTAAGGTTTTCGCCTTTGCCGGAGATTGATACCGAGCATGAGACTGCAGAAGTAGCCCAGGCTAATTCAAGTAAAACCTCCATTTTCCAGTTTCCGCATCTGGTTTTGGGAGCGGTGGCGATCTTCCTCCATGTAGGCACTCAGGTCATTGCGATCGATACGGTCATTCCCTATGCCAATTCCTTCGGGATCTCCTTGTTGGATGCGAAGGTGTTTCCATCTTTTACTTTAGCCTTTACGATTTTGGGCTATTTGATTGGGATTTCTCTGATTCCAAAAGTGATTTCTCAAGTCAATGTGCTGAGGATTTGCACCTTGTTGGGAACCTTCCTGACCTTGCTAATCGTGTTCACAAGTGGTCCAATTCCATTTTGGGGAATGACAGTAGACATTTCCATCCTATTTGTGGTGCTTTTGGGGCTGGCCAATTCTTTGGTTTGGGCAGGAATCTGGCCTTTGGCTTTGGATGGTTTGGGCAGATATACCAAACTAGGTGCTTCCATTATGATTATGGGACTTTGCGGAAATGCCATTATGCCCATGATTTACGGGTATTTTGCGGATCTCTATACCGTAAAACTGGCCTATTGGGTGCTTTTCCCTTGCTACCTGTATTTGGTGTTTTATGCAGTTCACGGTCATAAGATAAAAAGATGGAAACTAGCCTGATCGGAAAGTCTATTTTGGACGGAAGGCCAGTGGAAATCCGTGTTTCCAATGCAAAGATCAAGTCTATTTTATCTGTCGAAACCAGTCCTGAAAATGTCTGGATCGGCCCTGGATTCACAGATATTCAGGTCAATGGCTACGGAGGTCTGGATTATAATGCCATTCAATCAGACATTTTGGCTTTGGGTCAAATTTCCAAAAAACTACTTCGATGCGGTGTAACCAGCCATTTTCCCACTATCATCACCAATTCACCGGGAAATATCTCAAACTTGATTCAACAGATGGTTCAGCTTCGGAAAATGGATCCATTGGCTGCTTCCTGCATCTCTGGAATTCATATCGAAGGGCCCTTTATTTCTCCTGAAGACGGACCAAGAGGAGCCCATTTCAAGGAATTTGTCCAAGCTCCGAATTGGGAAATGTTCCAAAAATGGATCGAGGAAAGCGAAGGCTTGATAAGAATGATCACATTATCTCCGGAGTGGGAGGGAAGCTCGGGCTTTATCGAAAAATGCGTTCATTCTGGCATTTTGGTTTCCATTGGACATACTAATGCAAGTCATCTCCAAATTATAGAAGCGGTGAAAGCAGGAGCAAGGCTTTCCACCCATTTGGGAAATGGCATGCACAGCGTCCTAGCCCGACATCCCAATTACCTCTGGTCTCAACTAGCTTCCGAAAGCCTTTCTGCAACTATAATCGCCGATGGGTTTCATCTTCCTGCTGAAGTGATTCATGTGTTTAAGAAAGTAAAAGCCGAAAAGCTAATGCTGGTGAGCGACTCGGTGGCTTTGGCTGGTATGCCACCTGGCAATTATGAAGCGGCAGTAGGAGGAAAAGTGACTTTAACTCCCGAAGGAAAGCTTCACCTTTTTGATAATCCCAATACGCTTGCCGGGTCGGCCATGAATATCCTTCAAGGCATCAATTTTCTGTTAAGAAATAAACTAGCAGAACTTCCCGAAGCTTTGCAAATGGCATCCATACGACCTCAATGGCTTTTTGAACCCACTTTTGATCCTTTTCAAATCGGTCAAAAAGCTGATCTGATTTTAGCTGAACAGCTACCTGACCACAGTTTAAAAATCCTCAATTTCCTTAAAAACGGAGTAGAAATTCCCCTTGATTAACCCAAAATCAAAACCACAGCATCATGAAAAATAACCTCAACCGTCGCCATTTCATCAAAACCGCCGCAACCGGAGCCTTGGGACTCAGTGCGGCTTCCTCCGCTTTTTCCTTCAATATCCTTTCCCAATATCCACTCAAAGACAAATACCGAGTTGCCGTGATTGGCGTCAACAGCCGGGGTTCCCAACACATTCAGGCTTTCGCCAAAATCCCGAATGTAGAAATCGCCTACATCTGTGATGTGGATTCCCGTGCCCGGGAAAACGGGATCGCTTTGGCTTTGAAAGAGGGAGTGAAAACCGCACCAACTGGTTTGGTAGATTTCAGAAAGGCCTTGGAAGACAAAACGCTGGATGCAGTTTCCATTGCAATGCCGGATCATTGGCATACTCCTGCTGCGATAATGGCTCTTCAAGCTGGCAAGCATGTGTATTTGGAAAAGCCGGGTTCGCATAATCCCGCCGAATCCGAACTGCTCGTGGAAGCCACCAAAAAGTATGGGAAAATCGTCCAAATGGGCAATCAGCGCCGATCCTGGCCTAGAGTGCAGGAAGCCATGAAGGAACTCCATTCCGGTGCCATCGGTCGGGCCTACTATGCCCGAGCTTGGTACACGAATACCCGAAAATCCATCGGATATGGAAAGCCTGCAGCTGTTCCGGAATGGTTGGATTTTGAACTTTGGCAAGGACCTGCTCCCAGAGCTGAATTCAAAGACAACCTGATTCACTACAACTGGCACTGGTTCTGGCATTGGGGCACAGGAGAAATCGTCAATAATGGCGTGCACTTTTTGGATTTGGCTCGATGGGGATTGCAGGTGGATTATCCGGAGAAATGCTATTCCAGCGGTGGACGTTATCACTTCCAGGACGATTGGGAAACGCCTGATACGCAAATTGCCAGCTATGATTTCTCCGACGGAAAATCCATCCTTTGGGAAGGTCGAAGTTGCAATGCCCGTGATATCAATGGCATGGGTTCAGGTGTTTCTTTTCACGGAGAAAACGGGACGCTCGAACTCCTGAACAACTCCTACAAAATCTACGACCATGCCAATAAACTGGAGAAATCAGCTGAAGCCACTACCAATACCGTGGTTGATCAGCGAGGGGCAGGATTTGATATGGACATTGCTCACTTCACCAATTTCATCAATGCGATTGATAAGGGAGAAAGTCAGATTTCTCCGTATCCTGAAATTCAAAAAAGCGTCTTGTTGTGCCAATTGGGCAATATTTCGTATCGAACAGGCAGAGCTTTGGAAATTGACCAAAGTTCAGGAAAGATCTTGAGAGATAAGGAAGCCATGAAACTTTGGGGTAGAGAATACCAAAAGGGTTGGGAACCTAAACTCTAATCGTATGGAAAAGGAGTCCTTCTTTCAACCCTCTAAGGGTTCCGAAACCCTTGAAGGGTTAAAGAGCCAACGTCTGGTCAGCATCGATGCGCTTCGGGGCTTTGACATGCTGATGATCTGCGGAGCGGATGCTTTTTTCCGAAGCTTCGAAGGCAAAACTTCGATGGCTTTGGTAGATGCCTTGGCCCTCCAATTTGAGCATCCGGAGTGGGTAGGCTTTACTTTTTACGATTTCATTTTCCCACTTTTCTTGTTTGTGGCTGGGGTTTCCATTCCTTTTTCTTTGGGAAAATTAAAAGAAGCCAATGCTCCCAAAAGCCAAATCTATCGAAAGGCGTTTTGGAGGATGATTATCCTGATTGGCTTGGGAATCTTGGATAAGAATGCACCTTTTCCGTTTTTTGATTGGGAGCAAATCCGCTTGGGAAGTGTGTTGGGAAGAATTGGAATCGCCGGATTTGTGACGGTAGTGCTGTTCCTGAACTTCAACACTGCCAAACGATTGATTATCGCCGGAGGTATTCTCTTGGTTTATTATGCCGCCGTTTTTCTGGTTCCGGTTCCCGGATTTGGAGCTGGTGATCTGAGTTTTGAGGGAAATTTGGTAGGATGGTTTGATCGAACTTTTCTACCTGGAAGATTGCTCCAAGGACAATTTGATGAATTGGGAATACTGACCACCTTTCCGGCAATTTGCCTAACCATCTTAGGCGCTCATGCAGGGGAAATTCTTAGAAAATCCGACTATTCAGAAAGTCAAAAACTGAAAGAGTTGCTGTTAACCGGACTGATTTGCATTGGCTTAGCCCTGATTTGGAACCTTCATTTCCCTATTTTCAAACGGATGTGGACGAGTTCTTTTATCATGCTAACTTCCGGTTTGGCATTTCTGTCTTTAGGCCTCTTCTACTTGATTATTGACATGCTGAAATTCCAAAAATGGGCCTTCTTTTTTGTCGTAGTTGGGATGAATAGTTTAACGATCTACATGATTTATCGATTTGTCAATTTCAGGTATACAAGTAGACTGTTGTTTGAAGGACTATATAAACCCTTAGGAGAAAATTGGATGCCGGTGATGGAAAGCTTGGGCGCTTTGGCCTTGGTTTGGCTGTTCTTGGATTTCCTTTATCAAAAGAAGATTTTCTTTAAAGTTTAGGATAGATTCTTGGCATCCGATTAATTACAGATCGCACCTTTGGTGCTCTTGGAAATGGATTGAATTCATAGCCCCAAATTGAATTTGGGGCTAATACGGTTTGCTCCTTCAGGGCAAATTACAAGGTCTAAGAAATTACCGAATAGTGCCAACGGCACGTCCTGTAAAAGCCCAGAATTCAATTCTGGGAATATTGTGAAAAGGATTTCACCAAGAGTGCCAAAGGCACGATTGGTATTTTCAAAAAGCCAAATTTGACATCAATAAAAACCATATAAAATTCATTATTTCAACAAGTTATGAAACCATCCCGTCGGTCATTTATAAAGAAAACCACCGCTTTAGGAGCTGCCGCCAGCTTAAGTTCCCTACCTTTTTCTATACTAGGAAAAACCAAAGCCGAGACCATTAGGATCGGAATCATTGGCTTAGACACCTCGCATTCTCCTGCCTTTACCAAGCTATTCAATGCTGAAAATCCAAAGCCTGAACTTTCTGGATTTCGGGTAGTAGCCGCCTATCCTTATGGAAGTCGGGACATCGAGTCCAGCTACAAGCGGATTCCGGATTACATCAAGCAGGTAGAAGCCCTAGGTGTAAAAATAGTGGATTCCATTGAAGCCTTGTTGGAATTGGTGGATGTGATTCTTCTGGAAACCAATGATGGAAAACCCCGTTTGGAACAGGCCAGAAAGGTAATCCAGGCCAAAAAACCGTTTTTTATAGATAAACCTGTTGCGGCAAGCTTGGCTGATACCCGAACAATCTACCAAGAAGCCCAAAGCGCAGGTGTCCCTATTTTTTCAGCATCATCGCTTCGGTATCTGAAAAATGCTCAAGCCGTGCGTCATGATAACAAAATCGGAAAAGTATTGGGATGCGATACCTTTAGTCCTGCTGAATTGGAACCTGGACATCCGGATTTATTTTGGTATGGAATCCATGGCGTGGAAATTCTCTTCACCGTCATGGGACCGGGCTGCGAATCGGTCACCCGATTCAGCACATCGGATGAGGAAGTAGTGGTGGGAACTTGGAAAGACGGGCGTATGGGTACTTTTCGAGGCATGCGAGCCGGAAAGCATGAGTATGGAGGAACCGCTTTTGGGTCGGAAGGAAACTTGGTTTTGGGTAATTACGAAGGCTATGAACCTTTGGTTGTGAAGATTGCCGAGTTTTTCAAAACAGGAAAATCCCCTGTGGAAGATGATGAAACCTTGGAAATTTATGCCTTCATGGAGGCAGCTGATGAAAGCAAGAGAAAAGGTGGGGCTAAGGTAATGCTAGATTCTATTTTACTTTGATCTTTTAGCATGTCTTGTATTTAAAGCTTCAATTGATTTGAGTTGAAATCAATAATTGTTTATTTTTGATTTCAATTCAAATCAAAATGATAGAAGATCTGCTAATTTACCAGGCTAATCTGCTTAAAAATCTACCTACCAAATGGCAAAGATTCCTTTATTTTCAACTTCCTGAAAATGAGAGATTGTTAGGAATCAAAGGTTTAAGAGGAGTTGGTAAGAGCACACTATTACTACAATTGCTTTCCAAGAAACTTGCTGAGGGTAAAAAAGCAATGTATGTGACGGTTGAGCATCCATATTTTTATAAAAATTCCCTGTTTGAGCTAGTCTCAACTTGGTACAGTTTCGGTGGGAGGTACTTTTTTATTGATGAGATCCATAAATATCCCAATTGGTCAAGAGAGTTAAAATTGATCTATGACGGGTTTCCAGACTTGAAAGTCTTTTTTACTAGTTCTTCAGCTTTAGATTTGTACAAGGGTGAGTCAGATTTAAGCCGAAGATTAGCTGTAGAGGTACTTCCTGGCTTATCCTTTCGGGAGTTCCTTGAATTCAACAACTACCAATCTCTTTCAAAATTAAATCTTGAGGAATTGATCAATCACCCACTGGAGATTTCTCAATCCATTTTCACACAACTAGAACAACCCATTCTTCCTTTGTTTAAGGAATATCTCCAAACAGGGTATTTTCCTTTGACCTTAGAATACTCCTCTGAACAGATCCTACAACGTCTGATCCGTATCATCAATGCAGTTTTGGAGAGTGACTTAGCTCAGATTCAAAGTTTCAGCGCTGATAATCTTATCAAGATCAAACAGTTGCTGGGAGTGATTGCAGAGAGCGTTCCCTTTGAACCCAATATTTCCAAACTTGCCGAGAAAATGCGCCTTGGACGACAGACAATCAACATTTACCTGAAAAATCTGGAGGACGCTAAAATTCTGAAACTGCTTTATGAGAAGAGCACAGGAATAAGCCTTCTTCAAAAGCCCGGTAAAATCTATTTCGAAAATTCAAACTTCCTGTTTTCCTTCCAAGGAAGCCCCTCAATTGGGACAATCAGGGAAACTTTTTTTCTAAATCAATTAAATAATGCAGGTCATCGTTTAAGCCTGGCGAAAAAGGGGGATTTTGTTGTTAATGATGAATTCACTTTTGAAGTAGGAGGAAAGAATAAAGAAAATATTCAGATAAAGGGGATTGATAAGGCGTATTTAGCGATTGATGATATTGAAATCAGTTTTGGTCAAAAAATTCCACTCTGGTTATTTGGCTTTTTATATTGAAAGCTTCAACTATCTAAAAAGCATATTGCGCTCTTAATAGGTTTTTTTTACCCCATTTAGTCTATTTTAGAAAAGTCAAATCCATATAAAATTACATCTATGCACCTGAATCGACTTTGCCAAGGATTTTTTTTCCTGTTGATCCTAGTTTCAATAAGCTCCCTATCCGCTCAAGAAATCAAGTGGGATCCTAGCGGTGATGCTTTTTATCAGATTCAAAATGGGCAGATTCTCAAGGTCAATTTGCCTTCCCAAGATTCCGATGTCTTTGTTTCTACTGCTGACCTCACTCCAACAGGCCAAAACCCACTTAATGTCAGAGATTTTACCTTTTCCCAAGACAATCAAAAACTCCTCATCTACACCAATACTAAGCGGGTGTGGAGACTGGATACGCAAGGAGATTATTGGGTGATGGATTTGAACACCAAAAAGCTTCAACAAGCAGGAATAGGCCTTCCTGAGTCATCTTTGCGGTTTGCAAAGTTGTCTCCGGATGCTTCCCTAATCGCCTATGTGAGTGAATTTAACCTCTATGTGGAAGATTTGGCCACGGGTCAAATTACCCAATTGACGAAAGATGGAAACCGAAAGCTGATCAACGGAACTTTCGATTGGGCTTACGAGGAGGAGTTTGCCTGTCGGGATGGTTTTCAATGGAGCCCTGACGGAAAAATGATTTCCTACTGGCAGATAGATGCCAATCAGATTCGGGATTACTACATGATGAATTTCACCGATTCGGTGTATTCCCGGGTGATTCCGGTGGAATATCCCAAAGTCGGGGAATCGCCTTCTCCAGCTCGGATCGGAGTGATTGATTTGGCTTCGCAAAAGACGACTTGGCTCAATATCCCCGGGGATCCTCAGCAGCACTATTTGCCGCGAATGGAGTGGAATAGCCCGGATTTGATCCTCGTTCAACAGCTTAACCGCAAGCAAAACCACAGCAAAATCTACGCAGTTAATGTGCCTGCCAACGAGGCGAAAGTAATCTCTGAGGAAAAGGAAGAAACCTGGATTGACGTGCTTTCCAACTGGGAAAATGTCTATGGATTGACTTACAGGCATGAATTCAAATGGCTCAATGACAAAAAATCCTTCCTGTGGTTTAGCGAAAAAGACGGTTGGAGGCATGTCTATTCCATTGGTCTCGACGGGAAAGAAACCCTCCTGACACCGGGTTATTATGACGTGATCAACCTTTTGCACTTGGATGAAAAAAACAAGTTGGCCTACTTCCATGCCTCTCCGGAAAATGCCACTCAGAAGTATCTGTATAGGATCAAATTGGATGGAAAAAGCAAAGCAGAACGGGTAACTCCAGCTCTTTTTGAAGGAACAAACACCTACACTATTTCCCCTTCAGGACAGTTTGCCATGCACCAGTTCAGCAATTCCTTTACCCGTCCTGCTTCTGAATGGATCAGTTTAGCAAAACATACCCCGATTGACGCGAGCAAAAGCATTGAAGCTAACTTGGCTCAAAATCAGGGTCCCAAAACAGTGGAGTTCTTTAAAATCAACACCGCCGACGGGACCGAATTGGACGGATGGATGGTCAAGCCAACCAATTTTGACCCCTCCAAAAAGTATCCGGTGGTCTTTTATGTCTATACCGAACCTTGGGGTGCCACTGTAAAGGATGGCTACGGCGTGGCCAGAAACCGAAATTACGATGGTGATATGGCTGAAGATGGCTATATCTACATTTCGATCGACAACCGGGGCACTCCAGCACCCAAAGGCCGGGCCTGGAGAAAGAGCATTTACCGAAAAATCGGGCGCATAAATATCTCCGACCAAGCAGAGGCTGCAGCACAAATCGTAAAATGGGACTTTGTAGATCCTGAGCGCGTGGCCGTTTGGGGACACAGTGGGGGAGGTTCGGCTACCTTGAACCTGATGTTCCAATACCCGGAAATCTATAAAACCGGGATTTCTCTGGCAGCTGTAGCCAATCAGTTGACCTACGATAATATCTATCAGGAACGCTACATGGGCCTTCCACAGGAAAATCTGGAGGATTTTGTGGCAGGTTCACCAATGACCCATGCGAAAAATCTGCAAGGAAATCTGCTGTATATCCATGGTACGGGTGATGATAACGTGCACTACGACAATGCCGAAATGCTGATCAACGAGCTGATCAAGCATGGTAAGCTCTTCCAGTTTATGCCTTATCCAAACCGTTCCCATGGAATCGGGGAAGGCGAGGGGACAACTGCTCATTTGAGAAAATTATACACAGATTTCTTGAAAAGGTATTGTCCTCCGGGTGGGAAATAAGGTTTCCATTTGGAATTAGTGATTTGAAATTTGATTTAGCTAAAGCACTAATTTTGTTATAACTTGGTTAGTACAAGTAAATCCCAATTCAATGGCTATAGAAAAGACATTAACCTCAGTAGGCAATAGCAAAGCTTTGATCATTCCTTCGGATTTGATCAAAAAATATGGCCTGGAAAGCGTGATTATTGAGGAAACCGCTGAAGGGTTACTGATTAGGTCTGCCCGTAAAGAAAGTGACTTCCAGAAGAAACTTGAGCGGTTGAAAAAATATAAAAATGAGGTTTATAGTCAAATAGAATTAGAAGTAAATGACCCAGAGGTGAAAGAATACTATTCAAATCCTCAAAATAATTTTTCTGAAGCTGATCCAGAGGTCAAATGATCCGATCTAAAGAAGTTTGGTTGGTTGATTTTGCACCACAGATTGGACAGGAGATAGCCAAAATCAGACCTGCTGTGGTGGTAAACCATGACTCAATTGGAAGTTTGAAATTGAAAGTGGTAGTTCCGATTACCGATGCTTTGAAAAACCCAAAACAATGGCTGGTAGGTCTTTCCCCATCTGGGTCAAATGGATTGACCAAAGAAAGTATGGCCGACTGCTTTCAAATAAAATCAATTTCGGAGGAACGATTTATCAAAAAAATCGGAGAATTATCCTCAGAGGAATTTGACGCCGTTAAGTTGGGATTAATCCTAGTTTTAGACCTCTTTTAAATTAAAACCATAGCAAAAATCTTATTTATGATTCGCTTAATTGCTCTAGTAATCCTTTTTGTTTTACTGGCTATAAATCCAAGCTACTCTCAAAAATCCTTCACCCGAGCGGATACACTACGGGGAAGTATCACTCCCGAACGAGCTTGGTGGGATTTGAATTATTATCATTTGGCAGTAGAAATTTTCCCGGAAATCAAATCTATAAAGGGTTCAAATACAATTCGATACAAGGTTTTGACTGAATCCCAGGTTTTACAACTTGACCTACAGGAACCATTGAAAATCACCTCCATTGTTCAAGCTGGAGAAAACCTGGATTTTAAACGAGAAGGAGCTGCTCATTTCGTCTCTTTGAAGAAAAAGCAGGTTCCAGGATCAGTTGAAGAGCTGATTGTTTCGTACGAAGGGCAACCCAAAGAAGCAATTCGTCCTCCTTGGGATGGGGGAATTACTTGGACCAAGGACAGCAATGGAAAACCCTTTATCGCATCATCCAATCAAGGAATTGGGTCAAGTATCTGGTGGCCGCTCAAAGATCATCCTGCAGATGAAGTGGACAGTCTGATGATCAGTGTCACCGTGCCTGATGGCTTGATGGACGTGTCTAATGGCCGATTGATAGAAATCGAAATCGGCGAGGGTAAAAATACCTATCATTGGTCTGTGGTCAATCCCATCAATGATTATGGGGTGAATATCAACATCGGGGACTATGTTCATTTTGGCGAAAAATTCGAGGGAGAAAAAGGCACGCTGGACATGGATTACTTTGTTCTCAGGGAAAATCTCGAAAAAGCCAAAGTCCATTTCAAAGATGCGCGTCGAATGATGGAAGCCTTTGAGCATTGGTTTGGGCCGTATCCCTTCTATGAAGATGGGTTTAAACTTGTCGATGCACCTTACTTAGGCATGGAGCATCAGAGTTCAGTCACTTATGGCAATGGCTACCAAATGGGCTACAGAGGAAGAGATCTAAGCGGCACGGGTTGGGGCTTAAAATTTGACTTTATCATCATCCACGAGGCTGGGCATGAGTGGTTTGCCAATAACATTACCTACAAGGATGTGGCCGACATGTGGATCCACGAAAGCTTTACCAACTACTCAGAAAGCCTCTTTTTGGACTATCACTACGGAAAAGAAGCCGGTCAGGAATATGTCCGAGGTACCCGGATGAACATTGCTAATGACCGCCCCATCATCGGGACCTACGGAGTCAATCAGCGGGGTTCAGGAGATATGTACTACAAGGGAGGTAACCTACTCAACATGCTGCGGGAAATTCTTAGCGATGACGAAAAGTGGAGACAGATTCTGAGAGGCTTAAATCAGGAGTTTTACCATCAGACTGTGACCACACAGCAAGTGGAAAGCTATATTTCTCAGGCCTTTGGAATGGATCTTAAACCCATTTTTGACCAGTATTTAAGAGACGAGCGAATTCCGGTATTAGAATATTACTACTCAGATAACCAGACGCTTAATTACCGATGGATTTCCTGTTTGCCTTCATTTACCATGCCGTTAGATGTGGAAATTGGAGGAGAAAAAGTTCGAATTCAGCCAAAAGCAAGCTGGAGTCAGCTTAAAGTCAAAAGTGAAAGTGATTTGAAAGTGGATTCGGATTATTACGTTGGAGTAGAAAAAATGAGATAAAGCAAAAAAAGGGCCCCGCGGCCCTTTTTTTAATGCTAATCTAACTCAATACTTTAACTGCTCATCCTTATCCCAAATCCCCCAATAGGCTCCGACATCTCCTTCGGCACCGACTTTCCAGGATTCATCAAATGAGGAGAAGTAAAATACCGGGATATCATCCAGCTTGGACCAGGTTTGGATATTGATGAAGTATTTCATGAAGTTCTCATCAGAAGGTACAGCTCCGTAAAGCGGCGTACCTTGGCTTGGCCAACCTGTCTCGGTGATGATCACAGGCTTGCCATTTCCGGCTCTTTTTGCCCTTTGGTACATGTCTTTGATATACAATAGAGAATATTCCATGGCACAACCTTCCCAATACGGATAGCAATTGGCTAAAATCACATCACATGATTCCGTGATTCTTGGTCGTTTTTCAAACTCATAGTAAGCATCCACGTAGCCAACCGGGATTTTTGGAAGCGCTTCTTTTACCTGGTGCATAAAATTAAGCAATTCGTCCTCACTGAGATCTTTACGATACATCACTTCATTACCCACGGCAGCGATGTCCACATAGCCTTCATTGGCCAGTTTGATCAGGCCTTTCACCTCAGCCTGATTGATTTCGTCATCTTTTCCCAACCAGGCTCCGACCAGCGTCTTCATTCCCATTTCTTTGGCAATGACAGGGATTAATTCATTTCCTTCCGTACAGGAAAAGGAGCGAATCCATTGAGTATAAGGACGGAGAATTTCCAGCCTTCTCCGAATTTGGTTTTCTGTAAGCGTGTCTCCGGGTTTTTGACCTTCTTCATACGGACTGATGCATATTCCGTGCATTCCCTCCTGAAGTACCTCTCTAAAAGATTCCGCCAGTTCTTCGTAAGATAATCCCTGCAGATTTTTCCCTGCAAGTGCCAAAATTTTGTCAGCATTAAATGACATAGGTATTAGTATTTTAAGTTTTCGTTTTTATCCCAAATTCCCCAGCTTTGGCCCACTTCACCTTCGTGATGTACCTTCCATGGTTCATCAAAACACGAGAAGGTGAATAAAGCAATTTTTTCTCTTTTAGCCCATTCGTTAGATGCGATGAGGTATTTCATGGCGTTTTCTGGAGAAGGAGTCGCCGAATGCATACTTTCACCGGAGTCTGGCCAGCCCGTCTCGGTGATAATGACTTCCTTGCCCTGAGCTACACCTTTTGCGGTTTGATACATTTTCTGAAGATAGATCGGTGCTTCTTCGACGTTGCAACCTTCCCAGAATGGATAGCAGTTGGCTAGTACCACATCGCAAGCTTCCACGATTTGAGGTCGTTGAGAAAGCTGGTAGTAGGTATCTACATAGCTTACAGGGACTTTTGGAAGGGATTTCTTGACCCGAAGAAGATAATCCAGCACCTCTTTTTCGCTGAGTTCGCCACGAAGGAGTACTTCATTTCCTACCACTGCGATATCTACCAGACCTTGCTTGCCCAGATGGATGAGTTGCTCGATTTCTGCCTCATTTTTGGCCTTGTCCGTTCCCAGCCAGGCACCCACCATGGTTTTCAAGCCTTTTTCTTTGGCGATATTCGGAATCAATTCATTGCCATCCGTACAAGAGAAGGAGCGAACCCACTGCGTATAGGGAGAGATGATATCCATCCGACGTCGAATTTGTTCTGCCGATAGCGTATCTCCGATATTTTGACCTTCGAGATACGGACTAAAACAAAGCCCGTGGAGCCCTTGATCTAAGGTCTGAGCAAAGATGGATTTGATTTCAGCTTTTGATTTTCCTGCAAACCTGCTTTGCAAAGCGGATACTGCCTGCTTATCAGCATCTGCCAAGGTGATGGATTTTCCTTCCTGATAGGACGTATAAACCGGTTTGGGGCTGAGCTTTTCAGCCTTGCGTTTTTGAAGTTCAGCGCGTATTTCATTTGCTCGGGCTTCATCTACATCGTAGTCATGCATGAGATACATGGCTATGATGGTTCCTAACATGGGCAGACCGGAAAAAAACATTCTCAGTCCAGTAACTGCTCCTTCCGGCTGAACAGCAGCATTGCCGTCAAACCCGACTACAGTCAAAATCACCCCGCTTAAACCGCCGGCTATTGCAAAACCAAACTTGACCATGTACCAATAGATCGCCCCAAAAACGCCTTCACGACGTACTCCGTAATTCAGCTCATCCAAGTCAATCACATCCGCAGTCATTGACATCATCAGGACGAAAAGACTACCGATTCCAAAAGAGTGGAAAGGAAGGGAGAAAATGAACATCCAAGGCTTTCCTGGTACAAAAAGGAACCAAAGAGAGGTATAACCAAGTAAAGCGATTCCTTGAGAGACCATGAAGGCATTTTTCTTTCCAATCTTTCTGGACATCCTGGCCACAATCGGAATTACAATAAATGTGGTCACCAATGCGCCCACACTTCCGAAAATCGGAGTCCAATAGCCCGCCGCTCCCGCATCTCCATTAAATAGGTGCCATACTACAATGAAGAATACAAATCCTGCTACTGTATTGAATGCGTTGAAGATGAAGAAGGTAGAGATACAAAGCTTTCGGAACGGAGTCGAGGAGAAAGCCTCTTTGAACCCTCTGACTATCTGGGAAACACTATCTCCGATGGCGTTGAAAGTGAGAGGTGAAAAGTTTTCATTCAAAGTTGATTTACTTTTAATGAAAATAGCTGGCACCATCGCACAAATCGCAAAAATGACTCCTACCCAGATGGCTAATGTCCGGGTCGCAGATTCTGGGTTTGGAAACCAACTTGGATCATACATGATCACCCAAAACCAAGGAGCAATTACCCAAGCCCACTGCCCAATCCACTGTGCGATGGCCATGATCTGAGTTCGCTCATGGAAATCCTCACTCATCTCATAGCCCATGGCCACATAGGGTACACTGAATATGGTCAGACCGATGTAGAAGGCGAAGGAGCCCAAAAGGAAATAGATGAAGTTGTAATTCACGCTATTTTCTCCGTACAGCTGCCACATGACGGAGAAGGTCACACCCATCACGATGGCACCTAGGAAAACATATTGTCTACGTCTTCCCCAGACGGATTTGGTGTTATCAGAAATAAAGCCCATGATCGGATCGGTGACAGCATCGAGCACACGTGGGAGAAAGTACACTATTCCCCACATCCATCCGGGAAAGCCCAGATTTTGCACGAGCACCACCATGAAAATTCCAAGGGACGCAGGAAACATTTGATTAGCTAACATACCCACGCCGAAGGCTATCTTTTGCCCCATCGGCACATTAGTGGTCTTGGTTGACATAGTTTTGGGTTTTGGTGGTTAATTGGTTTGGAAAAAGGTTGATTAATAATTTGCAGGTGGGACCAAAACAGTTTTTAGCATGCTTTCTTTGTTTCCATCGTAGGTCTTGGTGATTGGATTTCCATCGCGGGTCAGGTCCTTGAAGATTCCTTGATCGACCATATCCCAAAGGACATATTTTGCCTGACCCGTCTCGGTGAACAGGCCAAAATGGTTTTCTGAGCCAATAGGATTGTTGGCATCCTTCCAAGGTTCATTGAATCCTTCGAAATAAAAACAGGATATGCCGGCCTCATTGGTCCATTCTCGCATGAGCTGGTAGTAGCGGGCTTGCTTGTATTCATCTGTGGCATGGGAGCCCTCCGGTCCGTAGAGACCATCCGAAACCGATGCCCAGCCAGTTTCTCCAATATGGATAGGCTTATTCACCCCAATGCTTTTCATGTAATTTTTTACTGAATCGTACTGAGATTTGGCAAAGTCTACTGCTCTAATCATCGCAGCGTCGACTTTTTCCATTTCCGACCATTTCGATTCCTCTATTGGCACTCTCCAGAAATTGGGGTTGTAGTGGGAATTGTGATACGGATAAGTATGCATGGATATATAATCTACCGCTTTGGCCAGTTTAGCGAGGTCTTCCGTATGGTAAAGAGGATCCCCGCCACCCCAAGAGGCGAAATCATCCGAACTGGTAATCCAAAGGTCTTTGGGAAGTTTTCCTTCTTTTTTGAGAGATTGAAGGTGGTTTACCCATTTAAGAATTACTGCAGGCTGAACAAAATAGCTTGTGGCCCACTTGACCATGGCTTCATTTCCTACTGCTAGCACTTTTACAATGTCCGGATACTGATTGGCCAAAGCCACTGCGCGGTCTATTTCTCCGGCATTTTGCTCACTCTCTACCTCGTGGTTTGGCTCTAAATCTGTCCATGCATTTTGACAATCAATCCAAGCTCCCAGCATCACATACATTTCGAAGGATTTATCCTCAGATTTTAACTCGCTGATCGCTTTTAAAAGATTGGAGGCATGCGCAAATTGGACATTGTAGGTTCTCAGAACCTTAATATTCATGGCAGAAAGAATTTTCAAATCCTCTTTTAGCTGGGCAATGCTGGGTTGGATCTCTCTTGATTTGGCACGATAGCCTTCATAGGATATGGCTTGGTATTCGGGATTTCCTAAAATTTCTTTTGCTGTCACTTCTTTACTGTTAGTTGATTGATCTTCTGTTGATTTTTCATTACAGGAAAAAGCTGCCCAGGCGGCTATTCCTATGCTTAGTGCTTGTAAATGGGATTTTTTCATGGTAAGAATAGTCTAGGTAGATTGACTATTGGTTTGATTATCTGGTTTATAAGTCAATCCAAATCCAAGAGGAAAGAGGGGCGAAATGGACGCATCCCAATGATTAGGGCCGAATTTCCCCTCGTAATCTGATGTGGATTTGGGCCAGGAATGGGGAAGCTTTCCTTTGAAATCAAAGAATCCAAATAGCACTTCGGCAATTCCGTCACCTTCGGACCCGGGTAGCCAGGCTGCCACAAAGGCGTCACTTTGCTCTAGTTGTGGCGTAACGACTAAAGGCCTACCGGATATAAGGACCACTACGGTTTTGATTCCTTTTTTAGAATAGGTCTCAATCAGCTGCTGATGGGCTTCGGTGAGCGTGAGCTGAAAGAGGTTCATTTCTCCTACGATATCCCCGAAAAACTCTGCATAGGGCTTTTCCCCGACCACGATGACCGCCACATCCACATCCTCCACTTCGGCTGTTCCGTCTGGATCGTATTTTACCTCATGCAGTGCAAACTTTTTGATGCCTTGCAAAATGGTGGTTGCGCCTTGGTAATTTTCGGTAGTACCCTGCCAGTTGACTGTCCAGCCACCGGATTGCAGGCCCGAATTATCCGCAAACTCACCCACAACGACTATTTTGGAGGTTCGCTTGAGGGGGAGTGCCTGATTTTCATTTTTCAAAAGAACCAGAGATTCTCGGACAGCTTGCCTTGCTACTGACCGATGTTCAGAAATCCCGATTGCATTGATCAGGCTTTTGTCAGGAAAGGGATTTTCGAAGAGACCAAAGCGGAATTTCTGTTTCAAAATCCTTCTGACCGCGTCATTGATTCGCTCCTCGGCAATGCTTCCGTCCAAAACTCCATTTTTTACTCCCTCCTGAAACCCATCCAAATCACCATCCACAGCCATGACCATATCGATGCCCGCATTGATGATGTTATTTTGACCAAAGCGGGAATACGCTTTCCAATCTGAGACGACAATGCCTTCAAATCCGAGTTGGACTTTGAGCAAATCGGTGATCAAGGCCTTGTGCGCATGCATGGGGAGCCCATCTAGAGTATTGAAGGATGCCATGATCGATGCCACACCTGAGTCTACAGCAGCTTGATAGGGTGGGAGTAAACGCTCCACCACTTCTTCCTGACTTAAGGAAGTATTTCCTCCTTCCACACCGAAGTCAGTAGCTCCATCGCCAATGAAGTGCTTGGCGGTAGCCATGACACCCATATTTCCGATTTTCTCCTGATGGCCGATTACCGAGGCTTGAGTCAGTTCGGTGGTGAGTTCGGTACTTTCAGAAAAAGCTTCGTAAACCCGTCCCCATTTTTCATTCATCGGAATAGCAACACAGGGAGAAAAAACCCAATTAAAACCCGTGGCCTTGGATTCTATCGCTGTGATCGCTGCAGCTTTGGTCACCAGATCGGCATTTCCAGAAGCTCCCAAACCGATATTGTGAGGGAAAATAGTCGCCCCTTCGAAAGTATTTTGTCCATGTACTGCGTCTACTCCAAATACAAGTGGGATTTTCAGGCGAGTGGAAAGTGCTTGCTTTTGCAGTTCGGTGAATTTTGCCTGCCATTCCTCAGCCGTATTTCCGGGCACAGGACCTTGGGTATGAATCACCGAACCAAGGAATTTGGTTTGGATATCCTCGGGGTTGATATCATCAAAATGCCGGACCTGAGACATCTGACCGATTTTCTCCTCCAAGGTCATCTGACTGATCAGTTTCTCGACTTTTTCCTCTATTTCAGAGTCCAGGTTAAATTTTTTTGCCATAAGTAATTGAGAAAACGATCAATTAGTTAATTGAGTCCTGATGTAGGTTAACCAATAGCTTCTTGACGGCGCCAGATCGGGTGAAAATTTTTTCGCTTGTCGCCTTATCCAGTATCAATCCATCAACAACAGACTTCATATTTCCTTCTAAGCTCACTTCAATCTCATTTTTCGAGGACAATTGATAGACCACAGGCACTTGGCAAAAGGTAAAGCAAAGTGAATTTTCAAAAACAGGAAAATTCACCGACTGACCCTTTACATTCACATAGCTGAAAACTTGGCCCTCGGTCAAAAACTCGGACTTTTTCAGCATAAAAGGCTGAAAAGCAAGCTTTCCGTCCCGAATTTCCACCCCAAGCTCTCCAAATCGGGAAATGATGTCTTCCTTGACTTGTCCAGTCATACCCGGCTGTTGCGCCCCTTTTCCCATCGGAGTGTGAGAATAGGGGTCTGTTGAAAATGCCCCATAAACCGTCGGAGACTTGTGCACGCCGATTCCCTCATTGATCTCGTAATAGTGATCCACCAATCTGGATACTATCTCTTGGGAAGCGCCTTCCTCATGTGCTTTCTTGCAACATTCCCAAACGGCCAACTGAAGCTTGGATACCATGTGCCAATAGATCGATCCCAATCCTTCATAGCCGTAGAAAGTACCAGATCGACCCGTGAAAGCTTTATGATTGAAGACTTTTTCAAAAATCTGAAGGGATTCCTTTTTAGCCGAATCGGTAATTGAAAACTCACGAGAATCCAGATTTTCCAAGGCCCGTGACAGGTCTGAGGCATTTTTGAAATTGCCGTTGAAATGGAAATTTCCATCCACATCCTGTTCAATGATGCTTTTGTTTCCTTTTTCTAGCAAGCTTTTCAAAAGGGTTGATCGTTGAACGTCTTCTTTTGGAATGGTATTTCTCTCCAAAAATCCCGGCAATTCCTTATTCGGGTAAAGCAGGTAGCTGTTTTGATCCTCCCGATAAAGTTTGCTGCTCCGAAGTGCATCCAAAGTCTGCAACACCTGCTCCGAACTCAGGTATCCCGAGCTCAGTGCGGCAACTTGCCCTTCAAGCATTTCGGGTAGATAGGAGATGGAAACTTCCTCCTCATTCTCCACCGTCATCAAGTTATAGGCATGATACAGCTCATCTGCACGCTTATTGGCTTCGATGGTATGCTCGAGATAGCTATTGGCCAGAATTGAAAAGTCAATCAAGACCTGAGTGGAAAGCTCCTTTTTCTCGCTGCTGAAGGAGTTTTGGTAGATTTTTGCACGGTATCGGCTAGCAGCCATTCCCAATTCGTCCAAGACTCTTTTTCGGTCTTTATCGGTAAATTTTCCTGCAAGCAAATGGCTGTGGGATTGAAGCGCTTGGACTGTTTCCTGAAAAAAATCCATCAATTCGGCTGAGACTTGAGTCTCCTTGGCAGGACTGTCTTTAAGTATTTCGCTGAAAAAGCTCAAAAACCTCCTCAAATAGTACAAGGTCACCATGGAGACGCCATTTCCTACCAAGGCATTGTTGGCATCGTTCCATTCAGGCCGTTGCGTGTTCATCCAGATACCACCTTCAGGAATGAAGTTGGAGATTTTGGCCAGTACAGAGGCCAGGATTTTTTCCAAAAAGTTGACCTGATGAATGGCTCCGGTTTGGTTTTGGATCAAGGCAGCATCCGAACCTAAGGTGGACCAACGCTTCTGAATCTTTTGATCCAAGTGATGGTCAAAGTCAATGGTGTCCTTGGGATTTTTCAGAATGTCCTCATACGGTTTGATTTTGTAAGGGACATTCGCGTAGACAAAAATGTCCTCGCTGAAGTACTGGGCCAATCTACCGGGGGCGTAATTCTCCGCAAATTCGAGGAATTTCAACAGGTAGATGATCTGATGATCTCCCCAATAGCCGATGTAAGACCATGGGTCATCTGCCTCGATTCGTTCCCAATCTATCCCGTTTTTGGTAATCCGGTAGGGATTATACCCATCAAATGTTGAGGCATTTAGGAACTTTAATATCATCCCTTCGATGAACTCGGGATAGGAGAGGGCCAAGGCTTCCCAGTTTTGGAAAATATCCCGCCAATTTCCGGCGTAGTCCAGGACTTTGGAGCCATCGGCTTCACTTTTGGTATTGATCGAAAAATGATTCCAAGGCCGGCTTGGGTCTCCGTGTCTTCGACTGAATTTCAACGGTAAATACTCCAAGCAGAGTCGTCTGAAATCCGCGTCATGGGATTGCTGAGCGAGTTGCTTTACCGTAGCTATGGGAAATTGCGTAGGCAGGGCATCCAAGCTGCCATGGTGACGGGAATACACTTCCCGATTGGCATTTTGAATATTCCCTTTTAGGTCTGCTTTTTCAATCAGGTAATTATTGTCAAAAATCCCGCCCCGCATGATGTTAAACATCGAATTGGCAAAGTGGCGAATATCTTTGAGTGAATCAGCTGTAAGCTGAAAAGCATCCGAGGCTGCGTTTAACTTTATCAGCTCTTTGGTGCCTAACTCTACATCAGTTTTGACTTTGGAAATCAGGTCTGAGTCAGTTTTGATGGCTTGAGCCAAAGCTCGGATTTGAGAGACATTCTGATTGATATCTGCTACTATGATCCATTCCTTTTCCGCTCCGGCCTGTAGATTTAATGTCGAGGACACAAAATAGGCTCCTTTTTTAGCTTTGACATCCACTTCCTGCTGAAGTGCTCCTCCTTTTCGGAACGCGTTCAACTGGGAGGAGGAGAGGAGACGAGTTGGTTTTTCCAATCCCAAAGACCAAGCAACACTGGCTTTGAGTGCTTCACTAGGTTCGGCTTTATCAACAATAATCGCACTAAGGGCAAATATCCCGATTCCGCTTTCCGGTTCCAGTTCGTTTCGTTTATAGGCATCCACCAGATTGCTTCGCATAGTTTGAAGGGCACTGCCCACGCCATGTGGCATGATATTTTGGATCCCATCCAAAAAGGAGATTTTTACCGGATTTTCAGAGGTATTGATAATTCGACTGGTTTTTACAAACCCAAATTGCTCACTGCTCGACCATTGGTATTGAAAGCTGAGGTTGAGGTCGAGATTCTCTTCCTCAAACAGAATTTTGTTCCCATACACACTCTTGTAAAGATTCCTTTTCAATCGGTATTGATGGGCAAAGTGAATGGAAAAAGGCTCCCAAATCTGAAGTTTACCTTCTTTCTTTACCTGAATGATGGTTTTGGATCCTGTGATTTCAGCTGATTCGATGATTTTGTCATCGGTATAATAGGGGAAAAGGGCATTTTCAGGATCTTTTCTTCCAGCACTGATTCCCCCATTGCTCCCAATAAAAAGCCAATGGTTTGAAGGGCTGATGATACTCATGAAAAATGGTTGAAGCCGATCACTATGGGTGATTTTGAGAAAATTTTCAGAATTGATCGTGACTGTCTCAAGTACATCCTGCTGAAAAGGATCAGAAACACTGTTGCTTTGTTGCATAAATTGGGTATCAATTGAATTTATGAGAAGCGAACCGGACTTTGCAATCCGGTTCGCCAATGAAATCGAATAATTAGCTTATTACCTTTTTTCTATCCGCACATTATCGATTAAAACTGCACCCGCGCCACCTCCTCCAGTAGCAAAATTGAAGTCAAGGATAAACAGAGTACCCGCAGGTTCAATAGCATCGATATCTTGGACAATCGTGGTAAAAGCGGTGTTATTGATCGAATTCTGTGTATCAAATGTATTGGTAGTAATCACACCTCCTCCGGGATTTGGTACTTGAGTTTGCATGTGCAAGGCCGAACCAGTCACAGGAGTCACCACTTTGGCATCATAGCTTACGCGGATATTGGTATTGCCTTTATAGTCAACCGTAGGATTGGTGTACCTGAAAATGTATGCTCCTCCAGCAGGATCGTTCAAAGTGAGTAAAATGGCACCCGAACCTCCGACTCCGCCATCAGCACTGTAGGTCACGGTGGCGTTTGGATTGTTATCTGCATTGGCCAAGCGGGCCCATTTTTCAAGCGCATTTTCAGAATTGAACTCATCAATGAAAAACGCTTCACTCGTTCCGCCCGGTCCACCGGCTCCTTCCCATCGGATATCATCGAAATAGTAGGTTTCGGTGGTACTGGTCAAGGTTCCATCTGTACCCTCAGGATTATCCGGCTTGATGACCAATTGATTCAAGCCCGTATTTGAGCCCGGAATGTCGGTGAAGACCACTTCCAGTTCCACCCAGGTATTTGCCGGTCCTACAGTTCGGAACTGTGGAGGAGGATTGCCGGAACCTGGAGGCTGAGGCTCACTATTCAACTCAAATCTGATCACCGCATCAGGCTTGGAGGAATAGACCTTGAGTTTCAAAGTTTGGCTGGTATTGAAGTTTTCAGCAAAAGCATTTTGGAATCCAGCCCAACGGTTTGTTCCGGCTGCCTTAACGACCTTTAGTGAATTGTCTGAATTGTTGGTTCCGGATTTGGATGGGTTAGGAGCCAGTTCTGTCGTCAAGCTACCCTCGCCGAAGAAGGTACTGATGAAGGATTCGCAGGTTTCAAAAGTAACTGGGAAGCCAACTGCAGCTACTGCCGGTCCATCGCAACCCGATACACCTCCAGAACCACCACCATCAGACTGGGTAATATCATCGATAAAGAAATCCCCTGCAGCGGTTCCAGGTCCGTCCACAAAGAGTGTAAGTTGGGAATAAGTGCCCGTAGCATTGCCAAAATCAAAAGTAAGTTCTTGCCAGCCAGTCTCTGTGGCCTCTACAGAAATTTCTACAGGGTCAGCAGTTCCGCTTTCAAACTTCATCAATACAGGAACCCCAGCAGTAGCCGTGTTGAACCGCATAGTGATTATTTTTCCATTATTGAAATTAACCGGTGTAGAGAGCGTAAAGAACATGCCTTCAAATGCTGCCCCAGAGTTGGTGATTTTTCCCACCTTGTTGTTGGCATTCGTAGGGTCATTGACCACTGCAAAGGCTGCACCGTTGAAAACGGTAGTTTGAACTTCTACATTTTCAAAATCGAGTGGTAGCGCGGTGATGCTCTGAGAAAGGAGCTCCAAGGAGACGTTGTCCAAAACAACCACACCCACATCGGCACCCATATCAAAAATCACCCGGCTATTGTCACTGTCAAAATTGGCAGTAAACTCGGCGCTGAATCGCTGGATTTCATTCGTTAGCTCAAATTCCTGAGTGACATTGGTAAATGGGGCTTCATTCAAGCCAATTCCCGCCAGCAATGTTCTTCCATCTGCTTGGTCTGTAACCGCATTGAAAGAAAGTCTGTATTTGTTTCCAGCTCTGATTGGCAATACTTGACTGATATTGACATCAAATGGGTTGCCCGCTGTTGTTACATTGGTAAATGAGAAGGAATTTCCTCCTTCTTCTCTGACTTCAAGGCCATTGCCTATCCAACCGGTTGTGCCGTTTTCGAAGTCACCGTTGACCAGCACGCCTTGATCATAGTTGACTTTTACTGTACGGGTCACTTCTTCGGCCACATTTCCTGCCGCATCGGTCACATTATAGGCTAGCACATATTCGCCCGGCTGGAAGCGGTTTACCTCACCGGTCACGACAATATTTGCCGAAACATCCCCGTCCACTTCATCATTTGCGGTAGCTCCCGGATCAGTAAATTCCTCTCCGATTTCAAGTTCGATGGATGATTCTCCCAAGAGAGAAATCACCGGAGGGTCCTCGTCAGTTATGATAGTTTTTAGCTCAATAGTTATGGTTTGTTTGTCTTCATCAGAACCTCCTGCATTGGTGGCGACCAGACTGACATCATAGGTTCCACTCTCCATGTAGATTTTCCGAGGATTACTTAAAGTAGAAAACGTGCCATCACCAAAATCCCACTGAAAAGTTTCCGCATCCTCAGAGGTATTATTGAATGTAACAATCCCACCAGTTTCTGAATCAATGGCATAAGTAAAGCCTGCAGTAGGTGGCGGGATGACTAACTCATCTTCCGTACAGCCTAAAGTGAAGATCAATGATCCGAGTACCAAAAAACTTAGTAAAAGATCGATTCTATATTTCCTAGTCATTTTCATTTAGGTTTAATGTGATTAATTACTGATATACTCGGACATAGTCAATGAGCATGGTCTGTGGAAAACGCGTAGAAGGAGAGGGAGAGCCCACAAAATTTCCGCCTACTGCCACATTCAATAGAAGGAAAAAATGCCTATCAAAAACCCACTCTGAACCAGCAGGAATATCTGAAGGAGTCAATCTTTTATAAAGTCTATCATCTACAAAGAAGTCGATGAAATCAGAACCCCATTCGATCGCAAAGACATGAAATTCAGTGTCAAATCTTCCATCAAAGAGCTGGAAGGCTGTGGTAATTGCATTTCCTGCCGAATAACCTGGACCATGAACGGAACCCAAAACTGTACTGGGTTGCTGTCCTCTGAGCTCCATGACGTCAATCTCGCCTGTTTGAGGCCACCCGACGCCATCAATATTTGATCCCAGCATCCAGAATGCCGGCCAAAGTCCCTGCCCGAATGGAGTCTTAATTCGGGCTTCAATTCTGCCAAAACGAAATTCTCTCAAACCTTTGGTCGTAATCCGGGCAGAAGTATAATTTCTGCCTGCAAAGGGTTCATTGATCGCTTTGATGACCAAGTTCCCACGACCGTCAATATGTATATTTTCTGTCCGGTCGGTGTAATATTGGAGTTCGTTGTTTCCCCAGCCATCCGTTCCTGTTCCAATATCAAAAGTCCAATTTTCAGGATTAGGCGGATCTCCCGTAGTCCCGTCAAACTCATCCGACCAGACCAAAGTGTAGCCTCTGTCTGGCAATTCATTGGTTTCCGTACAGGCACTTAACATGATCATCCCCACAGAAAGGAAGAGAATTGCCTTTACTAGTTTATGTGTTTTACTCATGATCTTTCTTGGTTTATTTTAGCTATAGAACTGATTATCTATAGAAATAAATATTGTCTATAAAAATGTTGGAAATGGTCCCGTCTGATACGAAAAAGATCAGGTCCACATCGTTGGGAGTTCCCAAACCGGTAAAATCACTTAGAGGGATATCGTAACTCACCCACTCCTCAGACAAAAGCGGTTTGTAGTTCCCCAAATTCACTGCTCCTGAAGTTTCACCCGGACCATTGTTATTGATGATCTGAACCCGAATAAAATCTCCCGGATCTACATTTTCCCTCACATTGATATCCAGATGCAAATGAGACATCGCTGAGGCATTCACATCCGGAGAATTAAACATGTTCACACTTACAAAATTGAGATTGGTGTAGCTCAGAATATTTTCTCCTGCTATCGAGGTAAGCCCTCCTTGGGTAGTCGCAAACTGAAAGAAGCCATTGTAATTGTCTACCTGCACATTGGTATAGGCATCGCTGAATATGGAAACTACATTTCCTGAATTCCTTGCCGGTGGGATAGGAGCTCCCAAAAATGGTCCATCGGAAATAACAGTTAGTGAACCGAGGGCGTTTATTGGAGTGTCTGATGATCCAAGAGTAGCTGTGATTGTAGAACTTCCAGAACTAAGAACAGCAACCTCTCCAAAGGCATTGACAGTGGCAACACTGGAATTGGAAGATCTAAAATTGAAATAGGAGGGAGCAGCTACCACCGATAGGTCTGTCCCATCATTATTCATGATTAAGCTGGTACCAGTCACTGGAAAAGTAACCCCATTGAAGGAGTTGACGGTTTGATTTTCTCCATTCAAAATTCTGGGTAGGGGCTGAGCTAAGGAGGGTAGGTTTTCAAATCGTAATTCATCAATCCAAAATGAAAAACCTACTTCTTCACCTTCTGGACCGATTCCTCCAGCAGCAAACTGAAAAACTCCTCTTTCTTCCAAAAGCTTGGATGGATCTGGAATGGGAATAACATACTTCTGCCAATTGGTAGTGAATTTGACATTGGTTCGGAAAGCACGATAAGTGTCACCAATAAAATCCTGACCAAACCCAATTTCAGAAATAGTTGCTGCCTGACTCGCTCTTGCCCAAAAGGTCAACGCATTGTAATCCTGCAAATCCCTTCCTGCACCATCAATCCGGAAGATCGCCCCGGCAAAATTTCCACCCGGATCATCGGCATCCGGTACATCGATTCGGATAGAGGAGGTACCCTTGTATCGTTCGTTGTCATCCACGGAGAAAACATCGGGCTTTGCTCCTTGATAAGGGAAATAGAAATCGGTACCCAATCCCACAAAATTATCCGTGAAAATGTCGGCAGTTCTGCTGTATCTCGCCCTTGGGAGATCTTCAAACTCTTCTCTTACACATCCTATTGTGCTAAAAATCAACAGGATACTAAAAAGGTATATGTTTTTATTTTTCATGTCCATTCTTTTCAAACTGTTAATGATTTTCATCTACCGATATGGATATGGATATAGGTTCTTAATTCCCACTCGTTTCCATTTGGAAAACCGATGGCTTTGGGATCTGGCACCACATTTCCGCTCACATCTACAGTCTGAGCAGGATTATACCGGGGCGAATACTGATCTAGAGACCTCCAGGTAAAGCGCACACCCATGGTGGTATTTGGCAGCATATACCACTCTTGCTTTCCTACCGAGGTAGAGATATCCGCCATGACCTGCAGTGGGAAGGTTAAGTTGAAATCCCGGTGAAAGTCGAAGGGTCCCCAATCATTGAACTTCACAAAAGAAGCCACCTTCAGGTCTTTGTAAATCATTCTTACATCACCGCCAAATCTTTCCACAGTTCTGGGATCAGGTCCATTTGCCTGTCCGTTTCCACCATAGATATTGGCGATAATTCCAAATCTTGAATTGATTTTGGAGACGATTCGGGTATTAACCTCCCACAGATCCAATGCAGGCGGAGCACCATCTGCCGCTACAGGGACCCGGCCTGTACCCGGGAAAATAATGGCAGCATCCATAGTAGTAGGCAAGTGACGGTAGACAAAACCCAAACTCGCTGCAAAAGGCGCGTCTTCCTGCATGTCATTGTCCCACTCATACATCCAGGTACCCGGTGTCGGGTCAAAAGTCAACAACAACTCTCCGCCTATAGTCTCTCGATTGGATCGTACTACAAACGGATCTTCTAATATATTTCTGGGTCTAGCTGGTCCACCTATTGTTGTTGGAATTGGGTCAACCAAAGGCTTTTGCCACATGAAGTTTGGGGCAATTTGAAGATTTCCAGCTGTATAAGTCGCTCCGGTAAAGATGCTGTTCTTGTTTCCGCTTCCGCTATCCTTTAGTGTCCAACCAGTGAAAGTCCTTGTATAATCTCCTCCGCCATTGGCTACCAAACCTTGGGAAGAAGCTTGTGCATACCAATTGATCCTTCCACTGGAATAAGAAAGCTTCACTTTTCCACCCCACAAATCCGTACTTCGGATCCTGTCGGTAAACGTTTCAAAATTTCCTGCTTCACCTCTGACAATCTGGAATTCCCGTCCTACCAATGGCTGACCGGCCCAGATTCCTCCCAATTCTACTTTCAGATGATCCGAAAACTTGGTTTCTGTCTGAAAGGTAAATCTTCTGGTTCTTGGTTGAGGAATAGCAATGGAGCTGACTGCCACCGCAGGATCGTCCAAGTCTTCGTGGAAAATCCCCGTTACTGCAGTTTTGCCTAGCTCTTTGCGATACTTTACCAATAGGGCAGGGTTAGCTCCCCACCAAAGCTCTCTACCGAAAGCAAGCTTCAATCCTTTCAATTGCTTTTTACCGGTAATTTCCATCCCGGAAGGAGCCAAGGCATTGTATATATCAATATTGGGCCCGTAGTTAGCTTCCGGATAAAGACCGAAAAAATCTCCTTCATATCCCCAATGGTAATGTCCGGTACGGTAAAAACCATTGAGATCAAACAACTTGTGCTTCCAGGTGTATTCTGCCTGATAGACGGCCACTCTTCCCAGTGCTTCTACCACCTGGGTTCCTGCTTGGGTTTGAATATTCACCGGACGCCCTCGATTTTCATAAAAGATCTCATCGATAGGGTTTAGGGCTACATTTCCCAACACGTTAAAAACCACATTTGCGCGCACATTGGAAGATGGATTGGCTTCCACACCTACAAAGAAGGACTGCATATGGTCAAATCCTTGCTGATTGGGGAAAGTGACCTGATCCGGATCTGGATCTTCAGGAGTCGTGGTCAAATACCCTCCTGTATTGAAAGTGGTAAATTGCGCTCTTAATTCACTTACAGAAAGCAATCCGGCTTGCTCACCCATCAAAGCGGCTTTATCTCCTCTTGCCTTCAGCACAGATTCAACCATATCAATGGAGGCAAAATGATTTTGAATGGATTCAAGCGTAACCCCAGACTCGTAAGGATTGACTCGATGAGCTTCCTGAAGTGCGTAATAGGCAGCTCTCGGATAGAGAGTGTAAAGACCTCTTGGGGTAGTTTGACCTTTTGCGGCGATGCCAAACCACTCTTCATTCATGTTGTTTTCCCCTTCTACAAAATCATGGAAATAACCTCCGTTTGCCCAGGAAGCCTCCGAATTATGAAGGTCTAAGTCTACAGTTTGACCCGTTTTCCACCATCCATCACTAAATTGGAAAGTATATCCTCCCAATGAATTTCCAGCCTTTCCCAAGCCTGCTGCATTTTCATAAATCTCGCGCCAGTTATTCACCATAAAGTAGGCCTGAGATTCCTGATCTTCCGCATTTTCTACTGCATTGAAAGCATCAGCACCAAACTCGGTAAACAAAATGGGTTTATTGAGTTCGTCTCTCACACGCTCGAAGGCATCACCGAATGATACTCCTCGGTACATGTTGGTTCCAAAAATGTCAATGTCCGGACACTCTTCTTTGATAATCTCCAAAAACAACAAGTCACCGTTACAAATCGCAATAGGAACACTGGTGTCGATGCCTTTCATAGCCAAAGTGGCCTCATTGAACAGTTTATACATCGCAATCGCGCGAGTGGTGGATTCCCGGTCTTCTATGGGGATGTCTTCTGTCTCAGCACCTGACCAGAACAATCCATAGTTGTTTTCATTTCCCAAAAGGTAGAGTAGGAGACCAGGTGTACCCTGATATTCCTTCACCATTTGAACCACTTCATTTAAAAGTAGCTTTCGCACCCTAGGATCAGCATATTCTGTATTGGCCATCCATCCTCCATCGATTGTGAGACCATATCTACCGAAAGAATGATTTAACATGGTGTAGATCCCGTACTTTTCATAGATGTACTTGATCCATTTGGCAGGAATTCCGGTGTAAATCCGGACCGAATTGACTCCCATATTTTTTAATAAGGGCATTTCGGAATCGAGCGCAGCCATGATGATATCATCTGGCTGTTTCCATAAGCTGTAGTTGAAATTGGTTCCAATCGGAAAATAATCCCAGTTCATCCCGTTGACCATGAAATCTTTTCCATTTACCTGGAGCTTCATTCCACTGTCATTCTGAACTACACTTACCCGATTGCTCTGAGCTTCAACAAAAACGGTAGCTAGCAATAAAGCCAAAGCTGTTAAATAGAAGTGTTTCATTGCACTTGGATTTGAAAAACAGAAATTGTAAAAACTTTGAATAGACTTAGCTATACAAGAGATACTTCTAGTTATTGAAAAAACAGGGGGAATCCAAAAAAATACACTACATCATTTCTTTCACTTTACCTCATCAAAACCTCAAATTTGGCACGTTCAATCGATTTCCTGATATCTATACCTTTTATAAACTATCTTCTGAAGCTATACTGGCAATAATTGAAGTGGAATAAGTAGATAAGCTGCATTTCGAAATGTTTAGCGCTAATATCAAAATACATTTTGTTATATAATTTATATTATGTTAAATATAAAAAATAATCCTACTTGAAAACATTTCTTATCTTGGCCTTTGCATGAACAAATAGCGGTTGCACCCCACTTCCATGACAAATTGGTTTTCAAGAATCGGCCTCTATCTCGGACCACTTTCTTTCCTTTTAATTCTAATTACCGTTGAGGCTCCCGGATTAAATCCTGAGGCTAAAGCCATGCTCGCACTAACAGCTTGGATGGCGATTTGGTGGATTTCAGAAGCTTTGCCGATTGCAGGTTCCGCACTATTGCCGTTGATTTTTATGCCGACTCTGGGTTTACTGAAAATCGGAGATGTTTCTGCCAATTACATGCATCCAACGGTCCTATTGTATATGGGAGGCTTTCTTTTGGCTACAGGGATCGAAAAATGGAATCTTCACCGAAGAATTGCACTTAACATAATAAATTTATTAGGTACTAACCTTCGCACCACTGTTTTAGGATTCATATTAGCCACAGGATTCCTGTCCATGTGGATTTCCAATTCCGCGACATCCTTGATGATGCTCCCAATCGGATTGGCGGTGGTCTCCCAATTCAAAGCTCAACTGGGTGAAAATAATGATCTAATTGCTGATAAACTGGGAAAAAACATCATGCTTGGCATCGCATATTCTGCCTCTATCGGTGGCATGGCGACTTTGATCGGAACTCCCACCAATGCCATCCTGCATGCAGTCGTAAAAGAACTTTACAATTATGAGATCCCATTTAATGAGTGGATGCTGTTTGGGTTTCCCTTTGCCTTGGCCCTTCTTTTTATTTGTTGGTATTACTTGGTAAGCTTTGGAAATCACCTTCCAAAAACATTTGAACTGAGCGGTGGTAAATCGGTCATTTCCAATCAGTTAAAATCTTTGGGCAAAATCAGTTTCGAAGAGAAAACGGTACTGATTGTCTTTGGGTTAGTGTGTTTTGCCTGGATCACGAGAAGCTTTTTGTTGGCTCCGATTATTCCGGGATTAGACGATACTATCATTGTCCTCACGGGTGTCGTTTTGCTCCTCCTTCTCCCCTCTTCCACTCCGGGGAAACGAATTTTGGACTGGAAAACAGCCGAGCGGATTCCTTGGGGAGTTTTGATTCTTTTTGGAGGAGGTTTGGCTTTAGCTGAGGGTTTTCAAAGTACCGGATTAGCAGAGTGGATCGGACAGAAATTCACGCTTTTGGAAGGTGTAAGCTATTTCTTACTCCTGCTCGTCATCATTGCTTCTGTCAATTTCCTGACTGAAGTGACCTCCAACGTGGCCACGGCCTCCATGCTTCTGCCAATTTTGGCTTCCGTGGCCGTCAAGCTCGATTTACACCCCTTTGGATTGATGGTAGGCGCTACTTTGGCGGCAAGCTGTGCATTCATGCTTCCGGTAGCCACACCTCCAAACGCCGTGGTTTTTGGTTCGGGCTATCTGCAGATGAAAGACATGGTCAAAGCTGGTTTTTGGCTGAATATTCTATCCATATTGATCATCACCGCCATGGTCTACTTTATTCTTCCTTGGCTTTGGGGCATTGACCTAATGGAATATCCTTTTTAATAGCAAGGTCTTTTTGGACTAGGTATTTTTTCAAGGATTTCGTGCTCCTTTTTTCCCGCCTTGGCTATCTCCAACCTTTTTCCATCCCAGGAAACCCTCATTTCGTCCCAAATTTTTGATTGCTCCTTTTCAGGACTCTAATCTTGTCCCATCAACTCTTCGATCCCGCTTCACCGATGGACACGAGAAAAACATTTATCCTATTAATTATTGCAGCATTGATTTATAATCTGGTTTTGATCTTTTTTTGATTAAACCCAATGAATCCAAACTTATTTGAAAACTAAGCCAACTTTATCCTAAACTTACCTATGAAATCCAAAGCCCTTGATTTCCGTCAGATCGAATGGTGGATCGTCACCAGTGCCACCCTGATCGCATTTCTGTTTATCCTGTTTGGGTATCGACCCCAGTTTTACAACGATTCAGACTTTGCCATTTTCAAGTTTGCCAGCCGGCTGGTGATTCTTGCTGCCCTATATGGTGCATTTCATCTGATCCACATGGTGCTGATTCCCAAACTTCAAAGTCAATCCAAAAAGTGGCCCAGCATCCTTTGGATTTTTGGAATTGGTCTGATCACCTTTGCAATCTGTGCTTTGTTTGGCTACCAAGCTGAATTGGTCAAAACTCCCTTTCCTGCCTTCTTTTTGGGAATTTTGGTGCTTTATGCCTGCTACCTGATTGGTTCGCATCTTTTCACGCAAGCCCTGACACCTCCAAAAATCCGGGATTATCAGCTGTATAATATCTCCAGATTGATCTTGGGCTATCTGTTTACGCTGTTTTTCCTCATCCAGGTAGAGCCCATCAGCAGCCAAGGCCCGGCGATTCTGTTTGGCGTTTTCATTCCAGTGATCATGATTGCCAGCCTCTATAACTTCTTTTTGGTGTATGGCAAAAGGAAAAAGGGTAAAATCAAACAATCCCGATTGTTCAATTGGGGCTTGGTGGCAGTTTTACTGCTGGTCTTCCTCATTATTTCTGTCGAGGAAAACCAGGAAGAAATATTCTTTATCGGGGGATTGGGGACGGTTGCCTTTATCCAATTGATCTTCTTCCCGCTTACTGCGCTGGTATTCAAAAAATACGATTCCTTCGTCGGTCAGATTCACAACCTTTCTTTCCAAGTGGATCAAGGAAATGCAAATTTTGATTTTCTACGGTCTCAAATCAACCCTCATTTTCTTTTCAATGCACTCAACACGCTCTACGCCAGCGCTTTGTTGGAAAATGCAGAAAAAACCTCTGACGGCATCCAAAAGCTTGGTGACATGATGCGCTTCATGCTTCATGAAAACCAACAGCCTAGAATTCCCCTGTCTCGGGAAATTGACTACCTGCGCAACTACCTCGATTTGCAATTGCTCCGTTTTGGTTCCCAAACCAATCTGGACTTGGATATTCAGATCAATGAAGGGAGTTGTCAAGGGGAAATAGCGCCCATGCTGATCATTCCCTTTGTAGAAAATGCCTTTAAGCATGGCATTTCTTCCAAAGAAAAATCCTGGATCCGACTCAATTTGCGATGTATTTCGGGCTCAGTCCATCTTGATCTCGTCAACAGCATCCATCCGGAAAAACCCCAAAGCGAAAAGTCCCGGGAAGAATCAGGAATAGGTTTGGACAATGTGAAAAAGCGTTTGGAGCTGCTCTATCCCGGAAAGCATCAGTTGAGCCTGATCGCCAATGATTCCGATTTCTTTGTGCATCTTTCTGTTCAATTTGCCCATTCATGATCCAGGCTATTGCCATAGACGACGAATCTTTTGCTTTGGAAGTGATCAAGTCCCACGCTTCCAAAGTTCCTTTTCTACAGCTGCAGCAGACCTTTACCAATGCGGTCGCGGGTCTGGAATATGCCAAAAACAATCCTGTAGACTTGGTTTTTCTGGATATCAATATGCCGGATATTTCAGGAATTGACTTGGCTACCCTGCTTCCGAAGGAAACCTTGGTCATTTTTACCACCGCCTATTCGGACTATGCAGTCAAAGGGTTTGAATTGGATGCCATGGACTATCTGCTTAAGCCTTTTCCGCTGAGTCGTTTTCTTAAGGCCTGCCAAAAAGCCCAAGAATGGCTGGAGTTAAAGCCCAATCAGCAGACCGCTTCTATTTTTGTCAAAACCAACGAAGGCCTGTCCAAAGTGGATTTCACCGAATTGCTTTACTGTGAGGCTCAGGGAAATTATGTCATTTTCCAGCTGGAAAGCGAAAAAATAGTCAGCAGAATGACCCTTTCCGAAACTGAAAAGCTGCTCCCCTCCCATTTTATCCGCACGCATCGATCTTTTTTGGCCAATCAAAAACATATTCAAAAAGCAGAACGACATCAATTAACTCTCGGAAAATTCCATGTGCCCGTGAGCTCTACGTATATAGATGAGGTTTTTGAAAAAATAAAAAAAGACTGAATCAGGAAACAGCAGCAAATGAATTCAAAAACTCCTTTCGGTACTCCAAAGGAGTTTTTTTTACTCTTTCTCTGAAAAGGCGGTTGAAATTAGACAAGGTGGAAAATCCGGATTCCAGTGCTATTTCGCTGATATTCAAATCTGTTTCATGAAGAAGCTTGCAGGCATGGGATATTCGAACCTCGGTCAAAAAATCAGAAAATGACTTATTTACCCTTGATTTGAAATACCGACTAAAGGCAGAAACAGAAAGATTACTGATTCTGGCTGCCTCCTCCAGGCTGACTTTTTCCTGAAAATGCTGCATGACATAGGCATAGACCTTACCCATCCGATCTTTCTCAGATTCTTTATTGGTGTTAATATAGCCTGCATTGGCGATCAGCCTGCAATCCGGTGAATCCACCAACAGATCCAAAATCTTCAGAAAATGAATCAAAGAAGAAGTACCTTTCATCTGAAGCAATTCCTTCATCATTTTGGTGATTGTTTGGTTGGTGGCACCAAACACTTCAATTCCCCGCTCGGATTTTTTCAGCATTTGTGCAATACCCTCCATTTCTTCCATCTGGAAAACTGAATTATTGAGGAAGTTTTCTGGGAAATAAATAACAATCCCGTGGGTTTCCAGCTCCATATTAGCCTGATGATAGTCCTTGTCGTTTTTCCAAAGATGAGGCAGATTGGGTCCGGTAAGCACCATATCTCCTTCTTTAAAAGCCTTCATATCATCTCCAACGAAGCGGGTTCCCCTACCCTTCAACACTACAAATAGCTGGTATTCAGAATGAAAATGCCAGTTGACATCAAAAAAAGGAGCAATCAATTCCTGAATCACAAAGGCTTTTCCCTCAGGAATCCTTGTCTTTTTTACCGGGTTTTTCACTGTTTTAAATCATTTTTTTGAACTATATGATTTCAATTTGACAAAATAAAGTCAGAATTCAAGAAAAAACAGTGAGAATTCGTCATAGAAATTTTGGATTATTACCGTGTAAAACTGTAAGCCCAAAGTATGACCCGATTTAAATCATCCAATCTCACCTTTGCCTCCTTATTAATGGTGGTTCTGTTAGTTTTTTCCTGCGCGAAAAAAGAGAGTTTTCTCTCCATGACCGAACCCAGAAGGGTGGAAATTTTGGTGCTAGGCCATGAAAGCGAGCATCACAATTCCGAAAAGCTCATGCAGTACCTGGGGATTCCTTTATTCCAAAAAGGAATCAATTTAACCTACACCTCTGATCCCAAAGATCTCAACGAGGAAACACTTTATAATTACGATGGGCTGATGATCTATGCCAATCATGATGAAATCACAGCAGATCAGGAAAAGGCCCTCAAGGAATATGTCCAAAGCGGAAAAGCGCTAATTCCCATCCATAGTGCTTCCTGGTGTTTCCGCAATTCCGATTGGTATGTAAAAACCGTTGGTGGACAGTTTAAATCTCACGGTGAAGGCAACTTTACGGCAAGTATTGTCGATGCTTCGCATCCGATCATGAAGGGAATCGAAGAATTCGAAACTTGGGATGAAACCTATGTGCACTCCCAACTCAATCCTGATATGCATGTTTTAATGGAGCGGGTAGATGGAGATCATCGCGAACCCTACACTTGGACTTTGGAGGAAGGAAAGGGAAGAATTTTCTACACTGCCTATGGACACAATGAGGAAACATGGAAACAGCCCGAATTTCAGGAACTCGTAGCCAATGGCGTATTATGGGCTGTAGGAGATGAAGTTAACGCACTTTTGGCCGCCTACGAAATCCCTCAGCCTGAATTCCGGGATGCTGAAATCCCAAATTATGAGCGAAAGGATCCTGCACCCCGCTATCAGTTACCGCTTTCTCCTGAAGAAAGCATGAAGACTGTTCAGCTTCCAGTGGGATTTGAAATGACTCTATTTGCTTCGGAGCCCATGATTATCAATCCTATGTCCATGACTTGGGATGAAAGAGGACGGCTTTATGTGATAGAAACGGTCGATTACCCCAATGAAGTCCGAACAGAAGGAGGAAATGATAAAATCAAAATCCTCGAAGACACAGATGGAGATGGAAAAGCGGATAAAGTGACTGTTTTCGCAGAAAACCTGAACATCCCAACCTCTATCATGGCAGTGAATGGAGGAATTCTGATCTCCATGGCTCCTGATTTTGTCTTCCTGAAAGATACCGATGGAGATGATGTAGCCGATGTGAGCGAAGTCATCATGACGGGTTGGGGAAAAAGTGATACCCATGCCGGTCCTTCCAACTTGAAATATGGCTTTGACAATAAAATATGGGGTGTTTTAGGATACTCCGGCTTCAGGGGTACAGTGAGCGGAAAAGAGCATTCCTTTGGCCAAGGTGTTTATCGCTTTGAGCCTAATGGAGAAAACTTGGAATATTTGGGAAATACCTCCAATAATACTTGGGGTTTGGCCTTTACCGAGGACTTCGAAACCTTCATTTCTACCGCCAACGGGCAGCACAGCGTGTATTTTTCCATGGAAAATAAATACGTCAAGCGACCGGTCTTCCAAGGTTCAGCCAACACGGTGCATGGAATAGACAGCCACTATGATATGCCTCACCTCACTCCTTTCCTCCGTCAGGTAGACTGGCATGGTGGCTATACGGCTGCTGCAGGGCATAATTTCTACACCGCAAGAAGCTTCCCTGAGAAATTCTGGAATCGGATTGCCTTTGTAGCAGAGCCCACAGGACGAGTGCTTCATAATGCAATCATTGAATCAAATGGATCTGGGTATACTGAGAAAAACGGATTCAATATTTTGGCTAGTTCAGACGAGTGGTTCTCTCCTGTTCATGCTGAGGTTGGTCCAGATGGAGCCCTTTGGGTAGCCGATTGGTACAATTTCATCATTCAGCACAATCCCACTCCCCGTGGCTTCGAAAACGGAGCCGGAAATGCCTACATCAATCCACTACGGGATAGTCAACACGGAAGAATCTATCGAATCAGCTATAAAGGCGGTGAGGACTCCAAAACCTTTGATCTCAAGGATGCCCGTAAAGCTGAACTGATCGAGGCCCTGAAAAGTGAGAACATGTTCTGGAGATTGACAGCACAGCGGCTGATTGTGGAGCAGCAAAATACCGAAGTCCTTTCAGATTTGTATAAAATCATTGCCGATCAATCCGTGGACAAAATAGGCCTGAATGCTCCTGCAGTGAATGCCATTTGGACACTTCATGGACTTGGCCAATTGGATGGGAGCAACAAAGAGGCGAGTATGGTAGTAGAAAAAGCACTCCGTCATCCTTCCGCAGCAGTCAGAAAAAATGCTTTGCGAGTCTTGCCATCCAATCAGGAAAGTCTTCGTGCTATTTTGGGATCAGGAATTTTGGATGACCCGGATTTGCCTACCCGAAAGTTTGCCTTCTTGGCTCTTTCTGAAATGCCGTTCTCTGAGGATGCAGCAAAATCTCTCCTTCGATCGGCAGAAAAAATCGAAAACGGAAATGATCCTTTCTTACCTCAGGCTGTATTTGCAGCGGTACTCTCCCATCCTATCGAATTTGCCAAGCGGGATAATACTGCAGCTCTTCAGGCCTCAGGAGATACCGAACTCTCTCTGGCGGATCGAATCAGCCGCAGCTTGGTCGCCGAGCAATATCCCTTGGATTCAAGAAATTCCATCCTCTTTCCACCGGACATAGCTGGAAAAGAGATTGCAATACGAATGATCGTTTCCAAGGGCAATAATCCGATGGATGGAATTTTGGTGGCTTCTGGGAACAACACGAATGGATACAGTTTGTACATTTTTGAGGATGCTCTTCACTTTGCGGTGGCACAGGATGAAAAATTGACTCTCATCAGTACCAAAAAACCACTTCCTGAGGAGCAATTTATCATTAATGCCACCTTGGTGGAAGATGGAAGCATGAGTTTGAAAATCAACGGTGAAGAAGTCGGCAAGGCAAAAACAAAAGGTTTGTTCAAAGAGGAACTTTCTCCAAACAGAGTTCGTGTAGGCCAAAATGATTCTAGAAATCAAGTTGGAAAATATGTGGGAGGCTGGATGTTCTCTGGAAGAATAAGCAACAAATCCACCTTAGCCTTGAAAAAGCCCGGGGCCAATATAGATATGATGGATGGTTCGGCTTCAACAAGTACAGCTAATGGCACCTCACTAGTCAAACTTGCCGTAATTCCCCATGAAATGAAGTACGACAAAGCTTCCTTCAAAGTCAAAGCCGGTTCACAGGTGACCATAGATTTCGAAAATCCCGACTTCATGCAGCATAACTTGGTAATCGGTCAAAAAGGCGCCATGGATGCTATAGGAGATGCGGCTGATGCCCTCGCCCGTGATCCCAAAGGCGCCGAGCAGAATTATGTTCCCAAGATTCCACAAGTAATCGCAGCCACCCGTTTGGTTGATCCTGAAGGAAGAGAATCCCTCGTGTTTGTAGCCCCTACCGAACCCGGTGAATACCCGTTTGTCTGCACGGTACCCGGGCATTGGAGAATTATGAACGGGATAATGATCGTGGAATAAGGATGGCACTTAACGTTACCTTTGGTGTGAGTACCTGGCTTTGGACCTCACCATTTAACTCTGATACTGTTTCTCTTTTTGAGAAAATCAAATCATTCGGCTACCATGCAGTAGAAATACCCGTTGAGGACCCCGAATTGATTGACATAGACCGGGTCAAGAAAGCACTCGCAGAAAACGCTCTCAAACCTATCATCTGCGGGGCTTTCGGACCTACCCGGGATTTGACCCATTCCGATCCCAAATTTCATCAGACTTGCTTTGATTATCTGGACGCCTGCTTTCAAATCGCAGCTGAATTAGGTGCAGGATTTGTGGCTGGTCCAATGTACTCCGCCGTGGGAAAAGCGCGCTTGGTCTCTCCGGAGCAAAGAAAAGTGGAATGGAACCTTGCGGTGTCTAACCTTCAGAAGGTCTGTAAAAGAGCAGGAGAATTCGGTTTGGACATTGCATTAGAAACCCTAAACCGCTTCGAAACCGACCTGATAAATACAGCGGCTGAGCTCAAACAGTTGATTTCCGATATCAACGAACCTCAGGCAAAGGCGCTATTGGATGGATTCCATTTGAGTATTGAAGAACCTAGTATTGAGAATGCGATTGAGGCGGTCGGAGATAAATTGATCCATGTGCAGGTCTCTGAAAACTATAGAGGAACTCCCGGGACTGGACAAACCAATTGGTCTGCCTGGAAGCGAGGGCTGGAAAAAATCAATTACAAAGGGGCAATTTCCATCGAGAGCTTTACCCCAAATGTGAAGGAATTAGCTGGTGCAGTCTGTATTTGGAAGCCCTTGGTACCCTCTCAGGATGGCTTCGCCAAAGAAGGTCTTGAATTCCTCAAAAAATGGGCAGCTGAATAAGTGTGAAGACAGAAGACGGTAGACCGAAGAAGGGGTCTAGTCATAGAAAAGTTATTTACTAACAATCTAATCATAAACTATATAAAAAGAATGGATATCAATTTAGGCTTTTTTAGAATTCAAAACGGTTTTGACATGAGAGCAAAACCTTCGGTCTTCGGTCTACGGTCTTCCATCTTTATTTTATAAAACCCAAAACATTACATACTCATGAGCAAAAAACCAATCAACATCGCCATCATAGGCTTGGGCTTTGGTGCCGAATTTATTCCGATCTACCAAAAGCATCCGCTTGCCAATATGTATGCGGTCTGCCAAAGAAATAAAGAAAAAGCGGAAGAAATCGGGAAGGCTTTTGGCATTGAAAAAGTCTACACGGACTACGATGAATTGCTTAAAGACCCCAACATTGATGCGGTCCATATAAACACACCCATTCAAAATCACGCAGAACAGTCCATCAAAGCCCTGAAAGCAGGCAAACACGTGGCCTGTACAGTTCCCATGGCTACCACTGTAGAAGAATGCCGTCAAATCGTAGAACTGTGTGAAAAAACCGGGCTGACGTATATGATGATGGAAACGGTAATTTACAGCCGTGAATTTCTTTTCGTGAAGGAGATGTATGAAAAAGGGGAATTGGGTAAAATCCAGTTTCTTCGAGCCTCCCACCAACAGGAAATGGCTGGCTGGCCGGGCTATTGGGAGGGACTACCTCCTATGCACTACGCCACCCACTGTGTTGGGCCCGTTTTGGCTTTGCCCAAAGGACAGGCTGAATATGTATCCTGTTTGGGTTCGGGCAGAATCGACGAAAACCTGATTCCGAAGTACGGTTCCCCTTTTGCGATTGAAACTTGCCACATCAAACTGAAGGATTCTGATTTGGCAGCAGAAGTGACCCGATCACTGTTCAATACGGCTAGACAGTACCGGGAAAGCTTTGACGTGTACGGTTCCAAAAAGTCCTTCGAGTGGACACTGATCGAGCATGAGGATTCGGTCATTCATTCTGGTGAAGAACCCTCAAGAGTAAAGATTCCAGATTATGCACATCTGCTGCCTGATGAAATCGCCCCATTCACGACCCAGGGGGTCTATGATTCCGATGATAATCAGCATTTGTCTTTTATCCAAGGATCAGGCCATGGAGGTTCCCACCCTCATTTGGTGCATGAGTTTTTAACCGCTTTGGCAGAAGGCAGAGCCCCTTACCCAGATGCCCGACAGTCGGCCAACATTACTTGTGTGGGCATCTTGGCCCACGAGTCTGCGATGGAAGGCGGAAAAATCAAATATCTGCCCGATTTTACCCTTAGCAAAGCTTAAAGCAAAAGGCCTGGACAATTCCAGGCCTTTTTTGTCTTGTTTTTAAGTTTGATGTCTTGCGTTTTTTCCTGTTGCTAAAGGTCTGCCTTATTACTTTACCCTTTTGGCCTCAGTCACAAACATATCCATTAGAGAACCGCTTGCACTGTCGTCATCCACTTTTTTAATGCTGAGGTAGACGTCGTAACCGGTGATATTGAAGTAAGCGGTAAGTACATCATCGGCAATAGAGACGGAGGACATTTCCTTTTCTGTTCCGGAAGCATCTTCTACGAAATAGCCCATCGTTTTTCCGTCTACAGTTTCAAATCGCATGGGAATGGTCGCAGTACCCTGTGGGGTATCGTAAACGGTCACTGCCCACTTGCCTTCGAAATATTCGGGACTTGGTTGGGTAAAACTGGAAAGAGAAAGAGTGGCCGATAGGGCTATAAGCAGTCCAAAGGCCAGAGTAAATAATTTTTTCATTTGGATAAAGGGTTAAAATTAGCTTTGGAATTTAAAGAATATTTGGACTTACAAAAAGATCGAGAAAAGGAAATAAGGGATTTTAACAGTTTTTTGAAATATTCTTGGGTACACCATATGGTTTAATCCCTTATGGTTCAATTCTCCTGTTTTTTTTTGAATAATTGAAAAATTTGAAAATTGGAAAATTGATAGTAGCCAGGTGGGAAAGTTTGACCATCTGGTTCAAGTCTCCTGACTTACCCCCATCTTTCCTAAACTGGTCCAAGTATCATGACTTAAATCAATCAATTGCCCTTTTTCTAATGAAACAAGGCAGTCTGAAGACTGCAAGAAGGAGAAGTCCAAGCCTGCCTTTGTCGTCAGACAGGTTTGAAAACTTGAACTAGCGCGTGGGATGGTTCAAGTTTCCTTACCTGAACCAAGGTACCTTTATGGACAATTTGTGAGCAGACAAAAAAAGACACTTAGAAAATACATCCTAAGTGCCTGATAATCAAAGAGCCCCTTGCCGGGATCGAACCAGCGACCTACTGATTACAAGTCAGTTGCTCTACCAGCTGAGCTAAAGAGGCGTTCCTTATAGGTGGTGCAAATATAGACTTACTCCCTTTTACTGCAAACCCAAAATCGGATAAATTTCATAAAAACAGCTATCTCTCAGATTTTGAGCGGGAAAAATTTAAAATTCCCGCAAGATGGAAAGCTTCTTCTTCAGCTTTTCAATCTCTTCTTCTGCTTTTTGGATTTTTCCGTCAAACTGATCCTTCAACTTATCGGCTGTCTTAGATGAAGCAAAGAACTCGAGGTTGTTTTTCCAAAGCGAAATGTTGTTTTCCAAGTCGGCGATTTGCTTTCTGATGCCATGCTCTTTTTTGTTGAGCGTTTTGATCGCATTAGGATCGCTTTGAATCTTATTCAAATTCAATCGGAACAGGAAGTCCTCTCTTCCCTCCTCTGTAGAATCCAATTGATCCAAATAGAAATCAATGACTTCTTTGAATTGATTTTGAATCTCCTTGATATTTTTTCTTGGGACAAACCCTATTTCATTGAAAGCTTCCACAAATTGGGTCAATTCTTCCTCCGACTTGGACTCCTGATTTGCTGCTTCCTTGATCTTTTGGATCAACTCCTGCTTTTCTTTTAGATTTTTATCGAATTCGGAATTGGCTTGCTTATTGGAATTTCTTCTGTTTTCGAAGAAAGTATCGCACGCATTTTTGAATCGCTTGTATAAAGAATCCCTGTGTTTCTCCGGAGTTGGACCCAATTTCTTCCATTCCTGCTGCAATTGGATCAATTGATTTGCAGTTGACTGCCAATCCGTGTTATCCTTCAGTTCTTCAGCCTTTGCAATCAGTTCCTCTGCCTTTTGTTGATTGGTAGCTCTGACCTCATCCAAATGCTTGAAGAAGGCATTTTTATTATGGAAAAACTGCTTAAAAAGAGACCAGAAGTTTTTGTTTATTTCCCGGCCTGTTTCTCTTGGAACGGGACCGATTTTCTCCCACGCTTTTTGAATATCGAGGATCTCTTTGGTCTTGGAATTCCACTCTTTGATTCTTTCACCGCTAAATGAAGCAAACTCAGTCAATTGAACTATCAATTGCTCTTTGGCAGTCTGATTAACCTTAAATTCTTCTTTTTGACCTTCGAAATAGACCTTTCGCTTGTCGTATATAGCGTCTGAGGCAGCTTTGAATCTTTGCCATAGGGCCTCTTGCTCCTCTCTGGGTACCGGACCTATATGCTTAAATTCTTCATGAAGCTCATTCAGCTGCTTAATTGCATCCTTCAATTCTTTCACCTCGACGAGTGCCTCTGCTTTTTCACATAGCTCAAGCTTGCTTTCGAGATTTTTCTTTCGGTCCAGTTCTTTTAGCTCAAAATAGATGCTTCTATTGTCATAGAACCGATCCATCAAGGCATTGTAGCTTGCCCATAAGCTGCGGTTTTGGGAAGTAGGTACAGGTCCGATTGCTTTCCATTCTTCCTGGATAGATTTGATTACATTCATGGAAAGGGTAGTTTCCTCTCCATCTACCAATTCTCTCAGTCTATCCAAAATCTGATTTTTCGCCTCGAGGTTCTTCTCCTTTTGCCGCTCCGTTTCTTTTCTTAATGAATTGAGCTGATATCTAAAGTCATTGAAAATTTTGTGAAACTCTCTCTCTTCTTCGTGCTGTCTGAATTCAAAATCGTCTTCTGCTCCCCCCTCTTCCTTAAATTTGGCTAAGGCGACGTCCTTTTCTTTGTGGACGATTTCTTCAAAAGTATCTTTGATTTCATGGGCCAGCTTATCCAGCTTTAGGATATTTCCTCCATGAAGCTTGTCTTTAAGTAGTTTTAAAAGTTGGATTTTAGTGAGTGAGGACAAATCTGCGTGGTCATCATGCTCTTCCTCTTCCTCGTTTTCTGCCTCTTCTGACGAATCAGCGGATGAAATCACAGCACCATTCTCCTCGCTAAGTCCAGAAACCTCAACTTGGGCTTCAATTTCAGCAGGAGTCTCCTCCAGAGCGGGAGCTTCAACCATGATTTTCGGCTCATTTATCTGCTCCTCTTCCTCAGTTTCTGAAGGATCTACTTCTTCAGCCGTGGGTGCAGCTTCTGTTTCGGTGATAGCTTCTTCTGTTTCATTTTTAGCCCCATCGGGTTCCAAATCCAAAGATTCAGAGTTAACCTCATTTTCAGGGTTTTCATTCAGCTTTTCTTTACCAGGCACTTCTTCAGCGGAAGCTTTGGTCACCTTGTCCTTATCGGACAAATCGTTACTTCTATCAGTCATAAACTCACTATAATTTCAAGGCAATATGGGCAAAAGTAGGGATTTTGCCTAATTTAATCTTGGGTCCAGGGGATAATTTGCAATAACCTTAAACTCCCCTCCCATGTTTTTCAAAAGGCCCTTCCATAACTCTTCCGGGGTATTTTGAAGTGTTTTTGGGGAAATTTTATCTCGATAAACGATCCAGGTGTTAGCTGAAAGCTCCTCACTGAGTTGACCCGCGGCCCATCCGCTGTATCCGATAAAAAACATGACATCGTGAGTTTGGAATTTTCCAATTTTGAAGTTTTCGACCAAGGTGTCAAAATCACCTCCCCACCAAATTTCATTTCCTATGGAAATACTTCCTTCCAAAACCTTTTCTCCAAAATAAATGAAATGAAGCGTGTTCTGCTCGACAGGCCCTCCTACAAACACTTCATTATCCAAGAAAGCCAATTCCTCTACCAGGTCTCCCAAATGCAATATAGAGGGCTTATTCAAGACCAAACCAAAGCTTCCCTCCTCGTTGTGATCGCATAGTAAAACCACCGATCGGATGAAGTTTTCATCCTGAAGGAAAGGCTCAGAAATGAGCAAGTTTCCGGCTATGGGCTCTTTTATAGGTTTATCAGCCATTGATCTTCTATCACTTTAAAGGAAAAATATAGATCATAATTTTAATAATCCAATGGCAGGTGTACTTTTAACATGAAAATTATTCCAATTCCTCTGTTCTCATGAAAATTTCAGATATACGAAAAGAATATACACTCAAATCTCTGGATATCAGTGATGTAAGCAATGACCCCTTTAGACAATTTACCGTTTGGTTTGATGAAGCGGTGGATTCCGAAGCCTTGGAAGTCAATGCAATGTGCCTTTCAACCCTGGGATTGGACGGGTATCCTTCCGGTAGAATAGTATTGCTCAAGGGAGTAGACGAGGGTTTTATCTTTTATACCAATTATGCCAGTGACAAAGGAAAGGAAATCGAGCAATTGCCCAAGGCTTCTTTGACCTTCTTCTGGGCCGAATTGGAGCGTCAAGTGAGAATCGTAGGGGATTTGGAGAAAATATCGGAATCTGAATCCGATTCCTATTTCTTTTCCAGACCAATCGGATCCCAAATCGGGGCCTGGACCTCTCCTCAAAGCCAAAGGATAGAAAGCAGGGAAGTGCTTGCAGAAAGAAATAAATGGTTGGAAGACCGTTTTTCCAAAGAGCCCCTGATCAGACCGCCGCATTGGGGTGGGTATAGATTGAGACCCAAACGGTTTGAGTTTTGGCAGGGAAGATCAAATCGACTCCATGACAGAATCGGCTATGAATTGAACCATAGTGGAACTTGGAAAACCTTCCGTTTGGCTCCTTGAAGTTATTTTAGGTCAAAAAGATCTTTGACCCCAATGAAGCGCTCAATGGTAAACCCTTCTCCGTATTTGGTATGAATCCGGTGTCCCATCTCCCTAGACCTGGATTCAATGAAGGGCAAGAAATCGGGCGAAGAGATAAAACTGGCAGGTTCTTTACTTTCGGGGTCAAAAAACTGAGACTTAAATGCCATTATGCTGGCCACCTTAGTGTCCCAATGCTCAGTAATATCAACAATGAAATCCGGGTTGATGTAGTTGTTTTGGATGTAGTGGTAGACAAATTTGGGTCTCCATGGATCTTGGGATTTTCCATCAAGCTGAGTTTCTATCTTCCTTAGACCACTCATAAAACACGCATTGGACGCAAGAGAAGCTCCTTTGCCATGATCGGGATGTCTGTCGGTGATGGCATTTGCCAATACAATTTCCGGCTGATACTTTCGGATTACCTGAATCAATTTCAACTGATGCGATTCATCATCTTTGAAAAAAATATCTTTGAAGCCCATATTCTCCCGGGCAGCAAGTCCAAGAATTCTAGATGCTTCAGCTGATTCCTTTAGTCTGATTTCAGGAGTTCCTCGGGTTCCCATTTCACCTTGGGTGAGATCCACAATTCCTACTTTGTAGCCTTTGGACACATGTGCAGCTATGGTGCCTGAGCAGCCCAATTCTGCATCGTCTGGATGGGCTGCTATCACCAGTATATCAAGTTTCATACACTACCTTTATTTGACTCTTAAATTCTGACCTATTCTCAAAATGGTCCTGGTGGAAATGCCATTGAGGCGGGTAATCTGATTGATGGGAACTCCATATCGTCGGGCGATACTTCCCAAAGTGTCGCCTCTTTTGACCCGATGATAAGCCGCCTCTCTGGCCTTGGCAACATGGCCAAAAAGCTCCTTGGAAACAATCAGATCCTGTTTGGTCAATTCTTTTTTCTCGAAATCATAGACCAGTTCAGGGTCAAACGGGAGTCCTCTGTATCTGAGTTCGTAATGCAAATGGGCACCTGTACTTCTACCGGTACTTCCACCTCTACCCAGAATATCACCGGCTTTGACTTCATCCCCTACTTGGGCAATGTGCTTTGAAAGATGACCATAGACAGTTTCCAGTCCGTTTTTATGACGCACCACATAAAAATACCCGTATCCGTAGCGATCATACGACCTGACACGGACAATGCCATCAAATCCGGAAAAAACCAAATCTCCCGTACTCAAGTCTAAATCTGTCCCATAGTGCATTCGTCCCCATCGAGGTCCAAACCTTGAATTTACGCCGATTGGATCCAGATCCACGGGCATTTGCCAGTTCATCCCAAATCGAGGGTCATAGAGCCTCAGGGAAAGACTGTCCTGGAAATTTCGGATATCCAAATTGTATATATCCACTTTTTTACTGTCCCAGTTGGAGTAATATTCAAATGCGGTGACCCAAATACTGTCAATTTGAACTTGCTCAGAAATTTGGATCAATTGATTGGTTGGAGCCCACATGAAGCCCAATGGGTCTTCACTGATGATGGATTGCATCCGGGCAAGATTCACTTCCGTTTGAAAAAGAATGGAATCGGTTTGGGTGGAAAGGGTACGGAGGTACGCCTTCTGATCAAACTGACGGAGCTCAATATTTCTCCGCTCAGTAGGTATTTCTGTCTGACTATTTTTCTTGATAATCTTAGGAAAAACTTGAGCATTGGCTTCAAAGAAACCAATGCTCAAGAAAAAGACTAAAACTATCTGTAAATACTTTTTCCTCATTTATTCATTTAAGAATTATTCTTGTTCGGCGAGGAAGCGCTCTGCATCCAAGGCTGCCATACATCCTGTGCCCGCCGCTGTGACGGCCTGCCTGTATACATTGTCCTGCGCATCTCCACAAGCGAAAACTCCTTCCACATTGGTACGGGTAGTGCCCGGTATCGTTTTGATATAGCCGGAAGTATCCATGTGGATGTAATCTTTGAAGATGGCGGTGTTTGGTTCGTGACCAATAGCAACAAAGAAGCCAGAAATTGCAATTTCTCTTTTTTCTCCAGACAAATTGTTGACAACCCGTACTCCTGTGACTTCCTCTGTCCCCAGAATTTCTTCAGTTTCCGAATTCCAAAGAATTTCGATTTTCGGGTTGTTCTTTACCCGCTTCTGCATGATTTGAGAAGCACGCATTTCGTCTCGTCTTACAATCATGTAGACTTTGGAGCAGATATTTGCCAGATAGGATGCCTCTTCACAGGCAGTATCTCCAGCCCCGACAATTGCCACCTCTTGACCTCGGAAGAAAAATCCATCACAAACGGCACATGCAGAGACCCCTTTTCCATTTAGGCGGGTTTCACTTTCCAATCCCAGCCACTTCGCAGATGCACCTGTGGAGATGATTACTGTCTCTGCGCTGATTTGAACCTGATCATCCACGGTGACAAGGTGCGGCCTTTTGGAGAAATCTACAGCAGTCACCAGGCCATATCTTACCTGGGTGCCAAAACGCTCCGCTTGTTTTCTGAAATCCTCCATCATTTCAGGCCCCATGATTCCATCGGGATAGCCTGGATAATTTTCCACATCAGTGGTGATGGTCAACTGACCACCTGGCTGTCCTCCGGTGTAGAGAACGGGATTCATTCCAGCCCTTGCAGCATAAATAGCTGCTGTATATCCGGCCGGGCCTGAGCCGATAATCAATACTTTTACTTTTTCAACTTCTGGATTCATCAATCGCTGCTGTTAAAACGGTTCAAATTTTGTCAATTGGGAAATTGAAACAAAAATCGGGAAGGTTAAAATTCCTTAAGGTATGTTTGGTTACAAAATTTCCGGCAATTTTTTCCCGGACAGATAATAAAAAAGGGGCTTTACAACCCCTTTTCAATTTATTATCCCAAGTAGGGCTTCAAGGTTTTACTTCTTGAGGTGTGCCTTAGTCTTCGGATAGCTTTTTCTTTGATTTGTCTTACACGCTCACGGGTGAGGTTGAACTTCTCTCCGATTTCTTCCAGAGTCATGGCGTGTTCTCCGTTCAAACCGAAATAGAGGGTGATCACGTCTGCTTCTCTTTGGGTAAGTGTAGAAAGAGCACGCTGAACCTCTTTACGAAGAGAGTCAGTCATCAAGCCGTCATCAGGCTTCTCGTCTCCATCATTTTCCAATACGTCCAAAAGACTGTTTTCTTCACCCTGAACAAACGGAGCATCCATGGAAACGTGTCTTCCAGAAATCTTCATGGTATCCACGACTTCTGAAGCAGTCACTTCCAATACTTCGGCTAGTTCTTCGGGAGAAGGCTCACGCTCAAACTTTTGCTCCAACTCACTGAAAGTTTTTGAAATCTTGTTCAAAGATCCTACCCTGTTGAGTGGAAGCCGAACGATTCGGGACTGTTCTGCCAAAGCTTGAAGAATGGACTGTCTGATCCACCAAACAGCGTAGGAAATAAATTTAAAGCCTCTAGTTTCATCAAATCGCTGGGCAGCCTTGATCAAACCCAAGTTCCCTTCGTTGATCAAATCACCCAAGGAAAGACCTTGATTTTGGTATTGCTTAGCCACAGACACCACAAAACGCAAATTGGCTTTGGTCAGCTTCTCAAGGGCCAATTGATCGCCCTCTTTGATTCGCTTGGCCAAAACTACCTCTTCATCAGCTGTCAACAGATCTACTTTACCAATTTCCTGGAGATACTTATCCAGGGATTGGGACTCTCTGTTGGTAATCTGCTTGCTAATTTTTAGCTGCCTCATTCAGTCGTTATGTTTGAGAAATTAATGTTTATAGTTTTTAAGATTTTCCCGCGATGCATTATTCTTTGACGGCAGGTTTCTCTGGTTTTGGAAGCAATGCTTTACGGGAAAGTTTGAATTTACCGGTTTTTTTGTCAACATCGATCAATTTCACCATGATCTCCTCTCCCGGTTCAAGAACTCCGTCCATGCTTTCCAATCTCTCCCATTTGATCTCGGATATATGGAGTAAACCATCTTTACCTGGCATAAATTCCACAAATGCACCAAAAGGCTGAATATTCTTCACCTTTCCTGTGTAAGTCTCGCCGATTTCAGGCTGTGCAACGATCGCTTTTACCCGACGGATAGCCGCGTCCATATTGGCTTGATTGGCAGAGAAAATATTGATCTTACCCTGATTGTCGATCTCTTCGATCACAATGGTAGTAGCTGTATCTTTTTGAATCTCCTGAATCACCTTTCCTCCAGGGCCAATCACTGCACCAATCAGTTCCTTAGGAATCCACATCATGAATGATCTTGGAGTATGCGGCTTGAGATCAGGTTTAGGAGCTGCAAGAGTATTGCTGATTTCCTTCAAAATATGAAGTCTGCCTTCCTTGGCTTGATACAAAGCTTCTTTGAGAACTGAATAGTCCAGACCTTCTACCTTTAAGTCCATCTGACATGCAGTGATTCCTTGTTCGGTACCAGTCACTTTGAAGTCCATATCGCCTAGGTGATCTTCATCTCCCAAAATGTCAGAAAGAATGGAATATTTGCCTGTTTTGGCATCGGAAATCATTCCCATGGCAATTCCTGTAACCGGGGCTTTGATTTGAACTCCTGCATCCATCAATGCCAAAGAACCGGCACAAACAGTTGCCATAGATGAGGACCCGTTGGACTCCAAAATATCAGATACTACACGGATGGTATAGGGGTTTTCGTTTTCGGAAGGCAAAACCTTCTTCAAGGCTCTCATCGCCAAGTTGCCGTGCCCCACTTCCCTCCTGCCAGGACCTCTGTTAGGCTTTACTTCTCCCGTGGAGAAGCCTGGAAAGTTGTAATGCAGGAAGAATTTGTTGTAGCCAGAGATCACTGCACCGTCAATCATCTGCTCGTCCATCTTAGTTCCCAAGGTACAGGTAGTGATGGATTGCGTTTCACCTCTGGTAAATATTGCAGAGCCATGAGCAGAAGGAAGGTAGTCCACTACCGACCAGATTGGTCTGATTTCATCGAGCTTTCTTCCATCCAGACGCTTTTTCTCGTTGAGGGTCAGATTTCTTGCTGCTTCTTTGTGGATTTTATGGAAATATGGGCCAATCAAACTAGCTTCAAACCCATGCTCTTCTCCCAAGCTCTCCACAAATTCTTCTTTGATTGCCTTCACCAATTCCGAACGCTCGGATTTATTGGCGATCTGTTTGCTAACGGCAGCATATAATTTATCATACAATTCTGCCTTCATCTTATCGTAAAGGGCAGAATCAGATTTTTCATGGTTGTACTCGCGCTTTTTCTCTTTGCCTACCAACTTGGTCAATTCGATTTGAGCTTGGCAATGCCGCTTGATCTCTTCGTGGGCATATTGCAAGGCTTCGACCATTTCATCTTCAGAAATTTCATTGGCCTCCCCTTCTACCATCAGAATGTATTCCAATGAGCCAGCGACGATAAATTCAAGAGAAGCTTTTTCCAAGTCAACAGGACTTGGGTTGATGATCAATTTCCCATCAATTTTGGCCACTCGGACTTCTGAGATGGGGCCATTGAATGGGATGTTAGAAACTGCCAATGCAGCAGAAGCTGCCAAGCCAGCCAAGGCATCCGGCAATACATTTTCGTCAAAAGACATCAAGGTAATCGCCACTTGGGTATCTGCATGGTAATCATCAGGAAAAATAGGACGAATGGCTCGGTCCACCAGACGGCTGATCAAAATTTCATAATCAGAAAGTCTTCCTTCTCTTTTTAGAAAACCACCAGGAATCTTTCCTGAAGCGGCAAATTTTTCTTGATAGTCAACAGACAAAGGCAAAAAGTCTACACCTTCACCTGCCTCGGTTTTTGAAACTACAGTGGCCAAAAGCATTGCTTTTCCCATCCTCACTACAACAGAACCGTCCGCCTGCTTGGCCAATGCGCCGGTTTCAATGATAATTTCTCTGCCATCTTCCAAAGTGATGGACTTGGTGATCAAATTTGGTAACATAAATTATGGTTGATATTTTTTCTTTCGTCTTAAAAGTGAAGGCATCCAGCTTAAAAAGAAAAAAGTAAGGTTCTCGAACTAGGAGAACCTTACTAAAAGGATTATTTTCTGATTCCGAGCTCGGCGATGATCGCTCTGTATCGCTCGATTTCTTTCTTATGGAGGTAATCCAACAAACTTCTTCTTTTACCTACCAGCTTCAACAAACCCAGTCTTGAGGAGTGATCCTTCTTGTTTGACTTCAAATGCTCAGTCAAATGCTGGATTCTGTGTGTGAAGAGGGCAATCTGAGATTCAGGAGATCCTGTGTCTGTAGCAGATTTTAACCGTCCATGATTCTTAAACAACTCTTGTTTTTTCTCTGATGTTAAATACATGTTTAGCTAAATTAAATAAAACAGCTACAAAGGTAGAGTTTATAATCCAATTTTAAAAGAGAGAGCGCTTTTTCATTTTTTAAATAGGCCTTTGAATTTTTTCAGGAACCCTGAATAAAAATCTGACTCAAATAGTCTCGCATCTTTTTTAGCCTGTCTTAAAAAGAACAGTCCAAATGGAATCAAGCAAAGGTTGGAGAAAAATGTTCCGAAAAGCGGATCTGCCAGTCCTTCTTTTGCCCATTTTTCCCCGGTGATAGTTAGGATGTAATAGAGAATGAAGAAAGTGATGGAGATTAGTACCGGCATCCCCAAGCCGCCTTTTTTAATAATAGCTCCTAAAGGTGCCCCGATCAAAAACATCATAAAGCAAGCAATGGCCTGAGTATATTTTTGGTACCAAGCTATTTCAAATCTTCTGAATTCCCGCTCGTGACCGTCGATTTGGGTCGCTTTGACATTAAATGTATTTTTCAGATTCCGGGAATTATTGAGCGCCATGGTAATAGCATTGGAGAAATACCCCTTTTTATACATCATGGAATCGATCAGGTTCTTCTCTTCCTCTGTGAGAGGTGAAGTTCGGACCGGCTTTTTCTTGATCTCCCCTACTCCGGCTGTATCCACAGAAGTAATGACGGGCTGTCTCCTTAACCGCTCTCCTTTGTTTGGACCTAGTGGAGTACCTCTTTTGTTGAGCAGGGCTGAATCTATTTCTGGAGTGGATGAAATCGTAGATTCCAGGGTTATTTTTTTACTTTCACGAATGGGATTTGTACCAGAAACTGAATCATTTAAATTAACTTCTACCTTTGAGGAGTCCAGGGCTTCTTTTTCCCTTTGAAGCAGAATTTTTTGTTTCCTAAGGGTATCGTCTTTTGCCTTTCTTTCCATAATCTCCTGATTGGGCTGAAATTGCCTGTTTTTGGTGAAAAAAGGATAGATGCTTTCGGCAGTTTTGAAATTCTGAAATTTCAAATCATTGACTAAAGAATAAATGGAGTCCAAGCCCGATTTAATTTCGGGGATGTTCTTAATGGCACGATTGGTGGACCAAAGGTCTTCAGGAGTTCGGCTTAACTGAAAAGCAGAGAGATCGAAAATCATCACGTTTTCTGAAAACTTGGTTCTGGAAAACTCCACAGGTGGCTCAGCAATACCTCTAGTAGACCGAGCCTCTTTGTAATTTTGCCCATTAAAGAGGGTCAGCTTCATGTAGGCATCATTCATGAAGGTTTCCATTCTTCCCGAATCGGCAAGGGTAACACTCAAATTGCCTAAACCCTCCGCATGATTGTAAATAATTATATCCCGCAGTCGGACATCGTCCAACTTTTCGTTCACCTTGATGCTGTAATTGGGAATACCTGCATAGAAAACCCCTTCTTTTATATCCAAAGCCGGAGATTTGGTTCGGATATCATAAAGCAAGCTGAAGGTCTTCAGGTTCACTTTTGGCACAAGAAAATTATTGGAAAGATACGCTGCCACGGTCAGGACCACGGTAAAAATTCCTATGGGTCTCAAGGCTCTGACCAGGGAAATCCCGCTGCTCTTAATAGCGGTCAGCTCAAAATGCTCACCCAAATTCCCAAAAGTCATCAGGCTGGAAAGCAAAACGGCCAATGGCAGCGCCATGGGAGAAATACTGATCACGAAATACCCGATCAATTCAGCATAAATGGCAAAGCCTAAGCCTTTCCCAAAAATTTCGTCAAAATACTTAAGCATGTTGACAATCAATAGAATGAAGTCAACCACGAGAAAAGTGAGTAGAAATGGCCCGATAAACGACCCAAGGATAAGTTTATCTAATTTTTTCATGAAAGGAAATCCTTCCCGTTGCCTACGCACTTACGGGTTTGGAAGTTCAAAAATGGGGATTAGAAATCAAATTACCCACCGATAATTTCTTTCAGTTTGTAAATCAGGCCTTCCCAAATTGCTTCGAGCTCATCCTCCTCGTACTCGTTGGAGTAATCAATCACCTTGAGAAAAAGAGATTGGGTTAGCTCGTTTTCTTCCAATTTGAACTCAATGTAGGAATGATCCCTTTCTTCAGGATTTTCAGGATCAAAAAAATCAAATTTTACATGAGCATTAGAGCGCAGGGACGCCAATCTGGCATAATGATCTTCATTGTCAAAATTGAAGATGTAGTTTTTATCCTCATTGATTCGGACATTATCAGCAAACCACTCCTCTAACCCGCTTGCCGTACTCAAATATTGGAAAACAATCTTCTTGGACGCATTTATTTGATAATCAGCAATAAATTTATTTTTCACCATAATTAATTCGGTTTAGGGAGGTTTTTTCCCACATTTTCTTTTTTCTCAACTTGGATTTCAAAGTACAAGAACTCATATTTGCATTCCCATTCGAAAAGGGAGGGTTGATTTGGAAAATAAACGATTTTCCCATCCCAATATTGAGTAGTGATTGTGACTTAATATAAGTATTAATTCCAACTTTCAATACCCTAAATAAATTATTAAAAAAATCTGGCGATGTAGTCCCCATAGCTTTCGTAGATTGGTTAGAGCGCAGGATTCATATCCGCTACGCCCTGGCGCACAGGCGCGGCGGACAAGGGTTCAACTCCCTAGTACTTGAAATATTGAAAAAAGAAATTTGGCGAGGTAGCTCAGTTGGTTAGAGCGCAGGATTCATAACCCTGAGGTCACGGGTTCAACTCCCGTCCTCGCTACAAGGGCTTTCGGAAACGAAAGCCTTTTTTATTTTTAATTATGGATGATTTCGTGGTTTATATC